>JABJED010000349.1 GCA_018665025.1 Gammaproteobacteria bacterium
AACGGGAATAACTGTGTGACCCGCACGATTTACTTATCAATAACCACCAGATTTGATCAAAGAATATAGCCAGCTCTGATTTGGGCGGAATGTGTATCTGGCGGAATAACCATAAATGTGGCTAATTCTTCCTATACCCTAGCCAATGTTTCTTGTGCAGATGACCGCACAGGTCACCCGCCATTCTTTGGGTGATTGCAAATTATCCAAGGTAACGGCATTTGGCGACTTGCGTCTTCGCGGGTCTTAGCCAAATTCGCGCTGTGCTGATAAGGGTGTCGACAGCTAGTGGTATCATTATTAGGTGAATCAAGGCTGTAGTTAGAATCCTTTGGAAGGGGTACAAAAATGGCAATCTGGTTTAAAACACCGACACCTGAAGAAGCACAGAAACTGCACAGTCAAACCATGGTGTCCATGCTTGGTATTGAAGTGACCGACATCACTGAAGACTCCATGGTTGCTATCATGCCGGTAGATAAGCGAACCACCCAGATACACGGTATTCTGCATGGCGGAGCGTCAGTTGCACTGGCAGAAACCTTGGGCAGTTATGCGGCCAATTGCTGCGTGGATCAGGATAACTATATGTGCGTTGGTCTTGATATCAACGCCAACCACATCCGCCCGGTCAGCAGCGGGCAAGTTACTGCTGTTGCCCGACCAATACATATTGGACGTAAAACCCAGGTCTGGGGTATCCAGATCAGCGATAGCAAACATCGACTTGTGTGCGAATCCAGGCTGACCATCGCAGTGGTGGAAAAGCAGCCAACCCCATAGAACCTATACACAAGGAAGCTTTAGGTCATGAAACCAAACCCCGATGGCATCATTGTTGGCGCAGGCATTGTCGGTCTGTGTCTGGCTTTGGAACTCCATAAAGCCGGTTTCAGGGTCAAGGTCTTTGAAGCAGCTGGACAGATCAAAGAACTGGGCGTCGGCCTCAGTCTGCTGCCTCACTCCGTTAAGTATCTGTTCACTCATGGCCTGCAAGAAGCGCTCGATAATAATGCGATACGCACCAAAGAACTTCGTTTCTACTGCAAGCAAGGCAAACTGATCTGGACCGAACCAAGAGGTCTGGACGCAGGCTACAAGGTGCCCCAGTACTCTATTCATCGAGGCAGGCTACAGCAAATTCTACTGCAAAAGGTGCTGAAAACACTGGGGCCTGATTCAGTCATTACCAACAGAAAACTGCTCAATTTCGATCAGCACGGCAGCTCAGTGACAGGTAACTTTGTCAGCGAAACCGGCGAGCAGTCAAACGCAACCGCTGAATTTCTCATTGGCGCGGATGGCATTAATTCTGCGGTTCGCCAGCAGCTCTATCCCGACCAGGGTGATCCCCAGTTTGCTGGCCTGATGTTGTGGCGCGGTGCTACCTACAGTGATTCATTTCTCAGTGGTCGCTCGATGATCATGGCCGGCCATAATAGCCAGAAAATAGTGGTCTACCCGCTGACACCGCCAGACGAGAAAGGCCAGCAGCTCATTAACTGGGTGGCTGAGCTCAGGGTACCAAAAGACATCCTGAGGACCGATGACTGGCGTGGTAAAGGTCAGCTGAGCGAATTCGCAGACAAATTCAGACAATGGGATTTTCCCTGGCTGCAAACCAATCAACTGTTCCATGACGCACAAGACATCTTCAAATTCCCCATGATAGATCGTGAACCGGTGCCACAATGGAGCTTTGATCGCGTCACCCTGGCAGGCGACGCTGCGCACGCCATGTACCCGAACGGTTCAAATGGGGCTTCTCAAGGCATTATCGATGCCGCTACCCTGGCCCGCCAACTGCAGGGCACTGACGATGTCATCAAAGCATTAGCTGCTTACCAATCCGAACGGCTCTCCCCAACCGCTAAAATCACGCTGGATAACCGCAAGGCTGGACCCGAGCGAGTGCTGCAGATGGTGGAAGACCAGTGCTCCGGCGAGTGTCCGGATGAACATCACTGTGTGCCCTACACAGATCTGGATGCCGTCAGCATGGCTTATAAAAAACTGGCGGGCTTCGATAAAAAAACAGTCAACAAATAGAAAACGGCTTACAAATGAAGTCCGGCACCCGATTTTCAGCGGTTTACACCGACACCTGAGGCTGAACCGAAAATTATCAGGCTCTAGGTACTGGCACTGCTTTGTTGTCAGGGCAGGCCAGGACCCTATGTTATTCAATGCTAAACTGAAACCAATATACCGACGCCAGGCTTGATTAGCCTGAGCGCCTTTTCTTCGTTTCTACATCATCCGCAGCCTGGTTTTTTCTACCACCCATCCCCGATCAGGGAGGCGCCAATAAAATCATGGACACCGCGCAAACGTGCAGTAAGACAGAACAATGGGGTTAGGGGCCGTTTCGACTAAGAATTGCATCCATGGCAAGCCGAAACTCAGGAGGGTAGGCCGATCTGAATTGCGTCCAAACACGACGTCCACCATTGGAGTCGATCATTCTTTCGACTGCTTTTACGCCTAACGATTCCCAAATCTCTGGGGATAAACCTGTCAATGTGGTGCGAGAATGAACATCCCAAAGACCATCAAGTATGTTCTGCATTAGAATCCTAAATCTTAAGAATCTAATTTCGGATAACTCTTCCGGCTGTGACATGCCTACCCAGAAAATT
>JABJED010000350.1 GCA_018665025.1 Gammaproteobacteria bacterium
GTCAAGGTTACCTGCGTCTAACGGGTTGGGTGAGCCCTCGGCTGATGTGTACGACATCATTTCGACGCCGCCAGCGACGATCAGGTCTTCCATGCCGCTCATGATGCTGGCTGCTGCCATGTTCACTGCGCTGATTCCGCCTCCACAGAAGCGATCTAACGTAACGCCTGAGGCTTTGTTGGAATAACCCGCATCCAGAGCCGCCATCCGGCCTATACAGGCACCCTGTTTTTTAAACTGGCTGCTGCAGCTAATGATTACGTCGTCGATCTCCTCTGTCGTGAGGGAGTTTCGTTCGGCAAGTGCCGAAAGAACAGTAGACAACAATTTCTGTGGATGGATTTCCCAGAGTGCTCCCTTACCCTGTTTTCCCACACCCCTCGGGGTTCGGGCGGCGTCAATGATCCAGGCTTCAGACATAACTTGTTCCTTAATGTGTTTTTTGATTTGTGATTAAGAGGCTGCAGATACGCCTTGGGCGTCACTACGTCGAACCAGCTTCCCTGGCAGGGCGCCGCTGTGCTGCCCATTGTTGAAGATAACTTCGCCAGATTTAATGGTGATCTCGTAGCCTTCAGCACGTTGCACAAGGCGCCTTCCACCTGCGGGTAAATCGAACACTGCTTCGGGTCGGTGTAACCGGAGCCCGTCAAAGTCGATAACGTTAATGTCTGCGATCATGCCCTCAGTGAGTAGTCCCCGGTCGAACATACCATAGGCATGTGCTGTACTGGAGGTGAGTGACTTCACGATAAACTCCAGCGACATTTTGTCACCTCTGGTTCGATCACGACCCCAGTG
This sequence comes from Gammaproteobacteria bacterium, assembly GCA_018665025.1. Classification (GTDB taxonomy): domain Bacteria; phylum Pseudomonadota; class Gammaproteobacteria; order Pseudomonadales; family Azotimanducaceae; genus UBA9659. The sequence continues at coordinate 802 of JABJED010000350.1, forward strand.
AGTCAGGATGAATGTGGGCATTCCTGCGTCAGCGATCACACCGCAGTGTGCACCGCCATCGCTTAGTCCGAACAATACGTTCGGGTGTTCCAGTAATTTCTTTTGATAGTCCAGCGAAAACCCCTGATAACCACCGAGTGGCTGATAGAAGAGTTCCTTGCCGCCATTGGCAACAAGCATGTCATACATGACATCCATAACGTCAAGGCCGCGGGCTTTTGCGATACCGGCAATACTTTCTTCAGGCAGAGGTTCGTAATTTGGATTCTCTCCTAGAGGGAAAACCTGTCCCATCAGACCTGGAAGGTCCTGCATCAATCCGCCTTTTATGATGGATTGTTCTGAGAGTATCTGGGCTTTTGTTGCTGGTTCGGCAAGTCGCGCCAGTAAAGAGTCGTGGTCAAGGTTCGCCAGTTCGTTGCGCCATGTTGGATGACCTACAAAAGCATTGAAGCTGGATTGCAGCCCGTGCAGGACACCTGTTGGGCGACCAGCAGCCTGAGGCCTGATCTCGCGACCTTCAGCTCTTGCCTGTTCCGCAAGCTTATACATCTTGCCGTTTTCGTAGGCCGGTGCCGTTGTGGCGATGAGTGTAACGGTCAAACCGGTCTGCTTCTGGAAGTCAGTTACCCATGCCCACTCTTTGTCATCTCCCAGGTGATCAGAAACAAGTTCGAAGACGGAATTTTTGAGTCCTTTCATGCCCAGGCCAAGGGCCAGCATTTCATCATTGCCGGAGAAGGTGCCTGGCATATATTCGCCATGAATATCTTTGTGCAGCAAGGTTTTGGAACTTGAGAACCCGAGGGCCCCTGCTTCGACGCCTTCACGAACCAGCACTGCCATTTCATCGATCTCTGCCTGGGTTGGTGCGTAATCCGTATTACAACGCTCACCCATGACGTAGGCGCGGATAGCACCGTGAGGCACCTGTGTTGCAACATCTATAGCTCGTGGTATGGACTCCAGGGTGTCCAGGTATTCCGGGAAGCTCTCCCACTGCCAATCGATACCCTCGGACAGCGCGGCGCCTGGAATATCTTCAACGCCTTCCATTAGCTCAATCAGGAAGTTTCGATCATCTGGTTTCACCGGGGCGAACCCAACACCGCAATTCCCCATCACAACAGTAGTGACGCCGTGCCAGCTGGAGGGTGCAAGTAAAGGGTCCCAGGTTGCCTGGCCATCGTAATGTGTGTGGATATCGACCCACCCAGGGGTGACCAACTTGCCTTTTGCGTCGATCTCGTTGGTGGCTGGATCTGTGATCTGCCCGATTTTGGCGATCTTGCCATCTTTTATCGCGATATCAGCAACAAAACGGTCGTTTCCCGTTCCATCGATAATAGTGCCGTTTCTAACGATCGAGTCATACATAGAGTTCATTCCCTGGTTTCAGGCCTAAAAATAGCAACAATCAGTGACAGAAGTCACCTGATACGGTCATCAATAGCGATGATGACCCGCTTGAGAACTTAACTGGGGCTCACCAAAGCCTGTTCTAACTTTACTTCTACCAGCTGCTCAGTCGGGTAGACGGCTGGCCCAAACTGATTGTAAACAGCGACATCCGCCGCGTCGCGGCCATAGCCCAATGCGACATAACCGCCGCGCTTTGATGCCTGGGTAGCATCAAATGTGTACCAGCGTCCGGCGACGTAGGCTTCGAACCAGGCGTGCAGCTCCATTGGCCTTAAATCATAAAGGTAACCGACTACCAGGCGGGCGGGGATACACAGGCTTCGACAGAGTGCAATGCCGAGATGTGCCAGATCTCTGCAAACACCCGATTGTTGCAGGTTGATTTCAACGGCGGAAAGCGGCGTGTAGCTGCTGCCGGGCTTGTAGCTGATGGATTGTTGCAACCACTGATTGATGGCCTCGACCTGGTCGTAGCCTGGTTTCTGGTCTGCGGTAATCTGCATTGCCATCTCGCCAAATCTGTCTGATTCACAATAGCGACTGGGAAGCAGGTACTTTAAAACATTATCAGGCAGGTACTGAACTCCGACAAAGTCACCTCCAGGTTCCACGTCAATCCAGTCTGTTGTTTTGACGCGAGCCGATGTTTGAATCTTGAATTCACCAGGCTGAGCAACTAACCGTTGGCACAGATTTCCGTAGTCGTCAGTAAACTCAACCGCGGGTACGCTCGGGAACAGTAAATATTCCTCACTTGAAATCCACTGTTGGGCGCCACTTCTTGGGCGTAACATCAAGATGAATGGCGTCGGCGATTCGATATAAAATGTCAGTTTACAGCTTGTATGTAACAGCATGATGCTTCCCTCGGTCCGCACTATAGCAAGTAAGCTATCTTGGGATGCGTTTGTGGCCGTCGTCTTATTTTTTCTTGCAGCGCGTCATCAATTTTTTCGATCTGCTCGAAAAAAGCAAATGTCACCCTGGGTAGGTCGCTTTCGTTGATCTTCGAACACAATCCGGAGTATTGCCGGATATGATATTGGAGAGTCAGAGCGTCGTATCGCGATCAGCTTTTTCTTCGGGTCACCTTCACTGGAAGATGGGTATAACCGTTTACAAATGACGAGAAGGTTCGCTCTGGTTCCGAGAGAACCTCAATTTTCTCAAATCGCGTGAGAATTTCTTCCCATAGTATGCGAAGTTGCAATTCAGCAAGCCGGTTACCCATGCAACGGTGTATGCCAAAACCAAAGGAAAGGTGCTGCCGAGCATTGGGGCGTTCGATATCCAGTTCGTCGGCATTGTCGAATACATCGGAGTCGCGATTTCCAGAGGCGTACCACATGAGTATTTGATCGCCTTGTTTGATCTGTTTACCACCGATGTCACAATCGCGATTCGCAGTTCTTCTCATGTAGGCCAAGGGCGTTTGCCACCTGATGAGTTCTGCGACCATTTTCGGAATCAGCGCGGGATTCGCAATGAGCTTGTCATACTGTTCCGGAAACTTGTTCAGTGCATAGACACTACCAGACATGCTGTTCCGGGTGGTGTCGTTGCCACCTACAATCAGTAGCAGAAGATTTCCCAGGTAGTTCATAGGGGAAATGTCTTTGGTGTCATCGCCGTGTGCGAGCATGGAGACAAGATCGTTGCCGGGGTTTTTCAACCGCTCGTCCCAGAGCCCCGTAAAATATTCCAGGCATTCGAGCAACTCAGTGCGTCTTTGCTCCTCCGACTCGATAATGCCGCCGGGCTGAGGAATGGCGAAGGTGATGTCTGACCATCGCGTTAGTTTTCGTCGGTCTTCGAAAGGGAAATCGAAGAGTGTTGCCAGCATCATGGTGGTTAGTTCGATAGAGACGGTGTCCACCCAATCGAATGTTTCACCTTCCGGCAAGGAATCCAGGACGTTGCCGGTCCGCTCGCGAATCAACTGCTCCATTTCAACAAGGTTGGGTGGTGCGACAGCCCGGGTAACGGTCCTGCGCTGGTCATCATGCTCTGGTGGATCCTGGGCGATGAATGTTGTGATGCCCAATGCACCCTCTGGTAGTTCAGCGTCAATGGGCAGACCGAGCGTTATGCCCTGGGCCGAGCTAAAATTCTGCCAGTCGGAATCCACTTTTTTGATGTCTGCGTATTTGGTGAGGGACCAATATCTGCCCGCCAGATCTGTTTGGTTGAAATGCACCGGGTCTTCAGCCCTGAGTCGTTCGAAATATTCCTTCCAGCGATGTTGGCTCCATAGATGGGGATTGATCGGGTTGATATCCTCGAGAGCAAGATCATAGGCCGATGGTATTACTGTGGATGACTCAGTGCCCTCCGATCCAGGTCTCGGCGGCAGGTTTGTTGAATCGTCAGAACTGGTTCGAGCTTCACTCATTGTTTCTCTCTGGCGTTAATCAGGTTGGTCTAGGATAGTCAGGGTTGTGATTGTAATGGTCAATGTGGTCGACGTAAACATTGCCGCACGGTATTGGGCCAGCTTTAGCGTGTAACAGCTCGGAATTGGACACTACGGCACGATGATGTGCTTGCATATCTGCCTTAATACCGTCGCTGCCTTCAGGCCATTACATCAACGCGTGCCTATAGGGACTTAATTAATGCCAACACGTAATGTGATGGTCTTATTGATTAATGTGCCGCATATTGGAACGCCTTTAGGAAAGCCTTTTGGCGCTCGCACCCTGATATTCGTGACTTGAATTTGACAACACGAAGCCTGATGGAAGTCTATTTTCAAAGTGTAATGATTTGCGTCAAGGAAGGCGGTATGGGAAATTGTCGCGATCTACTAACCTGATTATAAAACATGCGAATATCTGATATTGAAAACTCCACTGTGCCGTACTTTAAGGGTAACTTTGCGCCGGTTCAGCAGGAACACAATGAACCTTGCCTGGAAATTATTGGTGTGGTTCCAGAGGCGCTCAATGGGGCGTTCCTGCGTATTGGCGCAAACCCGGTGTTCGTTAATGACCCGGAGTCTTACCATCCTTTTGCCGGTGATGGCATGATCCATGAAGTCTTTTTTGACCAGGGTAAGGTCACCTATATCAACCGGTTTGTTGAAACGGAAGGCCACCTGGCAGAGCAGGAAAAGGGCGGTGTCATATGGGACGGGCTAAAGACGAAACCTGAAGATGCGGAGCAATATGGCGCTTCCAAAAATATCGCCAATACAGCCATGATCTACCATGCGGGTAAGTTCCTTGCGTTGCAGGAGGGAGCCCATCCTTTCGAGCTTAAACTGCCTAACCTTGATCCTGTCGGAGAGGTTGATTACGAAGGTCGTTTGAAGCATCCCTTTACCGCGCACCCAAAAATTGATCCGCGTACCGGCGAGTTGGTCACTTACGGATACAACGTGACAAGCAAACCGTACTGCTCGGTTTCGCTGATCACCAAAGCGGGTGAGCTTATTCATACCACAGACGTCGACATACCCAAGCCAGTCATGATGCATGACTGTGCGATCACGTCTAACCACACTGTGATCATGGACCTGCCATGTGTCTTTGACTTTGGGCGCATGGCCGAAGGCAAGAGCATGTTGTATTTCGAAGAGGAAAATGGCTCACGTTTTGGCGTCCTGGCTCGCGGTGCAGATGGCAATGAGATTAAGTGGTTTGATGTTGATAGTTGCTACTGCTACCACACAGTCAACGCATTTGAGGACGGTGATGAAATCGTTGTCGAGGGCTGTAGGTCAGAGCGCAACAGTATCGGTGACGATGTAAAACCACAGGCCGGAGATCGCAGCGATCTGCCAATGCTGCACCAGTGGCGTTTGAATATTAAAACAGGAGAAGTGCAAGAGAAGTCCCTGGATACTAAATGGGGCTGTGAGTTTGCGCGGATCAATGAAGATTATATGGGTATTCGAAACCAGTTCACGTACGCGGCCAGAATCGCCGGCGACACCTTGGAATCCGGCTTCGACGGCATTATTAAATATGACCTGATTAATGAAACCAGCGTTCACTATCCCTATGGTCCTGGTCGATTAGGCGGTGAGCCAATCTTTGCACCCAAACCTGATGCGCTGAATGAAGAAGACGGTTGGGTTATTGGTTTTGTCTGGGATGAAAAACTTCAGCGAAGCGAATGCATTGTCCTTGATGCTGTAAGGTTTGAAGAGGGTCCGGTTGCCCGCGTTGTGATGCCGGCGCGAGTGCCTTTTGGTTTCCATTCAGCATGGGTCGATGAAAAGGCCTGGCGAGCGCAGCGGTAAGGTTGAGTTGTCTGGATAAGTTAAATGAATAAATCGTTGCTGCTTGACGCTATTGTTGGCGAGATCACCTCTACATTAAACAATTCTCTGGCTGCTGCCGAAGAAGCGCGAGCAACGGCGACAAACAAAGAGAATGCCGCTGAAAACAAATACGACACCCTGGGTCTGGAAGCTGCCTATCTCGCACATGGACAATCAGAGCGTGTGGTGCAGTTGGAGAAGGATCTGGCAGCGTATGTTTCGTTAAGGAAGCGCCTGAAGGATCACGCCATCGTAGAAGTTGGCTCGGTGCTGAAACTCGAGCATGAAACAGGAGAAACACGTTTCCTGTTTATCGGTCCTGCGAGTGGAGGATTGGTGGTTAGCCTGGGGGGTGTCTCAGTCATTGTCATCACACCTGGTTCCCCATTGGGGAAGGCTTTGCTGGGCGGAGTTATTGACGATGACGTGAGTATTGGCGTGGCGGGCAGTGCTACGAAGGCCCGTATTGCAGATCTCTGGTAACGATCCCGTATTACAGGGCCTGTCGATAAGGCGCTGAGTCAAACCCGTAAAAGCCATATCGCGCATCAACATGATCAATCCGTTGCGGGGTCCAGTAGCGGTCACCGGGCATGGGGAAATCCAGCAAACTGCGTTGCAGGGGTGTCGAACGACCAATAATCGATTCGACATGGCCATAGTAACTTTGTCGGGCCCATCCTTGGTTCCAGTTACTCCAGCCCCTGGCGTCAGCACGCCGCCAGGCCAGGTTATGAACTCGTCGTAATTTTCCAGGCGTCACCGGTGTGCCCCTGTGCCAGAGATCATGGCGGTAAAAAAGAATCGTGCCGGGTTTGAAGTTCACAAGCTGTTCCCGCAGATACAGCTCACTGCGAAGTTTATGAGCGTCTGAATCATTTTTGTCGAACCAGCTTTCAACCGTTCGGCGATCATTAAAAAATGGCTTTCCCGCCTGCCCAGGCATGTGTATGAAAGGCGGTTGGTAAACGGGGTCCGCGTCACCTTGCCTTGGCACATAAGCGGTTCCCCCAGCGGTTTCAACGCCATCGTCATAATAGATAATCGCTGCCACAGCTTCAGGAGATTGCCAGTCCGGGTGCAGCATAGTGTTGTTGCCATAATCCATGTGCATGCGCTGATCAGTATTCGCCTGCGCCTCATGATTGTCGGACCCGACGCCAATCTTCGGCCAGAGGTCTGCCTGCAGCAGCCGAATGTCAATACTATCCAGGAGCTGTTGAGCCGCGACTATCAAGTGCTCATTCAGGACTAGATCATCTAACGGTGCTATTGAAGTTGGAAACTCAAACTTTTGGTCCGGCGACCCGAAGTCCAGGTGATCAGGGTCAATCTGATCCAGGGTGAAATTGTTGTTCAGCCAATTGAGAGGTGGATTGATCACCTCGCTGGGAAGTTGCATCACGAATGCACCTTCGTGCTTCCAGCTATTGATCTGATCTTTAGTAAGCAAGGGGCTGTCTCGTTATGGTGCTATTTTTTCTTTTGATTGTGAAGTATGCCTTACAACTCGGCACACTTGTAAGTGCCATAGGGACCTGTTTTTTTTACCGAATCCAATGCTATATTGGTAATCGAGAGTTAACTGAAGATCGTGCTTAACCAACTCATAATCCATTAGAAATCAAAAGGGAAATTCGTGGAAAAAGATCAAAAAATTGACGTCTATCTCGTTTGCAATGCCAAGTATCACGATACCAACTTTGCCCGACTGGAATTGTTGAAATTACTGGGTGAGAACGAGGACATACATACGCGCGTCGCAGATAGCTTCAGTGACGTTGAAGCCATTTCCAACTCTACGCTGCTGATTACCTATACCTGTGATCTCAGACCGACACCCGAGGAACAAGAAGGCCTGGCGAAATTTATAGGAAACGGTGGGCGTTGGTTTGCGCTCCATGCGACCAGCGCATTACTTGATTTTACAGATGATGGCCGGGTGGATACACCTGATGTGGCACCAACGTTTATGGAAGTATTAGGTAATCGCTTCGTCGCGCATCCCGCCAATCAAAAGATACACGTACGTGTTACCGATGTAGTTCACGCGCTCACAGAAGGCATTGAGGATTTTGATGTCGAGGATGAAGAGCCATACTACTGCGAGCCTCAGGGTGAGCAGACAGTTTTGCTTGAGGCGTCCTACAGCGAACGATCGATGGGTTACGTCCAGTCTGACTATGGTACTGATAGAGATAGCAACCCGCAGATGTATTTGCATCCTTACGGGGATGGAGAAGTCCTGTATCTTTCCCTGGGGCACTGCACAGGAAAGCACGATATGAAACCAATGGCAGACATTGTCCCGGTGGTACGAGGTTCCTGGGATTCACCTGTCTACTACGAACTGCTGCGTCGTGGTATTCGTTGGGGTACTGGCGGGGCGTAAGCTTGGTCCTCAGCGTAACGCGTTACCACTTTTCCCAATGCAGGCTGTTTGCGACGTCTTCTCGTCTTGGCCGTCCCCATTGACCCTTCGGATAGCCAACAGGAATGAGGGCGACGCTGCCAACGTCTTCCGGCAGGTCAAGAATCTCTTTTACGGGTTTGACCGAGTGCGGCAACGTGGGTGAATAATCGGTCGCCAGTGTGAGTAATACGCTGCCCAGGCCCCTTGATCTTGCGGCCAGCATCAGATTTTGAGCGGCAGGGTATATGGACCCAAACAGGCCGGAGCCGGTGGCGGCGTCGTCAGGACACGGCTGTGTTAAACAGGCGACGATGATCACCGGTGCTTCAGCCAGATGTTCTACCGTGTGCATCGCCTGGGTATAGACCCGGCGGCGCTCATCATCGGTGTCAGGATTCGCCAGCACAGTGTCTTTAATATAGGCGGTTCCTGCCTCACGGTAAGCGTTTCCGATTCCCTGCTTTGTCTGTTCATCGGTGACCACAACAAATGCCCACATTTGGTAGTTGCCCGCAGAAGGGGCCATCGTTGCTGCTTCAATGATGAATTCCAGGTCAGCCTTGGGTATCGGGTCGGGCTTTAGATGTCGCATTGAGCGGGTGGTGAATATCGCTTCTTCCACTGATAGTTCTGTCATGATGAATGCATGCTTAGGATCATTTTTATCCGTCACCCGGATGTGGTGATTCTCCTGATTTTTGAAACCGGCTCAGTCTAACGGTATGAGTCTGCCGTCTTCATCACGCAGTTCAGGACCTTCAACTCTTGCGCGACTGTCGCCGAAAGGTGCGTCACGGTCGCGTAGCGCGGCTCGCAAACCTTCTGTACCAATTTGTTTGAAGACGTCTCTGGCCGCCTGGGTCGTATGTGCACGCGCGTCATTTTCCGCAGCAAGGCGTTGCAGCACGGTTGATCCCATGAGTTCCATACCCACATTGATAATTCGTTTGTTGGTTGACAACATTTCGGGATCAATCCAGCTAAGCCGATCAGCGAGACCTTCCACTTCCCCCTCCAGATGCTCTTCAGGCACAGACTTAAGTACCAGCCCGATTTTGGCTGCATCTTCGCCGCTTAAGGTATCGCCGGTTAATAGCAGGCGCTTGGTCCACTGTGGGCCAATATGATAGAGCCACATCTGATTAGGTGCGGCGCCCATATTGCGTAGCGCTGAATAGCCAATACTGGCGTTGTCCGCGCATATCAGCATGTCACAATAGAGTGCCAGATCAGTACCTCCGGCATAACAATGACCGTGGATCTGGGCGATCGTGGGTTTGTGCATCTCGGTGAGGGTTCGAAGTGATCGCTGGAATCGTTCTATTCGCCAGGTGTCATCATCAAAACCGGCGCCTTTACGTCGCTTAACACCGTCGTCGACTGCTTGCCGTTTGGCGGTGAGATCGTAACCGGCACAGAATGAAGTGCCGGCGCCCTTTAGAATAACGCAGTGAACGGCCTTGTCGTCGTCTGCTTCCCACAATGCATCGCGCAGTTCTTCCACCAGCTCCATTGATAGCGCATTGCGTTTTTCGGGTCGATTAAGTGTGATACGGGCTCGGCCCTTTTCAACTTCGTAGGTAATGTAATCAAAAGTCCGGTTAGTCATAGGGTCTCCTCAATGAGTTGGTTGGCCGTGCTAGCATCAGCCGAATGTATAGTCTGGTGGCGATCTATATGCATTGCCCTGATTACCTTTCGAAAAAAAGGCGGTTGGTCACAATTATAAAAACCAGGGTATAAAAACAATGTGAGCGAATTAATATTTCGATATGCTACCACTAATCGAATTGGAGATTAAACGAAGATGACTATGGCCGGGTTAGAGCTCGGCAGTCATCTTAGACAGCAGGTCTTTGGTAAAGTCGAGAACCACCCTGGTTTGCTTGTCACTCAACTGGCCGTTCAGTCTGCCGAATGCCAGGCCTTCCATCTGGTACTGACCGATATCACAGATGAGCTCAAACTTTTCCTTTTTCCCGTTCCACTCAGGAATTAAATTCAGCGCATCCCGCCGCCATGCTTTTACAAACCGCTGATACGCGGGTTCAAGAACCGTGGCTAGTTCAGGATGAGTACGTGCTGCAATGACCAGATCCTGGTAGGCAACATAGTGCCCCTCGTTCAGATGGTGCCAATACACTTCAATAGCGTGTGCCATTGAATCAACACCAACCGGTATTTCCTCGAGATCTCGCTGGTGGTCGGTAAGCCGTTTTGCCAGCAGGTAGTTGATCGCAGCCTTGATCGCGTCCAGTTTTGCGGGGAAATGATACTGCATGGAACCTTGAGAAACCTTGGCCTTTTTTGCGATCTTGGCCATCGTGGTACTTTCGTAGCCAAATTCAACAATACATTCGAGTGCGGCGATGACAATTCTATCGCGCGTGAGGGAGCTCTTTTGAGTCTGCCACTTTTCTGATGCTATTGGGTTGTCTTCCGACATTAGGGGCTCTTGAGTAGATGGTTCGATGAATCATAAGTGGTGAAATCATTAGTTACCAGTATCGCGGTGCTCCCGGGATCGGTTAATTCAACTCTGGAGGGAGAACACCATGAAGATATCGTTAGAGACCAGCTCGTTTTTTGTTGATAAATGTAAAGAGCCAGGCGTCCCGTGTACACGCGAAGATGCCCAGGAAGAATCAGGAGACACAACGCTTCCTGTACCCGATAGAACACTGGTGGATGTGCGTGCTGGCATTGAGAACAACAATTGGAGAATCTGGTTGTGGGGACGTAACGTCACCGATGAATACTACTGGACCCGGCACAGCAAGGTTAACGATGTGATCGTTAAGCTAACAGCGATGCCAAGAACCTATGGCATTACTGCGAGCTACAGCATGTAAACCCTCCCCCCGGGCCCAGGTTGTCGAGAGGTAATCTGGGGCCATCTTTTTTATACTGCATCCCCTAATCATCACAGCGCAGACATTTGGCCAGATTGGCTCTAATGTTAGGCTCAACATGCTCCAATGGGGGGCATACCTGAGGTTCTATGGAAGAATTTAGAAACGACGTTCGACACTGGCTGGCTGAACACTGCCCTGAAAAGATGCGCACCAAAGGAACTGAGGAAGACTGGGTCTGGGGTGGTAGAAATGGAACCTTTTCTCATCCAGACGCGAAGGTGTGGCTGGATAATATGGGTTCAAAGGGTTGGACCTGTCCAACGTGGCCGAGCGAGTATGGAGGAGGCGGATTAACCCGGGAAGAAAACAGAATTCTACAGGATGAGCTTGCAAGGATTAACGCGAGGTCTCCGTTACTGTCCTTTGGCATTAGTATGCTGGGGCCTGTTTTGCTGGAGTTTGGCAGTGAAGCCCAAAAACGCGAACATCTACCCAAAATAGTTCGCGGAGAAATTCGCTGGTGCCAGGGCTACAGCGAGCCCGGGTCGGGTTCGGACCTCGCGAGCCTGCAGACGCGGGCGGTGCTAGACGGCGATGAATACGTGATCAATGGTTCGAAAACATGGACTTCCTTTGCGCATCTGTCGGACTGGATATTTTGTCTGGTTCGCACTGACCCGGATGTACCAAAACACGACGGCATCAGCTTTATCCTGTTCGATATGACGTCCAAGGGTGTTGCCGCCAATCCGATCCAGTTAATCAGCGGCTCATCTCAGTTTTGTGAAACATTCTTTGAGGATGTCAGGGCGCGCAGGGATAACCTGGTCGGTGAAGTGAATAAAGGTTGGCCGATTGCTAAACGATTACTTCAGCATGAGCGCAATATGGTCGCAGGCATGGGCACACAGGGTGCCCCCAAAAGTCCGGAACACGCGATTGAAAATCAGGCAAAGAAATATACAGGGGAAGTTGAGGGCAAGATTGCCAATGCGAACCTTCGAGACAAAATCACTCGGCACAAAATGAATTCCAAGGCGTTTAGCCTGACCCTGCGCAGATCAGCTTTGGAGGCAAAAACCAGTGCAGCGCCATCTCCAGCATCCTCCATGTTTAAGTACTACGGGACAGAGCAGAATAAAGGGCGTTTTGAAGTCTTGATGGACATGCTGGGCGTCCAGGGACTGGGATGGGACGGGGACGGTTTTCTTGAGAGAGAGCTGTCGATCACTCGAGGTTGGCTTCGCTCCAAGGCAAACTCAATTGAAGGTGGTACTTCGGAGATCCAACTCAATATCATTGCCAAGCGGGTGCTGGAATTGCCTGACTAGACCGAATGCGCTTCCAGAGTGGCCTGGCATGCCGCAGGTTACTGCAAGCTTGAATCGGGTCCAAAAAGATACTTTTCCAGTGTTTCATGAAAGACTCGGATTCGGTTCTCCTGATAGTTAGCCAGACTCACTGCACCTTTTCTGCTGGCCTTTAATCCTTTCTGGATTCGAGGGAAATTTGGTGTGTCCTGGTCGATCACCGGGCCATATCCGCCGAGTTCGGGAACCGATGACCACAGCTGATCTTCGTCTAGCCTCAACTCCGTCATTGGCGTTGGATGGCTGCCATCATCTGCGATCGGAAGTAACATCCAGATCTCGAAGATTGAATGGTTTGGGTCATCACCATCCGGCCGGAAACGGTAAACCAGCGGTGCGACGATTGTCGGCCAAACCGTAAAATTCGGGAACAGTGTATATTGAATCTGGTCGATCATTTCCGCGTCGCTGGCGGTTGACAGGTCTATATTGTGAGACTTACCCCAAACCCTGCGATTGTGCTCAGCGATTAGCGACCTCGCGGTTTGGCCTTCTGTCAGCGTGACGCTATCGCCTGGTTTGCGAGCAAAGTAAGCATCAACAATCGCCTGCTCACTTTGAAGTTGGTCACTGATGTAGCCACTGGGAATGCCGCCCAGCATATTCATTCTGGTGACATGAGGTTTCCAGTAATCGTACTGTATAGAGGTGTCGTAATTTGAAACAGCCGCGCCTGAGACCGCGATTTTTCCTTCAAGTGTTTTTTCGAAATGAGTTTCCGCGACATGATATCCCTCGATGAATGCTTCCTGTGCCACTTTCCAGTTACAGGGAACAACCTTGGAAACGTGTACCGCCTTGTACCTGTTATCGATGTTGAAGTCGTTGAGATGCTCAGGCAGTACACCCAAATATTCATTTAGTGTGGCGCACTCCGGGTCCAGGTTAATGAACACGAATCCTGCCCAGGTATCGACCTGTACGGCTGGGAGTTTTAGTTCGTCAATGTTTAGATGAGAAAAATCCCAGGCCGCAGGAAGTGACGTCAGTTGACCGTCCAGGTTGTAAGACCATCCATGGTAGGGGCAACGGAACTCTTCGACCGAGCCGGCACCATCAACAATTGAAGTGCCGCGGTGCAGGCAAGAGTTTGTGAAGGCTTTGATGTCTCCCGTTGAAGATCGAACGACGATGACGCTGTCGTCGACGATGTCGTAGACCACAAAATCACCATCATTCGGAATTTCTTCAATCCTGCAGGCAACCTGCCAGGTTTTCCTCCAGACACGGTCAACTTCCATTTTGTGCCATTCGTGGGACCAGTAGCGTTCAGTCGGGATGTCAGTTGTGGCGAGGTTGTCTGATGATTCGTTGAGTAAACCCGGTGGTGGTTGTTTGGCATCATTTGGGTACAGGTCTTGTACCCAGGGCTTTGGAACAAAGCTGTCGAACCTGGGTGGCTGGGAAAACGCGGGCTTATCCTTTGGCATGGGCTCTCCGGGTATCTGTCGGGCGAGTGAATCGATTGGTCGATGCAATATAAGCTTGGATTGATCACTGTGTAAACCCGGGGTTTTGGAAGACCTTTGTGTACTTAACGTCGAACTAAGTTTCCCGTTATAACAGGGAGCGCGAGTTCGAGGGGTGTTCCTCAAGCCCAGATAGCGGTTACTAGCGGCGGCGATAGAGTTGCAGTCCCGTCTAGCCGCGCTGGATTCTCGAGTATACGGTGACGGATCCTTTGTGCAGGACTTGTCCGACCTGGTGGTGTTCCAGGACTGGCAACTCACCCAGGGTCAAAGAATCGGTTGGCTCTCGAGGGGCTACCAGGAACCCTATTTTGCGGCCCAGGAAACACGTGTGCACCGCTTTCATGAAGTACTTAATGATTATCTGGCGGGCAATCCCCCGGGGAGAGACTAGCTGATTTAAAACCCAACCTGTTTAGTATACCCACCGTCAACGACAACATTTGCTCCGGTAACCCAACTGGCTCTTGGTGAAGCCAGGAAAGTAACGACGTCAGCGATTTCGTCACCAGTACCCATACGTTTGCTGGGATGCTGCAGTCGATCCTTTTCGTAGAGGTCAGGCAGCCTTGAGCGAATGTCATCCCATCGCCCATCCTTAATGAGTATTGGTCCGGGTGAGACGGTATTGGCGCGAATACCCTCGCCACCCCAGCGTTGTGCCAGTTGCGCGATCAGGTTGATCGTCGCGGCCTTGGTGGCACCATAGCTCGGGTTAATGGGGACGTCGTGGTGCTCGATGGCGGTGATGGTGGCAATCTGGATGATCGAAGCAGCCGTTGAATCCAGGAGAAATGGCTATGCCGCCTCAA
>JABJED010000351.1 GCA_018665025.1 Gammaproteobacteria bacterium
GCTTCACGTCGTTCAGCGGTTACAATCACTTCCTCGATTTGCCGACCCGATTCCTCGGCAAAAACTGACGAACTCATCACTGAGAGTGCGCCCATCACAGATACTGTTGTCAGGAGCGCAAGTCGCCCCCCAATTGGTAATTTAGTCATATTTCCCCCATGGCATTGGTTCACGCCCCCTTTTTAGGGTGGCTTAATGTGCAGGGGAAAATTCAAATCCTCAGAGGTCTAAGGTTTAATACGGCTTTCACAATCCTGCGTGGAGGATTAGATCACCTAACGAACTTAAAACATATACATATGCATTAATATTATAAGCATCCTTGTTTTTAAGCATTTGAGCTCTGGGATGGGATTTTCCGGCTCACCCGGCGACACCACTCATACCGCTTTCACTCACTCTTTGCAGAGGGAATGCATAGCAGAGAGATTGCAAAATTATAGCATATGGCACTTTTTTCAGGTCAAGAATCGACATTGCCGACAGGTTGAATACCCCGTACCCCGGAGCGGATCAGAGTCAGGGCTGTCGACCCTCGGCCAGGATTACTGCGCGAATCCGACTGTGCTCTGCACGTGAAAGATCGTAAAAACTCGCGGCGACTACAGTGACGCCGATCATTATCAGAACACCAGGTCCCATCGCCATGGCCAGGGTCCGCAGTGACTCGGGATTAATCGTCTCCACTGTTGCATTGCGTTGAATGCCTGCCAGATCTACTACAACCCCGGAGATCACAATACCAAATCCGCCAATCGCCTTCGCCGCGAATGATGAAGCAGCATAATAGATGCCTTCGCTTCTACTGCCGTGTTTCTCTTCATGCTGGTCGGTAATATCAGCGATCATCGAACCGATCATTACCGTCAGAACGCCAATACCCATGCTGCAAATAGCGTTGGACGTCATCACCAGATAAAACAATAAAGGGTCACCCGGTTTCGGGAAGAGCCCCAATAGACTCAGGATGATAGGCAAAGTATTCCAGAGGGCATACCAGATGAGCCCTCCCATCAGCAAAGTTTTCTTTTCCTGAAAGATGCGTCCCAACGGCGCTGCCAGCCCCGCACCCAGAAAACTGCCCAGGACAGAAGCTGGAAAACTAAGCCCTATCAGCTCCAGGCTGAATTGAAAGTAAAGAGTGCCCAGATAAATTGACAAGGCCGAAACCATACCCATGGTCATACCAAAAAGCACAGCGGTTAGCACCACGGCCTTAAACGAACGCAACCCGAAAGCCATACTTGCCTCACGCATCACCTGCTGCAAACTAAAGCGATGACCATTAGGGTTAGCCTGGGGCAAATACGGAATGTGGCTATGTGTTCCATACGCGGTCAAAAGAACACCGACGAAAATAACAACAGAGAACATTCCCGCGAATCTTGGATAGGCCGCTGGGTTTAATTGGCCATTCGGGTATTCAGGCGTCGCTCCGAAAAATATCTGCAAACCGATCAGAAATACCATCAAGGTACCAACAGACTGCAACAATGATCGAAGTGAAGACAACAATGTCCGCTCGTGGTAATCGGTAGAAAGTTCGGCTGTAAGCGAAGTATGTGGAATTGAATAGACTGACTGGGTCGTTCGAGTCAGTACTGAGAACACGACCAACCAGATAAAAACCTGTGTTTCGGTAAGTCCCGCAGGCGGCGAAAACAAAAAGTAGAAACAGATCGCAAAGGGCGCCGCGGCGGCATACATAAACGGATGCCGACGACCCCAACGATGGCGGATGCCATCCGACCACGAGCCAATGACTGGATCACTCACCGCATCGACCAACAGCGCGATAACAATCGCCAGACTGGCCAGAAACCCGGACAAACCCAATACCTGATTGTAGAAAAATAGCAGGAAAAACCCAAAAGACGTTGACTGCACGCCCTCAGGTATTTGTCCCACAGCGAACATAAGTCGCACTCGCCAGGTTAACGTTCCAGCCGCCGGTATAGTCACAGCTTTTCCCCTTACTTAGTTACAACTAGTCAGGCGAAAATAAAGAACTGCCCTGAGTCGTCCGATTTAAAGTGTTACTGCAAAAAAACTGATACTGATTTTACAAAAAACCATAGGATCAGCGACTACAGCAGCGGACCAAGACAATAACTCACAGTTCTCTGCAAATGCAAAATAATCAATGTTCGTTGTGGATCGAATCTTGTTAGCTAATAAACTGGAAGCCTAACTTTAAAATGTAGCTCGACTGCATTAGCAATTTTCAGCCTACAGGCCTCCGAAGATTTCCCCTATATATTTCCCCTATATATAGATTGCTGCAGGAAAATGCGGGAAAATATTTTCACGACAAGTGGAGGTACCAAACATTGCAGCTCAAGGGGTTTATCGGGTGTTTAAATCACGCTTTTTCTAACCCCAAAAAATTTGACCCACGGAAAAAAATGTGTGTATATTGATTTTACTCTGCCAGCAGTTGGTTCACGCTAATACAAATTAAGACACACAATCAGCAGGTACCGACCATTAACTCCAAAACCTGCGGCGTGCGGGTATTGTTGCTTTAGCCCCTTTACCTCACTTCACACGAAGCTACAAAGGCAAAAAAATGGCACAAATTGAACGTGAAATTCTTGAACGCACAGAACCCACCGAAAGAGCATTCAAGGCCCCCCCATTTATCCCGCGTGTTAAAAACGCTGACCTTGGCCTTGAGAAGCTTGATGGCGAACGATATTTCTCACCAGCTTTTATGAAGGCCGAGTGGGACAAAATCTGGACCAAAACCTGGCAACTCGCTGCTCGCATCGACGAATTTACAGAACCCGGCGCCTTCTACGTGCACGAGCTGGGTAAAGAATCTTTCATCTTTGTGATGGGTGATGATCAACAAATACGTGGCTTTTACAACGTCTGCCAACACCGGGGTAATCGCCTCTGCCAATCTGACCTTGGTGTCATGGACACGTTTACCTGCCCGTTTCATGGTTGGAAGTGGAACACTGACGGCACCCTAAAGCAGGTCGCCGACCCGCAATTTTTCCGTCAGTTCGATGCTGGTATTCCAACCGAGGACCTGGGTCTGACACCCGTGAAAGTGGAATTCTGGGGAGGCTGGGTCTGGTTCAACATGGATCACGACGCTTGCCCACTAAAGGAATACCTGGGTGAAGCTGGTGTACAACTCGAGACCTACGAGTTTGAAAAATTTCATCTGGTGAACTACCAGACGTTTGAATGGAATGGCAACTGGAAGCATGCATGGGATGCTTTTAACGAAAGCTATCATTTTGGTGAGCTGCATCCGGACATGATCGAATTCGGTGAAGGTCATGACATACCCATTGAGCTATTGGGCGTTCATTCACGCATGATCAATTTCAATCGGACCGTCAGCGAAATCGTCGACGATCAGGATACCATCACCCCTCTTCGGCAACGCATGATGCTGGGTGATCAAGAGGGGTGGCGAAAGAACGGAACTAAAGATTACTCCGGCGCCGCAAAAGACGTGCACCTCGAAGAAATTCGACGACGTCGGGCTATTGAAGATGAAACCTATCTACCCTTTGAAAAGATGAATGACGAACAACTCGTTCATCAGTATCACTATAGTTTCTTCCCCAGCGCGACCTTTACCCAAACGCCAGAGGCCGGCGCGGTATTCAGATACCGTCCTCATGCAACAGATCCAAACATCTGTTACTACGACTTTTTTATCATGCTGCATCTGCCACCAGGCACTCCGACACAAGAACGTCCCGAAAACAAGGTCCACCGACACATCGATGGCATCGATTACGCCGAGGCCTTTGGGGGTACCTTCGACCCCGTACTCGCTAACGTCCTGTCCCAGGATGGATCCAACATGACCACTATGCAGGATGGCGTTAAGTCTGATTCATTTAAGGGCATGAACTTATGTGATCAGGAAATTCGATTACGCCACTTCCACAAAATGATTGACGATTTTATTTCTGGCGCGACAACTACGCACAACCTTCCAGATGGAGAAGCCTATCTCGACAGACATTAAGCGATCATTGGTTGATGATAAGGCGCGCGGCAAGCACTTTGACGATCTACAAGCCAATGGCTTCTGTGTCGTCGAAAATGTACTGCCTACCGCTGAAGTGTCCGGCATACGGTTTATTACCCATCCGCCAATTCAGGCCTTTCGGGTGACGGTTGCGCAACCAAACCACCCGCTAAATCACAGACAAACGTTGACTTGCCACAGGTATCCCTGCATTAACGAACAACCAGTAATTCCACCTCAAACACCAGCGTCGTATTGCCGGGTATAGGCCCAACCCCATTGGCACCGTATCCTAGCTCCGGTGGGACAATCAGCCGCCATTTGTCGCCTTCTTTCATCATCTGTAGTGCTTCAGTCCAACCGGCAATGACACCGTTCACGGGAAGATCTATCGGCTCGCCACGGTCCACAGAACTATCGAATACTCTGCCGTCTTCAAATGTGCCATGGTAATGCGCACTGACCGTGTCAGTCGGCCCGGGTGTCGTACCCGAACCACTGGCCAATATTTCGTACTGCAATCCTGAATCTGTTGTTGTCACTTCACCCATCACAATCCCTTAAAAAAACCGAATACGCGATATGGTGGCACGTATAGACCCAAAAAAGAAATACCTGTATTTATTTGTCGTCGTCGCAGGCGTTGGCTAATAAGCCTCTCGAATTCCGTTGCGGTACTGACAATTTACAGGCGTTCTCTCCCGGGCCGCTACATCCACCTCTAAAAAAGAATCTACAAATATGGCTACAAAACAGCAGGATTAATCACGCTACCATTATCAACGCGCAGTTCCGCACCATTGACGAACTTAGCCTCATCTGAAGCAAGAAACAGCACGGCATAACCTACGTCCATCGGCTCATCAAGACCCGGATCTGGTATTTGTTGTTCTGGCGGTCCTGGAGCGAGTCGTTCAACACCACGCGCTTCAGTGCCATCACAATCAGCATCTAATCCTCTACAAACCCCGGCCAGGTCGCCATGTAGTCGATGAATTTTACAGACAAGCCTTCGTGCGCTAGATAGTCCCTCGTGACGGGCAGGGGCACGGGTATAAAGCCGACATCTGCGGCGTACCGCTTGGGGAAGTCATGCTGCAGAATTGCCGCTCGACCGAGCATGATCCAGTCAATTTCATGATTCATTGCCTGATCAGCTAACTGCGGTGTTCCGATCTTACCGGCGACACCCAGCTTTACCTGGGCCCGCTCAAGACCAGCGAACAATTCCAGCAGTGAGCTGCCTGCAAACGCTTCATCTACCGGTTCTTTAAATACATCCCACAATGACATGTCAAGGAAGTCCAGACGGTCATCGTTCAGACAGAGCGTCGCTATTTCAACCGCTTCCTGAGTATCGATACCAAACCTCTCGGGGGACAGCCTTACCCCTAGCTGAAAATCGGGACGACAATTGTGACGAACACCATCAATGATTTCTTCCAGGAGGCGATATCGATTCTGCAATGACCCGCCGTACTCATCCTCCCGACGATTGGTTTCTTCGCTGAAGAACTGACAAAGGAGGTAGCCATGGGCGCCATGTAATTCAACACCATCGAAGCCGGCCTGGTCACACCGCACTGCAGCAGCAATGAAATCATCCCGCAGCTGATGTACTTCATCAGTGGATAATGCACGAGCCCCGGTTTCTTCATCATCGGAGGCACTCACAGGTGCTTGTCCGATGATATCTTCTGGCGATCGCATGCCCGCATGGTGCAACTGCGCATTCGCCAGGCTACCTTGTGACTTGATGGCCTCTGCCAATCGGCTCAGGCCTTCAATATGCTGGTCGCCGAAAGCACCGAGTTGGCCGGGGAACCCCTTGCCTGTTTCCTGCACATGGGCAGCGCAAGTCATGGTCAAGCCAAAGCCACCTTCTGCCCGCTTCGTTAACCAGCGAAACTCTTCATCCGACAGGATACCGTCCTCGTGGCTCTGCCAGTTCGTCAGGGGTGCCAGCATGAAACGGTTTTTCATCGGGCGGCCGCGTTGAAACTCCAGGGGCGTCAGTAACTTACTCATTTACAGGTTTCTTTGAAAAAAGAAAAGAATTATGCCTGTCGGAAGACTTGATACGTACGACGTTGACGCGCAGCATCTGCAGGTATCAATACAATTTATGTCATAGCCGGATATCGGGGATATCGCCTTACCAGGCTCACCCTTTACTTTTACCTCATTTTTTTATGTTTCGAATATACCGAGCGATATGCTGCGGCAACTAGGCTCTAGAGGCCAGCCAAATCACGTGCCGCGATCCTTTCCCCTTATGCGCACGAACGTGCTGTTCGTTAACCCGGAAGCCGGCCTTCTTTAATAGGGCCGTAAATCGAGGTGCAGATGTCGCGGCCCAAACGGCGAGCACTCCTGATTTACGAAGCGCTTGGTAAGCCGTCTCTAGTCCCTGAAGTGAATAAAGGTCGTCGTTTTCAGGGTGAGTTAACCCTTCAGGTCCATTATCAACATCCAAGAGTATTGCATCGTATTCACCCGAAGCACGATTGATCAGGTCAGCCACGTCTGCGATGGTAACCTGCACCCGTTTGTCGAGGAGAGGTTCTCCCGCGCATACACCAAGAATCTCGCGGTTCCATTTCAAAACAGCCGGAACGAGTTCTGCTACCTCGATCGTCGCGTCTGTCGGTAAGCTATCCAAAGCGGCTGCCAGTGTGAATCCCATACCTAAACCGCCAATAAGTACCCTGGCCGATTCCGCAGTCCTACAATGAGCACAGGCTAATTCGCCTAAAGCGTCTTCCGACCCGTGTGTACGAGAGTTCATCAGATCACCCTGCGACCCAGAAATCCGGATGGAAAATTCATTGGCGCGTCTAAGCAGACGCAACTGACCGCCATTACGCGGAATATCAGCCGTGTCCAATAATTCCCATCTATTCACTGGTCATCCTCTGTTTAGGTCAATTAGTTGGGGCCATTTAGTTGGGGCCAATTAGTTGGTGTCGATTAGCAGGCTTCGTAGAGGATCTTTGTGCTCATGGTTCGGAATCGCATATCGACCCCCAGGATGGCAGTGTTGCGCTAATCGCCTTCAAAATCCATTTCCGGGTAAACGGGCAACTTCCATTTAACAACTTCCCGGCACCAGGACCACAATGCTGACAACATAACATTCCCCAACAACAATATTATTCTCGTTTTCATATTTTTTTTCGAAGGCATTTTTCCTGACCAACTCTTTGCTGTCGTTCTTTACCCGAGTTATGTCGGCCTCGCTGCGCCAAGTGTATCCCGGATTAAAACCCCTAAGCTTTTCGGCAGCCCAATCACCCAATCACCCAATCACCCAATCACCCAATCATCGATCCAATTCGTTACACTGATAATCCAGCCCAGAAAAGAGCAACACAATGCAGACTCCAGAATCATTCTCTCCCGGTGAAGTAGCAATTGGGGACCGTGGCCAATTGGCGCACCCTGACGCCATCGCGCATAGCAAGCGCCTGGTCAGAAAACTTTACAAGGTTGGCGATAAAGCATGGTCACTCGTTGGCAACGGCCTCTCAAACCAGTCTTTTGTAGAGGGACCGGAAGGGCTTATTGTCATCGACACCGGCGAATGTATCGAAGAAATGTCAGCGGCGCTGGAAGAGATAAGAAAGGAAACCGATGCGCCCCTGGCGGCATGCATCTATACCCACTTTCACTACGTTGGCGGTACAGAAGCGCTCCTGGCCGAAAATCCCGACCTCCCAATATGGGGGCATAGTGGTATTCAGGCTAACCTAAAGCGTTTCGGTGGAGAGGTTGCACCAAGAGTGACAAGAGGACTGGTGCATCAGTTTGCCATCATGATGCCGAATGAAGGACCTGATGGTGTGGTAAATGTCGGGCTGGGTAATTTCTTTCGGAACCCGGCGCATGCGCCCTTTACCGGTGGCCACATTCCGGCCCAGCATACTTTCGACAAGCCAACAAAAGCATCAATCGCCGGGCTGGATGTTGAATTTTATCCGGCGCCTTCTGACGCAACAGATTCTGTGACCATCTGGTTTCCGGCATTGAAGCTCGCCGTCAACAATCTGCTCTGGCCAACGCTTTTCAACGTGTTCGCGATTCGCGGCGAGGAATACCGTGACCCCAGAATACTACTGAAAGGCTTAGATGAACTTGCCGGACTTGGCGCCGACGACCTGATTGGCGCTCACGGTTCGCCGTTATCAGGTACAGCAAACATCGCGGAACGCAGCCGCGATTACCGCGATTCAATACAGTTCATGTGGGACCAGACCGTGCGCTGCGCCAACCTGGGCCTGACGCTCAATGAGACTATTGCCGCTATTCGCCTGCCGGCATATTTCAAAAAACACTACACTACCCAACAATTTTATGGCGTCGTAGAACATCACATTCGCCAGATCTACACTGGCCTGTTTGGATGGTTTGATGAAGACGAAGCGAACCTGTTTCCCACACCGGCACCCCAGCGTGCGCAGAAGCTTATCAACGGGTTTGGCGGTATTAGCAAGGTACGTGACGAAGTAGATGAGGCACTTGCGGCGAAGGATTTCCGCTGGGCAATAGAAGTATCATCCTGGTTGGTAAGATCCGACGTCAACGAGACCGGCAGAGCAGACGCCGGAGAGAGCGAAGACCGCGTACGACTTGCCCAGGCATTGCGTGGCGTTGCCCAGTCAACAACATCCGCCAATATCAGAAACTGGTGCATAACACGTGCTCTGGAATTAGATGGCACGATCAGCCTGGAGCGCTTTCGTGTTCATCGATTTCACAAACGGGA
Source organism: Gammaproteobacteria bacterium (assembly GCA_018665025.1). Lineage (GTDB taxonomy): Bacteria > Pseudomonadota > Gammaproteobacteria > Pseudomonadales > Azotimanducaceae > UBA9659. Next base: position 8,766 of record JABJED010000351.1, read on the forward strand.
AGTATTAAATCGCCCTGCCAGCGAATCCCTCGCGCTATTGCGCGTTCTGCTCGTGCCGGAAAGGGCGAATGAAGTGGAAGATGACATCATGGTGACTTTCTCTGACGGCAGCAGTGCCGGCCTCGCCCTTCGCCACTGTGTTGCTGTGCCTTCAAGCGGGGAGAATGCCACTTTGTCGATGACGATCAGCCACGAACACTGGGCTGAAATACTCGGAGGGAAAATGACCTTGAGCAAAGCTCTGGCCGAAGGTTTAATAAAGACAGATGATGAAAATCGTATCATCAGGTATTTCGCCTGTTTTGATCTCAATACACTGAATAGCTAATAAATCGATGAGCGATATACCCAAACCAGTGTTGCCCGCCACAATTCATTGCTCAACCTGTCAGGCAGCATGTTGCCGAATGCAGGTCATGATCCTCGATGACACCGGCATGCCAGAACGCTTTATTGAAACGGACGGCAGCGGTGTTCAATCTATGCGAAGGCTAGACGACGGATGGTGTGAAGCATTGAACCGCAACACTTTTCTGTGCGATCAATATCTCGTTCGACCCACCATCTGCCGTCAATTCAAAATGGGGGGTGCCGATTGTCAGAGCACGAGGATCGACGTTACTGCCCCGTGGATAGGAACCGAACATTAAGTCAGCCTTAATGCTTCGCCGTGCAACCGTAGGGGCAAATTAGGGTCAGAGATGACTAGAGGCCAAGCCCCCATTTGGGCCCATCGGTGTAGATACATACTCCTTATGACTGTCTTGTCATACAAAAGAACACCTTTCATAATAACGCCACTGCTGGTTCTTCTAATGTTTACGGATTCTCTATGAGTGACTTAAATACATTCCGTCAGGAAACACGCGCCTGGCTGAACGAAAACTGCCCTGCATCATGTCAGGGTGACGACAATATTCTCCCTGACATATTGTGGGGTGGCAGACGTCAAAAAATAGCCGAGCCTGACGTCCAACGCTGGATGGATCGCCTTGTTGCGCAAGGCTGGACAATCCCGGCCTGGCCGAAAGAATATGGCGGTGGTGGTCTTTCTGATGATGAGAGCAAAGTACTGGCTGAAGAGATGAGCGCTATCGGCACCCACTCGCCGCTCTACTCATTTGGCATTAGCATGCTTGGGCCTGCACTCCTGGAATACGCGACCGAAGAACAAAAACGCGAACACTTACCCAGGATCGCCAGCGGTGAAATTCGCTGGTGCCAGGGATACAGCGAACCGGGTTCTGGATCAGACCTTGCAAGCTTGCAATGCAAAGCAGTTAAAGACGGTGATGATTATGTCGTCACGGGTCAAAAGGTCTGGACCTCCACTGCTGATGTATCTGACTGGATTTTTTGTTTGGTACGAACAGACTCAGATGCACCGAAGCACGAAGGCATCAGCTTTTTGCTAATCGACATGGAATCTGAGGGCGTCTCGGCACGTCCTATCGTATTGTTATCGGGCGCATCGCCTTTTTGTGAAACGTTTTTTGATAGTGTTCGCGTACCTATCGCCAACAGAGTGCACGAGGAAAATAAAGGCTGGTCCGTCGCCAAGGCGTTACTGCTCCACGAACGAACCATGTTGGCAGGCGGCCCTGGTCGAGCCTCGACGGGTGACCAAAAACGCACATTGCTGCAAGTTGCACGCGATTCAATGAACGCTCCTACCGGTCCATTGCCGGACAAAGCTGTTCGAGCCGAGATTGCGCAAACCGAAATGGATCAGATGTGCTACGCCGCGACCTTACAAAAGGTCCAGGATGCCGCCAAAGCCGGAAAAGGCATGGGCCCGGAAGGCTCCATGTTTAAGCTCTACCTTAGCGAGTTGGGACAACGCAGCGCAGATCTTCGGCAACGACTTAATGGCGCTGATGGCTTGATCTGGGATGGCGATGAATTCCATCCGGAAGCCAAAGAATCAACCCGCGAATGGCTGTACTCGCGCGCCTCGACAATTCTGGGCGGCACTTCTGAAATTCAGCTCAACATTATTACCAAGCGTGTGCTTGGATTGCCGGAATAGCCACATGACACTAATACTCAACGAAGAACAAGAATTACTCAGAGATAGCGCCAAAAGTTTCGTCGATGATCAATGGCAATTAAACCAGCTCCGAGCGAACCGCGCGTCGCCAAAGTCCGGCACCATCGATGCCAAACTATGGCAGCAAATGGTAGAACTCGGCTGGGCTGCGATTCCTTTTCCTGAAGAATTTGGTGGGCTCGGCCTGGGATACGCCGAACTCGGCATCGTGATGGAAGAAGCCGGGCGCAAACTCCTGATATCACCACTGCTCTCATCGGTCGTACTCAGTGGCAGTGCCATCGAACTCGCCGGTAACAATGATCAGAAAACTGAGCACCTGGCAAAGATCTGTGACGGCAGCGGCCTGTACGCCATGGCGTACCAGGAAACTTCACGACACGACCCTGAAAACGTGCACGCAGCGCTCACGAAAAGCGACGGTGGCTATCAATTAAGCGGCCACAAACAATTGGTTATCAATGGTGGCTCTGCTAATCATCTAGTGGTCGTCTGCAGATCATCGGGTGATGCCGGTGACCGGGATGGTCTATCCCTGGTGCTGGTTAACAGTTCTGCAGTGGGGGTGTCTATCGCCAACAATCTGCTGCTGGACAGCACACCTTCCGCTAACATTACATTTCGGGACGTACCCATTTCACCTGAAGATATCCTCGGCAAAATTGGCAATGCCGCTGAGGTACTGGATGAAGTTTACGCGCGCGCCGCGATCGCTTTGTCTGCCGATATGCTCGGGGGTATTCAATCTGCCTTTGATATGACACTTGAGTATCTGAAAGTCAGAGAACAGTTCGGCGCGAAAATCGGCACCTTTCAAGGTCTAAAACATCGCGCAGGACGCTGGTTCTGTGAAGTTGAACTCAGCCGCGCAATCGTGCTCAAAGCGCTCCGGAGTATTGATAGTGGCAGTAGCAATCTTGCGCGAGTCTCTAACGCCTGCAAGGCTCGCTGCACCGCCACTTACCAGCTATCCGGTAAAGAAGGCATACAGATGCATGGTGGCATTGGGGTGACAGACGAACACGACATCGGTCTGTACTTCAAACGGGCGCGTGTGACAGAGATTCTGCTAGGCGATACGAGCTTTCACACTGATCAGTTTGCGACCGCCAGTAGTTACTGAGCGCGTTAACCAGAGGCCGAAAGGCCTCTGCACAGGGCATCCAGATAGCCGGAAATTCCAGTGAAATAAAGATTCCGTTATTACCGGGTTTTCGTCAGTTATCGAATACCCACAATATCTGAACTTGATTGAATCGTTCGCCGAAGGTGAATCACCTGGCGCGCCACAAATATCCATTCCCCGTAGATGTGTAAGAATGCAGGAAAGTCCGCTCTCGCTCAATTTCATTTAACATCGGCTGCAGCGCGACGTGCCGGGGATCATCGCGATGAGCGATTGCGGCCTGTTCGTTGGCAAAAGCCGCGACGAACAACATATCCCCTACTTTAACGTCCGGACCACGGTCGGAATCCCGAAGCGCGAGTCCACCACTGTAGATCAGCGTGCCAGGTTCAGCATCCCTACAATAGTCAGCATGCTCGCCCGTTACTTCGATATAGCGGCGCTTCATGGCAGCATCAGTAAAGCGTATACCAATTAACGTAATCGTGATGCCTGCGTCACTCATGGGCTCGTCCGATTGCGCTCTGTCCCACCAGCCATAGCCTTCAATATCGACGAACTGGTTACTCATCACGCGACGCCTTGTCATACGACGCTCGCCCATGGTTTCCATCAGGGTCGCGTGGGCCGGACGTGCAACATGTGCATCAAGACTGGACTGACCCTGTGCATAGCGTTCAAAGACAAGCACATGGCTTTCATCCTGCTGCGAGCGGGCAGCTTCGTAGGCACTGGTACCAGGCTCACCCACCAGTGCGTCCTGACCTCTTTTCTGCCAAACATCCAGCCACTCGTCGACGGTCGTTGTTTCTGTGCGAACTTGATATTCGACCAGTGCTGTCAATGGAGAATCACCAATACTCTTGTTTTCTGTGCTCATAGTCGCCTTAAAATTGTTACTTTTATTCTCTGCCTGAGTGCTCTAACAGGTTCATTGCCTTCAACGGTTACCCGCTTCTTGCA
>JABJED010000051.1 GCA_018665025.1 Gammaproteobacteria bacterium
CGACATCCAGGCCGATATAGATTACCTTCTTGTTCATAGACGCCTCTCTTTTTGTGGGGTGGTACAACGTACCACATTGAGATATCCATCATTGATGGTAGCTCTCGGGTAAAGGTGGGGCGTCTATATCTTCTATCCTCATGTCGGAAAGGAATTATCAACGCTAACGCCAAAGCGCTCGGTCTTACGTGGCGAATGCGGAGAATAATGGTTATATCCTCCGCAGCCTTTGCGGGGATTATTTGCGGTAATGTGGAGAATACGGGTTTTAATCTCCGCATATTTTGCGGTTTTTACTTGACTCTTGCGTCAAATAACGCACATAATATCCGCATAAAATGCGGAGTTTAAATGTATATCTGGGAAAACGATCATTGGCCGAATTTTACATGGGACACTGAGAAGCTGCTTCCGCAGGTTACTCGCGCCGCCCATGAACAAGGTCGACTGCTGGGAAAAATGGATGGTCTGGGTTTCGACCAAAGAGACGAGGCCCAACTGCATGCCCTGACTGACGAGGTCATGAAATCCAGCGAGATTGAGGGCGAAGATTTACCCCAAAAGGAAGTGCGCTCCTCAATCGCCAGAAAGCTGGGCATGAAACATATCGACGACCTCGTACCGTCATCCCGAGACGTTGACGGCATCGTCGAAATGATGACCGACGCGACCACAAAATTCGACGAACCGCTGACCGAACATCGGCTATTCAACTGGCACACACAGCTCTTTCCGAGCGGACGCAGTGGAATGACCGATATCGCCACTGGCCGCTATCGGGAAAACCCAATTCAGGTAGTTTCAGGGCCGATCGGCAGGGAGCGAGTCCACTACGAGGCACCACCGGCCTCCCACCTGAAACAAGAAATGAAAAAGTTTCTAGCTTGGTTCGATGCGCCAGGCAAGATCGATCCACTGTTTGTCGCCGGTCAAGCGCATTTCTGGTTTGTCACCATTCACCCGTTCGATGACGGTAACGGCCGTATTGCGCGCGCTATCGCAGACATGGCTCTTGCGCGCGCGGAAAAAAGTCCGCGACGATACTACAGCATGTCCAAACAGATCCGGAGCGAGCGGAACGAGTACTACAAGATGCTCGAACTAAATCAAAAGAGTGATTGCGATATCACTGAATGGCAGGATTGGTTTCTAAACTGTCTGCGCCGCGCACTCCAGAACGCGGACACCACAGTCGACATCGTTCTACAGAAGGCGCGATTCTGGCAACGCTTCGCAGCGGAATCCCTGAACGACCGTCAGATTAAAGTACTGAACAAATTACTCGATGGGTTTGAAGGCAAACTGACAACAACGAAATGGGCGAAATTGACAAAATGCTCCCAGGATACCGCCCTGCGCGACATTAAGGATTTAATCGAACGCGGCGCACTCATGCAGGAGCAAGGGGGCGGAAGAAGCACGAGCTACGCGCTAGTACTCGATGAATAGGGAGTGCCACCATGTGTCCCTACCAAAAACCAAATCCGAATGCCGTATCCAACAAACAATGTGAGCATGTTTACCATGAGTCGGGGCGGGTTGACTTGGATTTCAATTTTCGATTAGAGAATACTTTTGAGCATACTTTTCCGGTCTCCCAAGCAGACCGTTGTGCGCCGCACCCCTCCTCCTGAAACAGGAAACGGTCCATCCACCCTGAATTGTTGTCATGGTGGCCACTCGGCTGCCCAGAGCCGCATAGTCAATGTGAATACGAAACAAACCTCTTACCTTCGTGCGCGCTACCACTATTTTTTAGGTCCAGCAGGTGTGAGACCCAAAAAATAGTGGTAGCGCCCATGAAACGACACACAACGAATCGCTTCCTTCAAGACGTAATCCAGGCGTGCGTTGTTTTGATCCAATTCGGATTGCATATATCCACAAACGTTGTTCGGCTGTTATTTGACGATATTGAAACCAAACCAAGCGATGACGAAATTAGCGATGCATTCAAAGGCGGCGTAATGAACTATTGGACCGGTAAACTCGATGACGGCACAGATCCTTTTGGATGGTACGAAGAAGATTAGCGACGTGCGCCTTTCGTGGCCAAACTTTTACCCATCGCCAGGTCAGCCAATCACCACAAGCAACAAAAAACTTGGTAGCGTTTAACCACTACTCGTCATACCGCTACACGCTTTCATCAAACAAGCAGGCAACCGATCTAATTCGATACTCTGACTTTCGATCAAAAAGCCCTGTTATA
>JABJED010000352.1 GCA_018665025.1 Gammaproteobacteria bacterium
CGGACTATCCCCGTTTGGCAAGGAAGTGGTTCATGAGATGAACCGCCTGGGCATGCTAGTGGACCTATCACACGTTTCTGTAAACGCTATGAATGACGCACTGGATGTGTCATCCGCTCCTGTCATCTTTTCGCACTCCAGCGCTTTCGCGTTAACCGCTCACAAGCGGAATATTCCTGATGAGGTTCTACTTCGTTTAAAAGTGAATCACGGTGTCGCGATGGTGACCTTTTACCCCAGTTATGTTTCCGAGACCGTTCGACTAGCCTGGATCAATCTGCGAGAAAAAATAGCCATCGAAACCGAAGACCCCAGAGAACGGACGAAATTGTTCATCGCACAGCGACCAGCACTGCCGCGCCCAACGCTTGCTGATGTGGCCGATCACATCGACCATATCCGCAACCTGATCGGCATCGACTATATTGGACTGGGTGGTGACTATGATGGTATGCCACCAGGGCCGGTTGGCCTGGAAGATGTGTCAACGTATCCCGCGCTGCTCATAGAGCTGTTGAGACGGGGTTACAGCGATGCAGATATCGCCAAAATAGCTGGCAGGAATATATTACGTGTCATGCAAGATGTTGAAACCGTTGCACGCAAAGAACAAGCACGGCGACTTCCGTCCAACGCCCAAATTGACGAACTGGATACCGCCACCCCGAATCCAACAGGAACACTTTGAGATGGCAAAGACAGAACACCACCCCAACGGACTCATTCACTACAATCCACAACTTAGTCAGCGCGGTTACACATTGTTCAACGCGATGACCAACAAGGCTTTCCTTATTGATATGAAAGGTCAGTTTGTTCATCAGTGGGAACATGAGGGCGGTATCACAAATCCCGAGTTACTACCGAATGGGAACCTGATCGCCATGGCGATGCCATCACCGGAAACAGAAGGGCAAAAAGGCCTCAATGGGCAGGCAGCGGCCCTTTTTGAACTGGACTGGGAGGGCAACGTTGTCTGGGAATATGCAGATCCATGGATGCATCACGATTACCAGCGGCTGCCGAATGGCAATACGCTTATTCTCAAGTGGGAGCCGTTGCCAAAGTCCTTCCTAAAGCGAATAAGGGGCGGGTACCCTGCTGAAGATGTTGATCCCAACTTGATGCTAGGCGATGTCGTGCTGGAAGTTAAACCTGACGGCTCGCTAAAGCAAAAATGGAAGTCCTGGGATCACCTGGACCCCAAGATTGATCTGATTTGTGTCATGGATGATCGCAGGGAATGGACTCACGCAAATTCCATTTCACTTTCACCCAGGGGTGACTGGGTAATTAGTTTCAGACGAACCAGTACTATTATTCAGGTAAATCCTCGCTCCGGGAAGATCAAGTGGAGATTCAAAGACCCAGAGATGAGCCATCAGCATGATGCTAAATTCACGGCGGCGGGCACCATGACTATCTTCGACAACGGTGTTCACCGAAGAGGCGTTGAGTATTCAAGAGCCATAGAAATAGACCCGAAGACAAAAAAAGTGATCTGGGAGTACACAGATAACCCGCCATTTACCATGTACACCGTGATGGGTGGCTGCGTTGACCGACTGTCCAATGGCAATACACTCATCACCGAAACATCCAAAGGGCAGTTTCTTGAAGTGACGCCACAAAACAAAGTCGTATGGGAATACATCAACCCATTCTTCGTTACCAATCCAAGATTAGGCGGGCGCTTTAATGGCGTGTTTCGGGCTCATCGTTATACCCAGAGTCACCCTGCCCTAAAGGACAAGGACCTGGATCCGGGTAAACTCGCCAACCTCAATCGACTTTATTGCGACCAGGCAGCGATGGTATTCTCGGGCGCTGAATAGGCCATACCATGAGCCTCGCTAACCTGAAGGTTGGTGACCTTTCCCTGGTATACATTCAAGCCATGCAGTAGGTGTGGATCTACCCGCATCGCTGCTTCTGCACCCTTGTCAGCCAGTTGCAAAACAAAATGGGGAAAAGGCAATTCACACAAGAACACCCGCTAAAGGAGCTATGGTGAAAAAGCTGAAACTCGGAATGAATCAACCGATCACACGGCGCGACTTTATTAGCGGTGCAGCGGTTTCAATCAGTGGTAGCCTGATATGGCCATATGCTGAGGCAGCCAATCCGATACAGGGTACTGAGACGCTGGTTAAGAACTATCCTCCGATTCGTGACGGTATGCGTGGAAGTCATGAAGGATCCTATGAAATTGCCCACAAACTCCGCGATGGCGTTCGCTGGAACAACCCGAAGGATAGTGGCGAACGATACGACCTTGTTGTCGTTGGCGGGGGGCTTGGTTATGCCTACGGTCATGATCCTGAGTCTGGCCAGGTAGCCTGGATGCTGGATGAACTGCCGCCAGAACGGTCACCCTGGATTGCGGCACGCAAACCGTATGGGCGAATTGCAATTGCCAATTCAGATGCAACTGCTGACGCCATGACGGAAGGTGCATTCAATGCCGCGCAAATCGCGGTAGATGCATTGTTGGATACCTGAGGCACAAGACATGCATACACGCTCTGGAAAATCACGCTACTCGGAACGCACGTAGAAATCCGCTTTATCCAGGTTCTTCCAGTCGACTTCGATGCCGAGGCCAGGCCTATTGGGTGCAAAGACTCGGCCCTGTTTCAGCAGAATTCCATTTTTCATTCCAAACTCGAATGCCTGCGCCGGCATCGGTGCTTCAAAGTAGCTGGTGTGCTCATTCGCCAGCATCAGGTGAAGATTGGCGGCCTGACCCAATGAGTGCCCCCAGCTTTGAATTTCGATCGGCAAACCGGCTTCATTGGCAATGATCATGAGTTCAAGCGCCGTTGAAACACCACCAATCACGGTGACGTCAAACCTGCCTGCATCCCAACTGTGTTGCTCGATCCCTTGCCTGATAAAATCGGCTGAATAGATACTATATCCCGCAGGCAGGATCGATTGTCCCAGCTTTCTCCTGAGCACACTGTATTGTCCAAGTAACGTGTCATCCATGGGCGCTTCCAGCCAGATAAATTTTCCCTCATCCATTTTTCGGCCAAGTGCCAGTGCCTCGTCAAGCGGAAAGGCTCCTTCAAGATCAATCATGAAACGAAAATCAGAGTCCGCAAAAGTCTGCTGGACCAGTTCTACCATCGTGGAGTCTTTTTCAAAATCTCCCCAGACATGGAACTTGAACGCTTTGTAACCCAGTTTCGCGTACTCGTTGACCGCATCGATATACTCTGGAAGAGACTCATAGAAAGGTAGACTGGCGTATGGTTCCATCGATTCTCGTTTGGCGCCAAGCAACTCGTAGAGCGGTCGACCGGCTTTGCGGGCTGCCAGGTCCCATAAAACGATATCTATACTCGAGCGCACCTCATCACCTAAGTCAGGTTTTGATTGCGCCAGCAGGCTCCCAACTTCGACGGGGTCCAGCGTCTGTAGAGCAAGTAGGTCTTCGATGACATCCTGCAATTCCATCAGGTGCCGGTCGCTAAACTCTTTTTCGTAATACGTATCCACCCCGGAGACAGCCTCGAATCCGTCCGCTGTTCTGATCCGCAGGATATTGTTGACCTGTGTTTCAGCACCATATGCACCAGAGTAACGAGCTGTGGTACTCGTCGTAGCAACGGCATGTATCTCAACATGGACAATTCGGGAGTCCGGGTGAAACAGGAAGTGGGGCTCATACTCGGTCGCGCTCTTACCTGAAAACGCTGTCAATAACTCGATCGCAGTGTTGAAACTCTTACCTTCAACGGGTGACGATTCGGCAGAGCTGGTGAAGACACACATGATGAATAAGACCTTTCTTATGTAAGAGTGAGTGCTCATCTGACCCTTCTTAGTTTAAGGCTTCTGCTACTTCACGCGCCACTCGGACACCAGACCAATAGGCACCGTGGCAGGTACCGTTGGCTCGCGCAGTCGCCTCTCCGGCAAAAAACAGCTTGTTGTCGACAGGCAGCGGCAAAAACTCACGTTGGTGATACTGGCCAGGCAAAGCGCTGGCATAAGAACCTAGCACCCAGGGATCCGTGACCCAGGCACTGGCAATGGAACGGTTAACAGATTGCCGTATTTCATTGCCAAATATGTTCGCAATGTGATCAACGGCAAATTCGTGTGCCGCCTGTGGACCCTGCTTCTCCATCCAGGTGCTGAATCGCCCGCCAATAAAAACCGTAGCGACGTTTGTAGACATGAGATTCACGTCGATATAGGCACCATGAGCGTCATCGGACCAGCTCTGATAGTAACCGCCTCTATCTGGACCAAAAACATCTTTATCAAAATGCACGCCGATCTTGTTTTCGGCACCCATAGGTAACCCCAGGACTGCCTCCATTTTCCAGTCAGGCAATCGTGGTTTGAAGTCAATATCCCGGGCTGCCAGGACTCCATTGGAAACAGTGCTGATGACACATCGAGCTTTGAGTGCACCTTTGGTCGTTTTGACAACCACAGCATCCCTGGACCAATCCACACTCTCGACTTTTGTATTCAGCGATACCGCCACGTCATTGCCCCATTGCGCAACTAGATTTCCATAACCGTTCAAAGCATTGAAATCCACAGCTTCTTCAATGCCATAGAAAAAGTCAGCCGCCGATGCCGCATCAAGGTCTTTGGGTGCAGTTACTGCCATCATATCGATATAGGGAGTCGCGTACGGATTGTCGAGATCGATGAGATCGCTGATCGCGCAGTCTTCACCGCGTCTGACAGAGCGTTTAATCGCTTCTTCGCAGCTTGCGTAAAACTCCGCACGCGCTTTCATCTCGTCAGAACCCAAAACCAAGCCATTACGGATGAATTGAGCACCGTAGCTGTAGCGCTCGACAACGACCTGATGATTCTTGGCATAATCCAGAAACGGATTACTTTCATCGATATGGTTTTCTACATCCGGCCCCGAGACCAGATAAGCACAACCCAAATCAAACCAGACGCCAGGCGCGATTTCCTCACTGTAAGCGCGGCCGCCGATACGATGGGAGGCCTCTACCACAACGCAAGAACGATTAAGCACGGATAGTTCTTTTGCCGCAGATAGCCCAGCTGCACCTGCTCCGATTATGACAACGTCAGTTTCTGTTGGCATCCCTGTTCCAGGACTAATGAAAAGATGATGTAGGGCAGTGAATCAAATGCATGGTGCATGACCTCCTCCCTGGGTAGACGGTATTTCACAATTGATCGCTGCTGATCTGAGCTCGTTAAAACAATCCTTCAATCTGCTTGTTTTCGTTAACACTGATTTTTTCAGACGCCGGATTGCGTGGTAAGCCCGGCATGGTCATGATGTCACCGCAAATGACCACAAGAAATTCGGCACCAGTCGCGAGCCTTATCTCTCGAATCGGCACCTCGTGATTGGTCGGAGCACCGAGCAATAGTGGATCTGTAGAAAAACTGTACTGTGTCTTCGCCATGCAAACCGGATAGTGGCCATAGCCATCTCTCTCTAGCTTGGCAAACTGGGAACGTACTTTCTTGTCGGCGATGATGTCTTCGGCACCATAGATCGTGCGAGCGATGTGTCGCGCTTTGTCCCACAACCTCATCTCGCTGTCATAGAGTGTTCGGAACTGCGACTGTTGGTGTTCGAGCATATCGATCACCTGCTCAGCCAGCGCCTTCGCACCACTGCTGCCATGTTGCCAATGAGATGCAATGATGCACTTGACGTTGAAGCCTGCGCAGAAGTCAACGATGACCTGGTGTTCAGCGGCGGTATCGTTCTTGAATTCGTTAATAACAACCGTGAGGGGTACGCCGAACTGGCCGATGTTACGAATATGCTGGCCCAGGTTTTCACACCCCGTGAGGAGTGCCTCGGTGTTTTCATTCGCGAGTTCCGACTTGGCAAGGCCGCCGTGCATCTTGAGTGCCCGGGTAGTCGCCACGAGCACCACGGCATCAGGTTGAAGACCCGACTTTTGACATTTGATGTTAAAGAATTTTTCTGCGCCCAGATCTGCACCAAATCCTGCCTCGGTGACGACATAGTCAGCGAGCTTCAAAGCCGTTTTGGTCGCCATAACAGAATTGCAGCCATGAGCAATATTGGCAAATGGTCCACCGTGCATTAGCACCGGATTGTTTTCGAGCGTTTGAACCAGATTAGGCTGGAAGGCATCCCTGAGTAACGCAGTCACTGCGCCTTCAGCCTTCAGATCACTTACAGTGACGGGAGCACGCTTACGCGTATAGCCCACCGTAATGTTTCCAATTCGGCGCTGCAGATCGTTAAGGTCCGTCGCCAGGCAGAAGATAGCCATGATCTCAGAGGCAACCGTAATGTCAAAACCCGACTCACGCGGGATACCATTGCCAGGCCCGCCCAGGCCGCTGGTAATCTCCCGCAGCGATCGATCATTCATGTCAACCACACGACGCCATGTGATCCGTCGCGGATCAAGATTCAGCTCATTGTCCCAGTGAAGGTGATTGTCCAGCACTGCTGCCAACAGGTTATGAGCCGCGCCGATGGCATGAAAATCGCCCGTAAAGTGCAGGTTGATATCTGACATGGGGATAACCTGGGAAAACCCGCCACCGGCCGCGCCCCCCTTCATCCCGAAGCAAGGCCCAAGGCTGGGTTCACGAAGGCAAATAATGGTGTCTTTGTCCAAAGCGTTCAGGGCGTCACCCAAGCCAACGGTGGTGGTGGTTTTCCCTTCACCGGCGGGTGTTGGTGAAACCGCAGTGACGAGAATTAGCTTGCCGTCAGGTTTGTCCTGGAGGGTGTCAAGAAACTGATAACTGATCTTGGCTTTGTCGTGCCCATAGGGAATGAGCGCATCAGGTGGAATCTCGAGTTTCGCTGCGATCGATGTGATCGGCAAGATATCAGCGCTATTGGCAATCTCCAGGTCGGGCAACATCGCCTCGCCTTTTTGCTGTTTGGTTGCGGACATACTCTCTTCCTCGACTACCGGGTTTTAGATCTGCTAAAGCTTCTTACAGCAAGCGGTGAGACAGGTCACCTTCGCGTGAAGGCTATGATTGCTGAACCACCGGCGGAGAAGCACGGGATCATAATGTGATGGAAAATAATGCCGTTAAAACGGCTACTTCAGCAGGTGGTTCTTGATCACGATCCCGTTGCTCATTACAAAGCTGACCCGTTCCAGCGCGCTAATGTTGGCAAGCGGATCTTCAGTCACAGCGATAATGTCGGCATAAGCGCCAACCTGCAGCGAACCAATTTGACCTTCCTGGTAGAGCATTTCGGCGGCAACGCTGGTCGCTGCTTTAATAGCCTCCATGGCTGTCATACCGGCTTCCATCAACGTCTGCAGCTCGCGCGCATTGAGGCTAGCGTTATAGTTGTAGCCGCCCAGGTCCAGGCCAACCGCAATCTTGACACCGGCTCGGTGGGCCTTGCCCACCAGGTCGATGAAAATATGACGATAGTTTTCACTATAGTCATTGAAGGTATCTTGCTGCCGCAGGGTGCCATTGCGTGGGTCCATGTAGTAGTCCCCCACATAGATAGTAGGCACGTAATAGGTGCCGTGGTTGCGCATCAACTTGATGCCCTCTGCATCCAGGTAACGGCCATGCTCAATTGAGCGAACTCCCAGGCGCACGGCCATTTTGATACCTTCCGTGGCGTGGGCATGAGCCATCACCGGCATGCCCTGACGGTTGGCCTCGTCCACTACGGCTTTCAACTCATCCTCAGCAAACTGGACCGAGCGCGGGTCGTCACCAACGGACATAAAAGCGCCGGTTACTAACACCTTTACCCAGTCTGAGCCATATTTGGCCTCGGTTCTTATCGCCTTACGAATTTCCTCAGGACCATCGACAACCAGGCCGTCGACATGCAGACCTTGTTCAGGCGAGAAATAATTAAGATCACCACCACCGCCGGTAATGGAAAGATAGTGTGCCGCGCCAAATAGCCTGGGCACGTGAATCACCCCCTCGCGGCGTAATCGTTCCAGGTCCTGATTCGCATAGAACACATCGGCGTCGCCCGCTATTCGAAGAGTTGTCCAGCCAGCCTGCAGTTGATTCTGCATTCCCCGGTAGCCTTTCAACGCCTTGTAGGCGGATGAATTCTGAAGGTGAAAGGTCTGGTAGTCATCCTCGGCCATCAGGGGGTGAGCGTGGCTGTCGATCAGGCCCGGCAACAGTGTTGCCCCACCCAGGTCGATGACAGTGGCTCCATCCGGAATTCCCGCGCGATTGGTGATCGCCGTAATGCGCTCACCCTGCACAAGGATTACAGAATCTTCCAGTGGCTGCGTAGCGAGCCCATCGATTATGCGGCCCCCGGCCAACGCGGTAATATCCCCGGCAGCGATGACATTCCAGCTTGCCAACCAAAGGATTAAAAAGCCCAACAGCATGCGCATGGAAATCTCCTGATCTGATGATGATAAGAGTAACCCGCTGACAGCTGATTTGGTACTGGTCAGCACGCGGACGCTGCGCCACACTAGGACCTTCGAGAAAGTGAGAGAACAATAATAATGACCAATATCCGACACTGGCTCGTGATGACCATCCTCTGCCTGTCCGGTGGCGTCATTTTCTTCCTACCGTTCCTGCGCGAGGTGTACTACATCCCCATGCAGGAGGCATTCGGCTACAACAATACCCAGCTTGGAATCCAGATGAGTGTGTTCGGTGCTGCATCACTACTCAGTTATTTCCCTGGTGGTTGGATCGCAGATCGCTATTCTGCTCGCAAACTCATTACCGGCGCCACCATTGCAGTTGGCCTGGGGGGGTTCTACTTTTCCACTTCCCCCAGTTACGAAATGGGTATCCTGCTGCACGCATATTGGGGTGCAGCGATCTCTTTGACGTTCTGGGGAGCAATGATCAAGGCAACCCGCAACTGGGCACCAGCAGATGAGCAGGGTCGGGCTTTCGGCATCCTCGAGGGCGGGCGTGGACTCAGCGAGGTGATTTTCTCAACAGCATTTCTGGCAGTGTTCGCCTGGTTGGGGAGTGAAGCTGATGGATTGATGCGGGTCATTCAGCTGTTTGCTGTCACCAATATTCTGCTTGGCATCGCTGCCTGGTTTATCCTTGAGGACGATGAACATTCCGCGCAGGATGTCGTTAAAAAAGTGGGGCTGGCCGAAGTAAAGACGGTTCTGAAAATGCCCGCGGTGTGGTTGATTTCGCTGGTCGTGATGACCGCCTACAGCGCCTACTGGGGTACCTTCTATTTTACCCCTTATGCCACAGATGCCTTTGGCCTGAGCGTGGTAATAGGCGGCGCCATTGGCGCCGGCAAGGGCTGGCTTAAACCGCTGGCGGCTATCGGTGCCGGATTTCTGGCCGACAAGATCGGTGTAGCCACAAGTGTGTTCGGGTTTTTCCTTATTCTTATTTTTAGCTTTACTGTATTCAGCTTTCTGCCCGGGGGTGAGGCATTCCTGATCCCCATGCTGATAAATGCGGTAATCGTCTCCATGGCGGTTTTTGCACTCAGAGGCATTTACTTTGCCTTACTGGAAGATGGCGGCGTACCAACCGCGGTCACCGGAATCGCAGCCGGTGTTGTCTCCGCCATAGGATTTACGCCCGACGTGTTTATGCCTCTCATCGGCGGTGTATTATTGGATGCCTATCCGGGTGTTGCGGGTTATCAGATTTTGTATGGATTTATCGCAGTACTGTGCGCAGCTGGAGCGGTGGCCGCAAAGATTCTGATGAATCGAGCGGTAGAGCCGCAACCAGAAGAACCATCCAAGGGCTAGATTACTGGAGGTAATACACAAGTGTCTATTGAGCAAACTCTTCCCAGCAACTGGTACCTGCGCGATGATATTTTCAGCCTGGAACGCGAGCATATCTTTTTTCGCGACTGGGTTTGTGTTGCACGAGAAGAGCAGCTGCCAGGCCCCGGCGATCACCTGGTACTGGATGTGTACGGGCAAAGCATTTTGCTGTTGCGAAATACCGAGGGCAAGTTACGTGGCTTTTACAATGTTTGCCGTCACCGTGGCGCTCAGCTTTGCGCCTCTGAATCCGGGGAAGATTCTCACGAAGACTCTCACGATCGCCTGCCATTAAAAGGGGGTGTGGTGGGTGGTCGCAGCATACTCTGCCCCTACCATGCCTGGCGTTACGACCTGGACGGGCAATTGCAGCGTGCTCCACATATGACGGAAGACATGGGCTTTGATGCGTCCGAGGTTCAACTACACACCGTTGGCTGTGAAAGCTGGGGCGGTTTTGTATTTGTACACCTCACACCTGACGAGGCCAGCCCCTTCGATGAGCACGTGGCAGTGGCAGCAAAGGCGTTTGAGCGTTACCCGATCGAAAACTTGAGGATTGGCAGGACCATTAGCTACCAGGTTCGGGCCAATTGGAAAATCATCTGCGAAAATTACAACGAGTGCTATCACTGTGGACCGGTGCATCCCGAACTGTGCAAGATAGTACCGGCGTTTCGCGATCGGGGAGGTGCAGACCTCGATTGGGAACGAGGGATTCCCCATCGAGAGGGTGCAGTGACATTCACCGAATCTGGCACAACTGCCCGGCGCACGTTTCCGGGTCTCAACGAAGATGAGCAGCAGCGTCACAAAGGTGATGCGCTCTATCCCAATCTTTTTATCAGTGCCGCAAGCGATCATGTGGCGGTATTTGTGTTGCGTGCACAATCAGCTGATTTAACTCACATCGATTGCCATTTTCTATTTGAAACCTACGAAATGGAGCAGCCCGGATTCGATTGCGCCGACGCGGTAGATTTCTGGCATCTGGTTAATCGCCAGGATTGGACAATTTGTGAACGGGTGCAGCAAGGGGTGACCGCGCGAATTCACGAGCATGGTATTTTCTCCCCCATGGAAGACTGGAATCTGGATATTCGGCGTTATGTCACCGATCGCATCGGGCAGTTTGTCGCCGACTAATCCCGCTTAAATGACAGGCCCCGGTGGGTTTTCTGCCACTGGGATATCCCTCAGATAGAGTTCGTTCCCAGCGCAGTCTAATTGCCGGGCATAGCTGTGTCCTGAGTAAGTTGCGTGCACCAGCGCCCCTGCAGCAAGCGCATCGCCAATGCGGTCGACCGACTTGATTCCGGCCTCCTTCCACTCAGGCTCACGCTCGCTGAGGGCATCGAACAAATCTGTGTTGGGCAGGCGCAGACCAACAATCACCACAGAACGGGCGCTGATGGGAGTCAATGCCCCAGTGAAAATATTAGCAAGCTGAACCTGTTCGCCATCGAAGCTGTCCAGCAACGCCTCGGTGTTTATTGCCACATTGTGTCGGTGCAGTGCCTGCTGCACAAAAGGCAGCTCGTTGGTCATGATCGTCCATGCCGAAGCGTGACCGGCGGGCGTGGCGTAGCTTGTTGCTATACCCTGAGCGGCAAGATGTTCTGCGATGACGCCGCCAAGATAATAGTTGTCAAAGTCATAAACCAGCACTGGCCCCTCGGGTATAGTACCGGCAGCGAGGTCGTCGGGTGTAAAAACGTTCGGCATGTTCAGCTCGCCCACAGGAATCTCCAGACTGGAGTAAAGTGACCTGGTCCAGCGAGCACCTGTTGCAATCGCCACACGCTGGTATTCAAGGCCTAACACTTCTTCCACCCCCAGTTCGCTATCGGTGTAGATGTCTACATTGCCCATTTGCTGCAGCGCATAAAGCCGATAATCCTGTACCCGGCTCCAACTGTTAAGACCTGGCAAGCCGGTTTCAAACAAAAGTCTGCCGCCCATTTCGCTGGCCTTGTCAGCAATCGCGACACGATAGCCTCGTTTCGCGGCCACCAGTGCTGCCTCTAACCCTGCCGGCCCACCACCGATAATAAGTATTCGGTCATTGCTGCCAGGACTGTCAAACTTTTCTGGATGCCAACCTTTACGCCATTCTTCTCCAACAGTGGCATTCTGGGTGCAACGTACTGGTACGCCGTCATGCCAGCTGGAAATACAGATATTGCAGCCGATGCATTCGCGGATTTCATCTTCACGCCCCTCGCGGACTTTGTTCGGCAGGAAGGGGTCTGCAATACTGGGCCTGGCGCCACCTATCAGGTCCAGCACCCCGCGCTTAATCTGCGAGACCATGGTGTCCGGGGAAGTAAAGCGACCCACGCCGACCACAGGCCGGTCGGTCACTTGTTTAACAAAATCAATAACGGGCTCGTGTGCCCCTTCAGCGCGAAAACGGGAGGAGCCACAATCGGTCGGGCTGGAGTCCATTTTCACGTCCCACAGATCCGGCAGGTCTGAAAGCCGGCTAACCACCTCATGGGCCTGTGATTCAAAATGGTCACTGGGCTTGGCCCGCAGCTCCTCCAGACTGATGCGCAGCGCTACACCACAGTCATCGCCCACGGCCTCTTTAGTGGCTTCCAACAATTCAGCAACGAAGCGCACCCTGTTTTCAGTACTGCCGCCATATTCGTCGCTGCGATGGTTGTACTCTTCCAGCAAAAATTCATAGCCCAGGTAACCCATACCAGCGTAGATATAGACTATATCGAAACCGGCGCTGCGGGCGCGCCGGGCTGCATCAACCTGCCAGCGGATAACATCTTTTATGTCTTTTTGATCCATGATACGTGGGCGTTGATTACCCATGAAACCCACATGCGTAGCCGCCCAGGGAATGCCGCTGGGTGAGTAAGGCGCCAGCCGCGAACTGCGATTCATTACCGAAGCCCCGCCGTGCCAGAGTTCAATTGCCGCCAACGAGCCGTGCTTATGGATAGCATCGCAAGTCATGGCGTGGGAGCGGATGTCATTGTCATCCCATAACCTCGCGAAGGGTAAGGGACTATCATCAGAGGATGGGTGGGTAGATACCGCCCCAGTGGACACAACGCCCCAACCACCTTCTGCCTTGGTTTCCCGAAACGCAGCCCTAACCCGGGGGTTGGCCTCGGTCATACCGCTGGCGTGGGGCACCTGGTAGAAACGATTGGGCGCTGTGACCGGTCCAATCGTGACCGGTTCGAACAGGATCTGGTAGCGGGGGTTCATTGTTAGTCCTTTGTCGTTTTGTGACTAGCGATTTACATAAGAGGCCTAGGCTATAGAACAATGCAGCGATTTCTACTCGTCGGCAGACTGGGTCGTGAGCACATTTGCAAAGCAGTTTAACGTTAACCGTCCAGTTGATACGTCCGTGGTGAGCAAGTCAGGCTCTTCTATATAGGCACTATGTGGTATGTCACCCGCATAAACGATGAGGCGATTGAAGCGTGCGGGGACGGCGTGCAACAACTCTGCGATTTCGTTGGACTGTGTTAGGTAGCTGGCTGGCGCCCGAAACGTCTCGAACTTTTCCTGCAGGAACGGCAATACCTTGTCGGGTGTTTCCTGGGCAATTGCAGTCGCATCCAGGATAGCCTGTGTTTCCTTCCACCTGTAAAACCCGGTTCCACCGAGCGCAGGATTGTCAAATAGATACAGCAGCGCAGCGATATTCCTGCGACCCTTCACCAATTTTGGATCCGTGTGACACAAGCGCTGCAGGCAAGTTAACTCGTCTGGCGATAATGAAGCCATCGCAAAGTAGGTGGAAAATCTGACGGAACCTCGAAAAAACGACAGTGGTTTGTTGAGTTTTTTGCGAATAAAGCGGTAGATCTCATCCATCAATAGTGCCTCAGGAGGATAGATCACGCCTGGATAATCAGGTGCTGAGGAGAATTCGGAAGCTTTTTGGCTGGCATAGGCGACAGCCTTCTCGGGGTCAGCAAGGAAGTTGTCGACTACGACACAATCATTCCCTTCTGAAATCGGATTAATTTCAATGGTGAGGTTCGGGTTTACCTTAAGAGGAATTGTATCGAGCACAACAAAACTCTCCTGCAAGGTAGTTGTATTTTCTGAAATCCGCTTTCAATCTGTTTATCCAATGGGTTCCACTGAAGTTAGTGATTGTACGTCGCGACAGAGATAATCGACAGTATGATTCACAGCAGGTTATGCTTTGCAGTATGAATATCAAGTTACCCAAAATTATTGTCACATCAGTAGTGCGCGGTACTCAGCAGGGTGAAAGCCATGGCGGCATATTTACCGTTGATTTCGAAAGCCAGACGGCAGATCAACTGGTGGATTGGAATACCGGGGACATCGACTTTGCTGGTAGAGGTGCTGACCGGGGACTCCGTGGAATAGTTTTCGATGGAGATGACATCTATGTTGCTGCCTCTGATGAACTTTATCGGTACAACCGGGACTTTGAAATTCAGGATTCCTGGCGCAACCCCTACCTAAAACACTGCCATGAGATAGCGCTAAAAGATCGAAAGATTTTCCTGACGTCGACAGGCTTTGATAGTTTGCTGGTTTTTGACCTGAGTGAAGAAGCATTCAATTGGGGTTTTCACTTATTGAAGCATGATCAGTGGAGTGGTTATGCTTTTAACCCTCAAACCCCAACAGGGCCAAGATCGAGCAATGATCACCACATTAATATGGTCCATGTCGATGATACCGGCATCTATCTAAGTGGTCTGAGGACGAGTGCCCTGCTCCATCTCAATAGCAGCAATGAAGTTCAGCAAGTGTGCAACCTGCCGCAAGGCAGCCACAATGCGAGGCCCTATCGTGACGGTGTCTTGTTCAATGACACGGTTAGCGACTGTGTGCGTTTCGTCTCGCGAAGTGGAAATGATCAGACGTTCCCGATCAGGAAATTTCAGGAAAATGAACTTCAGTATGCTGGAATTGATGATTCGAAGGTCGCTCGGCAAGGTTTTGGTCGGGGCTTGTGCGTTTATGATGGACGGTTTGTCGTGGGTGGATCGTCACCATCAACGATCTCGATCTATGATCTGGAAACCGGACAAACCGTGTCTTCAGTCAGCCTGACGATGGATATACGAAATGCGATTCACGGGCTGGAGGTTTGGCCATACCAATAAAAAAGGACCGTTACCGGTCCTTTTTTTACCTTCAATTTAGCGGGTCAGTCCCCAAAGTGCTTGGTGAATCGAATGCCCGCTTCTCTCGGCCGGTTGGTGTAACGGGATCTTGCGCCATAGGCCGCTATCATCGTGCCTGTGAGGTGGGTATATTCAGCTCGCTCGTCTGTAATGTTATTGACGAACAGGCTCAGTTCCCAGGTGTTAGCCTCGAGACCGACGCTGAAATCACCGATACTGTACGAATCGTTCTCGATCTGCGGATTAGCAGGTTCATAATCCTTGTTGGCCAATATGTTGTTACTTTCGCTCTGATAGCTCCATTGCAATCGCGCGTAAGCGTCTGTTGCGCCAACGAAGTTCACCGGCCAGACGTAGGTAGCCCAGGCGGAACTCTTCAATTCAGGTACGATCGGCAGTTCGTTACCCTTTTGTACATCAAGAATGCCGTCACCATTTAAGTCGAGGGTTGAGTCTGTTTCAGCTTCCAACCACTGCGCATTCATGCCCACTGACAGGTTTTCCGACAAAACCATGTCGAATTCAAATGTGAGCCCCATAATATGGGCATCACCAGCATTTGCGACAACAGCCTGCCATGGCTGACCGCAGACACCGGCAATTTTGGCTTCTCCGCCTTCACAGGGCAGCCGTGATGGATCAACAAGCTCGAGTTGGTAGTCCTCCCAATCCATGTAGAACGCAGTCAGGTTTGCCCGGGCTCTTCCTCCCGCAAAGTTGGACTTAAAACCCCCTTCCCAGTTGGTGATTTTGTCTGCGTCATAGTTAGTCGCATAAAATGGTTCGCCGCGTGTACGGTTCGTGCCCCCAGGGCGGAAACCTTCGGTCCACAGGCCATACACCATCACGTCCTCAGAAATTCGATAGGCTACGCTGATTTTGGGTACAAATTCTGTTTCATCACCTTCGTGATCCGGGATCGATAGGTTGCCGTTGGCATCCAGGTATTCCGGTTGCGGATTTCCGTTAGGTTTTGCGACGTAATACTGGTTGTTATTCTCACGGTCAAAATAACGACCGCCTACGGTGATATCGAGATTCTCGGTTGCGTGCCAGGTGGCTTCACCGAAAATCGCCTTTTGCTCCCAGTCTGTTGAACTTTGGGAGTACCAGGTTTCAATCGCCTGGGGAAAGGTGTCAGAGAAGTACCATTCCCAGAACTGCAGGGACACAGAATCCTGATAGCTGTTGCTCGTGGGCAAACCAAAGTCAGCCTGCCACGAATTGTTACTATCTTCATAGTAGAGTCCCACCAACCAATCCAGGGTCTCACCCTGTGAAGACAGTCGAATCTCCTGGGTAAAACGGTCCTGTTGTCCCGGGGAGTCATAAGCTGACAGGTAGTCACCATCGACTGTCGGTGCATGGCAATACGCACCCCAGACCATGTACAGGTCCGGGTTATTAGGGTCTTTGAAGTAGTATGCTCCACCGTAGTAGCCGGGGCCGGAACCTACAGCATAGGTCTGGCAATAAATACTCGACCAGTAGTGCATGTAGACTGTATTGTCAAAAATGCGCTCGATATCTCGGTCGTAATAAGAGGTTGCAGACACTAATTGCGCGAATCCCAGGTCTGCTTCAATCGTCAGTGAATACATATCGTATTCATCATCCTGGTGGTCATCGTAGAACTTGACTGTCTCGAGGTCGCCGACACTGGGATCGTAGTCGTTGAAAAAGCCATTGTTCGTTTCCTGGTGAACAGCGCTCAGCGTCATGGCCCAGTTATCGTTGATCTCCCAGCGAAGTGCCGCGCGCCAGCCTGATATCTCGGAATCGTTTTTATCTTTCCCGGCGTATTCTGAATTGTCCAGGGACCCAAAACCGGCTAATTGATTACCAACGAGGCTCGTACTGGGTGTGTTGGCTAATACATTGTCAATGTAGCCACCATCCTTGGCACTAAAACCAACGATACGAAGTGCAAGCTTGTCATCTACCAGCGGAAAGTTGAATACAACGGAACTATCGTAACTTCCCTCGCCCTCTTTGTTGCCTCGAAAACCGACGTCAATGTCAGCGGTAAACGTGTTCATCACCGGTTTGTTGGTGATGATACGCATGGTTCCTGCTTGCGCATCAGAACCGTAGATTGTGCCTTGAGGACCCGCTAGTGCTTCCACTCGTTCGATATCAACCATTCGTATTGAAGGTTGACTTCCCGTCGACGTGACGGAGATTTCGTCAAGGTAGACAGACGAAGTTGATTGGGCAATGTAGCCACCGCCTTCGATTGTCGCACCACGAAATACAATGGTCGAGGATCCGTTTGCATAGCTGACAACATTGACCGCCGGAACAAACCGAGCATAATCAGCTATTCCCCGAGCACCCATATCCTTCAACATGCCTTCTGAGAGTGCCTGCACACTGGCAGGGATGTCTTGCGCAGATTCTGCACGTTTACGCGCAGTGACCACGACCTCTTCGAGCATCGATGAGTCAGCAGCAAAGCTGGGTGTTGGAACAAAAGCTGCAGAAACTGCAGCGGCCAATGGTGTTAACGCAAATTTCTTTTCTTGAAGCACGATTTACTCCCCCACTAGGACAAAATAAGTCTACCTGGTCTCACAAATTTGGAGCGACACTATAATTTCATTTAGGCTATTCCACTCTACCTCCCCTATTGGGCTAGATCAAGGCTAGATCAGAGCTAGATCAGAGCTAGATCAGAGCTAGATCGCGCAAACCATACTTCACCGGGCGTGAGGTGGTAGACCAAACGTAAGAAGGCTCATTAGCGTGGAAAGACCGTTTTTGTGCTGCCCAGGATGACGTGGTTCAACCCTCGGGTGTAAGGGATTCTATGAGTTCGGCGAGATGTTTTTCATAGTGCCGCCAAAAACTGACAGATTCCTTGTAGATAGGTTGCTGTACCTGCTCCGAGCTGGCAGTCGAAAACGTGCGTTTGGTTTGCGAGAAGTCCAGGCAGGCATTATCCCATTCAAGGCCGCAGTGCGCCAACAAACCCCTGACCTGAGCCTCAGTATCGGCCACCACATTTTCATAGTGTACTGTCAAAACCTTGCCAGCCAGGACTGATTCCCAATGCGCCATCATTCGCAGGTATTGCCGATACATTTCCGATAACTCGAACAGATCATAAGAAAATTCTTTACCCTGGGGAAACAGCTGGCGAAAATTAGCAACGCAGGTATCAACCGGGTGACGTCGGGCGTCGATGATCACCGCCTGAGGCAGGATTTTATGTATGAAGCCAACGTACGGAAAGTTTGCAGGCAGCTTGTCGACAAACCAGGGACGTTGCTCGGGTCTATGGATTGCTGTTGCTTCAAGATATTTCTCCCCAAGTGAACGCAGCCCGTCGTCGTTGATCTCAATAATAGGAAATGAATCGAGGCTTCTTGTGTTAAGCGGTGTAGCGATTTCTCGTAGATAGGGTAGTTCTGCGGTTGCTTCAACCTGTGGATGACTGGCCAGTATCTGTTCCAGGAGCGTAGATCCCGATCGTGGCATACCGACAATGAATATGGGTATCGCATCGGTTGATTCCAGTCGCTGCCCCCGGGTAACAAGTTTTTCGTCGTAAACGCTGACAAGGCTGCCTATATATGATTCAAATTCAGCGCCATCGTAGTGGGTTTCTTCGCGCTGCCTGCTGTTAGCCGCAACGTAACGCTGCCAGGCACCATCATACTGACCCCGATCATCGAGCGCTTTACCAATAGCAAAATCCAGTAATGTTGCCGCATGTCTGGTTTTGTCTTCCCTATCGTCTTGCTCGATCATTGCTTGCAGCTGATCGTCGCTGAATGCATAGGTTCTCATGCTCGAGAGACTCCAGCAGGCGTCGGCGAAAATTGCTGGTTCATCAAGGCACTGCTGGTAAGCAACAATCGCTTCATCACCGCGCCCCACTATGCGCAGGGCATTACCACGACCCAGCATGGCTTGTGTGTCACCTGGGTTCAGTGAAAGACATACTAAATACTCTGCCAGTGCTTGCTTGCCGTAGCCGATCCGTAACTGTGCTTGGGCAAGCTTGAAATGCATACCAGAGTCTTGAGGCTCTCTTTCAATCGCTTGCTGAAGCCATTTTATGGCAACGACGTAATCGTGTTGATCAAGATACAGGTTAGCTAGATCCATGATCGCGACGATGGAGTCGGGGGCAAGGGAGTTTACTCGAAGAAACATCCGCTCAGCTTCTTTGAAATATCCTTGGTCAGCAGTGATCAAAGCCAATCTTCGCATTGCACCCAGGCTTTCCGGTTGCTCTGCCAACAAGCGCCCGCATTCAATGCGAGCATTCTTAAGATCGCCCTTGTGATGCAAGGCTATCACTCGTTCAAGCGTGTTAGCCGGTGTTAACGCCAAGTATCTATCTCTCGCCTCCGAGGCAGCACGGTCATCACCTAGTCTATCCAACACGTGGCTCAGGCCAGAGAATGCTGCAGATAATTGCGGATCGATTTCAGTTGCGAGTCGAAAGTATTTTGCCGCAGCAAGGTAGTCTTTTCGATTTACATACAGGATTGCCAGATCCTGGTGCGGTTTAGCGAATGTTGGGGCAGTCCGTGTAACCTCAAGAAGGATTGACTCTGCTTCGCCCAGCCGGTCACCTTTCAAAAGAATTGCACCGAGCAATGCACTCAGATTGATATCAGCCGGATCGGATGCCAGTAATTCCAGACATACAGCTTCTGCCTGAGCTAGATTAGCTTCACTAATCAGCCGGATAACTTCCTTAAATTGTGCATCAGGTTGCATAGTTTCATTCCTGTTTGCGTCTGATGCCACTCGCCTGAATCGCAGCGCCAATAGTATCGACCGAGCCAAGCGTCGTGATATTAACGCCCCTGACACCCGGAATTTCCTCATATTGCTGTAGCAGCTCGCTACAGATGGCGACCCCTTCCGATTCGGCGTCTGCTGACTGTTCGAGTCGTTTGATAACCTCAGGCGGAATGAGTGCTCGCCGCCGGTTATCACGCATAAATTCTGCAATTTTTGCTGATGGAAGCGTTGCCAGGCTGACGATGAATTGCATTCGATGTGTCATCCGTTTCGCAACCAGGTTTGACATGTATCGTTTTAAGAGATCAACGTCAAAACATAATTGTGAGATAACGCTTGTTGCACCAGCATCGGCTTTTGCAGTCAGCTCTTCAGGTTGCCATCCAGGTTGGGGACTGTGAACTGTTCCAGAAGAGATGATGTTCAGCTTCGGTCCCGACAAATTTTCGTCGCTGTTAATCAGAGCTGCTGTCGCTATCAGATCTTTCGTGCTCATATCCAGAACTGATTTCGGTCTCGGTTCAAAGCCTTTAGGTACTTTGGCTCCCTCGATAAGCATGACACTGGATACTCCGAGGGCGCGAGCACCAAGTAGTTCACTGATCAGAGCTGTTCTGTTCCGGTTTCGGCAGCTTAGTTGCAAAATCGGATCAATGGCTGAACCCAGCAATAAACTTGCAGCTGCAGTCGTAGACATATGGGTTGAGCCGTATTGATTATCGGTTAACATGATCCCGTCTACGTTTTCATACAGCAATTGAGCATCAGCAATCACATCGGGAGCGCTCATGTTGGGTTTTAACGGCAGTTCTGCCGAAAAGATAAAGTCACGCTCAATGTAAGCCTGGTGATACCTGTTCAAAATCGAGCCACAATGGAAGTCTCATGCAAGAATTAGTTTCCCCATACTAAAAGCCAAAAACGAATGGGTGGAATTCCTAACCGTGCCCAGTCTAGTATCCCGATTTCTATGTTCAAGTTTTAACGCGAAAAGGTCAACTCAGTGCAACCACAACAAGCGTGTTTCAATCGAGCCTTAAACCATATGCAATCGGGTAACGCTGAAGCAGCGGCCAGTGTGAGCCTCGAAGGTCTCGGACAATATCCTGAGGATCCGAACATTCTTTGCATGGCAGCCCGCTCTCTTATTGCACTGTTAAAATTTGATGAAGCAAGCATCCACATAGAAAAAGCCAAATTACTGCATCCGAAATTTTCAGTCGCACACGAAACGTTTGCCGATCTGGGACTCATCGAAGGACGTTATCATGAAGCTGTTGATGCTTATCAGCATGCAATTAGCCTGGATCCCGGACGATCAGACCTGCATCTAAAGATCGCACGTGCACGTGAACAACTGTCTTCCCAAGCGCCAACAGAAACAGAAAAACCTCGCCGCACAAAGCGCAGGCAAATGGCCTACGCGGACCAAATCACCCAGGCTGCAAAACATGAACGTAATGGCGAACCCGGAAAAGCTGAACATATCTATCGTGATATTTTAAAACGAGACCCGGATCATGTTGAGGCAATTCGTTTGCTTGCAGCGGCTGCAGCTTTCCATCGTAAATATCAAGACGCAGAGACATTACTGCGCCAGGCAGTATTGCTGGCGCCAGAATTTGCAAGAGCCTGGCTCGATCTATCAAATGTACAGCGACAATTAGATAAGCACCCTGAAGCCATTGAGAGTTCACAAAAGGTAGTAGAACTGGCGCCTGAAATCGCGGAATCGTACATTGCACTCGCTAACGCGCAGGCAAATGCCAGTTTCCACGAGGACGCAATCAGTACGTATCAACAAGCCCTTGCGGTATCGCCTTCTCATCCAGGTGCGTTTTCGGGTCTAGGTCACCAACTAAAAACTGTTGGCCGCCAGCAGGAATGTATTGATGTTTACAGGCAAAGCATTTCGGCTAACCCCAGAAACACTGAGCCCTACTGGAGCCTTGCGAACATGAAAACCTTCCGCTTCGAAGAGGCGGAAGTGAGCTCTATGGAACATTTACTCGAAGACGACAGTCTTGAATCAATAGATGTTCAACAACTATGCAACGCTTTGGGTTTTGAATTCGAAAGCAGGAAGGAATACGACAAGGCATTCAAATATTTTAGTCGCTGCAATCATGAACGACGAGAATCAGAAAGTTATGATCCCGTCACAAATGAAACGCAGGCAGATCGATTAATCGAAATCTTCAATGAGGACTTCCTGGCTGAGATGCAGGATTGTGGGGTTGCAGATGCTTCACCCATCCTGATTGTCGGATTGCCTCGTTCAGGATCAACGTTGATCGAACAGATCATGGCCAGCCATAGCATGGTTGAAGGTACGCATGAACTGTCTGATCTCTCTTATGTCGTTCAGACGATGGGTCGAACAGGACCAAAAACTGAGCATTTTCCAGACTTTCTCACCTCTCTCGTGCCAAATGCATGGTCAAAGATGGGCAGCCAGTATCTGGAGCGGACAGAGAAATTCCGAACCGGTGCAGTAAGGTTCATTGACAAAAATCCAAATAATTTCACCTATGTAGGATTGCTACAACTGGCTTTACCTAACGCGAAAATCATTGACGCCAGACGCCATCCTTTAGATAGTTGTTTTGGCACCTACAAACAATTGTTTGCCAGTGGCCAGCCATTTAGCTACGACCTGACTGAGCTCGGAGAATACTATCTTCAATACGAGAGGCTGATGAATCACTGGCACCGGGTTCTGCCAGGGAAAGTGCTTCACGTAAACTATGAAGACGTTGTGCAGGATCTCGACACACAGGTTCGACGATTGCTGGACTACTGTGAATTACCAGTTGAAGATGCTTGCTTCAGGTTCCACGAAACCGAACGCGCTGTAAGAACAGCAAGCTCTGAACAGGTGCGGCAGCCTATTTATGCCAGCTCAGTTGATCTGTGGCGGAACTACGAGACGCATCTGGAGGAACTGACCGAAACCCTGGAGGAGCTTTTGCGAGCTCGCCCCGAAGAAGATTGGCCAAGCGATTGGCAGCAAAAGTCGTCATCAAACTAAAAGGCTGGGGAAGACATGGATATTGATGTTCCGTTGAAAGATCTGGGTTCGGTGGATATAGAGCCCCTTAGAGGGGCCATTCTGGCTCTTGATGAGCAAGTCTGGGAAGCTCAAGCGCTTCGTCAAAATGAATACGAGGTGCACCAGCAAACCCAGTCTGTGGTGCTGGTATTTACCGATGGCGTAGGTTGGCCAAACATTGAAGTCAGAAAGGAAAGTGGTTGGGATCTTCTGGCAGAAGCCGCGGTTCCGATGATGCACGGTATTTTGAAAGAATATTATCCGAAAGGGGGCACAATCATTAGAGCGATGGCTGCCAAGTTACCGGCGGGCAACATCATCAAACCTCATTTTGACAAGCATCCTTCCTTTCATGCTAGTCATCGAATCCACGTACCGATCACGACTAATCGCAGAGTCCGGTTCATGATTAATGGAAGACCTTACCAGTTAGAGACTGGTAAGGCGTATGAGCTTAATAATCAGAAAAATCATAGCGTGATGAATAAGGGTAAAGAGGACAGAATCACATTTATCTTTGACTACGTACCCCCTGATAAAATCGTCAGGGACGATGGCGCCGCGAAAGAAGGCTTATCAAAAAACTAGCGGTGGCAATGTATGTTGGCGAGCATCTTTAGCAGGTGTGCCAAAGGATATGTTTCAGACACCCGTGCTACTGTACCGGACCGCTCCAGGAGCATGCGGTTTTCAACCAAAAACTTGATGACCTTACGATACAGTGGCTGGCTAATAACTTGCAAAATGACCGGGGAAAACTGCCACAAAATAGTGGTGACAAACTTGCTTGGCCAGATTCCGATCCATGGTCTTCGGCGTCACCAGCAAATCCAGCGACAAACCCGTCACCATGGCTGTGTAGGTGTGAACGATCTGATCGGCATTGCGGCTGACGTACCCACCCTCATCAATAATGTCCTGGAGAATCCGGCGAAGAGTTCCATCAGCCAACTCGTCATGGCCTGAGCAAATTTTCTGGTAGGCCGGGCGTGCTTTGCTTTCGCCCCAGAAAGAAAACCAGACAGCCAATTTGTCGCGAGTGCAAACCTTCGGGCCGAAGTCGAATTCGATGCAGGCTTCCAGTTTTTCAACGGCGGAAAGCTTGCCGTTGTGGCCGATCTTTTCCCAGCCTTCGATGTATTCTTCTGAGACTACACGCAGGGTTTCCTGCAGCAGATTTTCTTTGCTCTGAAAATGCAAATTGACGATACCCAGACTAAGGCCAGCTTCCTGTGTGATCTCCGCCATGGTCGTATTGGAGAGTCCTGAGCGGGCGATGCACTTCATGGTGGCCTGAATCAGCTCTTGCCTACGTACTTCCTTAGCGTCTGCGCGTTTGGTGCGTTTTTGATGACTCGCAGTGATGGCCATAAGGGTCCTGTTGGGCGTTTCGATGATCGATCATACCCAAAAACAGAGATCAGATAAATGAATGATCATTCGTTCATAATATGGACTTAACCATGGCGCCATGCCATGCTGCAAGATGTACTTACGCCGAGTTCAATGTAATGAAAAAATACGACGCGATAGTGATAGGAGCGGGCCACAACGGTTTAACCAATGGCGCCTATCTGGCCAAAGCGGGGCTCGACGTCCTGGTGGTCGAGCGTAACGCCTATATCGGCGGGGCCACTGTAAGCCGGGAACTCTATCCTGATTGGAAATATTCCAATTGCTCTTATGTCTGCAGCCTGCTTCGACCTGAAATCACGCGCGACCTGGAGTTACCACGCCATGGTTTGCAGGTGGTTCCCTATGGTGGTGGAGTGACCTACATGGAGAACGGCGATCACTTCGCCAACTACAATGAGCACGATCGCCAACTACGAGAAATTAGCCGGTTGTCCGTGCGCGATGCCAATGCTTATGAGCGCTATGAAGCTGATGTCATGAAGCAAACCCGGTTGATACGCCCATTCCTGATGCGTACACCACCAGACCCTACCTCCCTTAAGCCACGTGACCTTAAAGAACTGGCGGTATTGGCTAAGGCGTTTACCGAAATGGGAGAGACGGGATTAGCCGATACGCTGCGATTCTGGACCATGAGCATTGGCGATTATCTTGATGAGTACTTCGAAACGGATGTCCTGAAGGCTCACCTGGGCGGCAGCGGCATCATCGGTACAGCACTGGGTGTGTATTCTCCCGGAACAGCTTATGTCTTATTGCACCACTACATGGGTGACGTTGATGGCACAGTCGGCGCCTGGGGCTTTGCTCGCGGGGGCATGGGCGCCGTGTCCGGCGCCCTCGCGGCAGCCTTCCAGGGCTATGGCGGTGAAATTCGTTGTGATGCAAACGTGGATCAGATCATTGTAAAAAATGGCCGCGCCACTGGCGTCGCACTTAAGGACGGCACTGAACTGTATGCCGACAATATTGTTTCCAACCTGGATCCCAAACGGACTTTTCTAGACATCATGGACGCTGGCGACTTGCCCGCGGATGTGGTCAGGAAAGCTGAGAACTTCAAGATCCGCGGTTCCTCTGGCAAACTGAATATAGCGCTGGACGGCCTGCCGACCTTCCATGGCATGGATCCCAAAAGCCCATTGATGATGGGGGACATGCACTTCAGTGATTCGCTGGAGCGCATGGAGCGAGCCTACGACGACTGGAAAGATGATACCTGGTCAAAAGATCCTTATCTGGACATGCTGATTCCCTCACAGATAGACCCAACCATGGCTCCTCCGGGCAAGCATATGATGACTGTATTTGTGCAGTACGCGCCGCCCAAGGTCAATGGCCGTGATTGGACCAGCGAGGATCGCGACGCCTTCGGCAAGACAGTCATTGACTCCATTGCCAAGTACAGCCCCGATTTCAAGGATCTCATTTTACATGCCGAAGTTAGAACACCCCAGGACATTGAAAATGAAGTGGGTCTGACTGAGGGTAATATCTTCATGGGCGAACTCACTTTCGACCAGTTATTGTTTAATCGTCCGTTCCCTGGCTATGCCCAGTACCGAGGACCGGTCAAAGGTATGTATATGTGTAGCTCGGGCAGCCACCCGGGCGGCGGAGTAATGGCGGCGCCGGGCGCCAATGCCGCACGCGAAATTTTGATGGACTTGAAGTTAACCAATACCGTGCCAGGAGGATATGCCGATGACTGATTATGATGTGATCGTTGTTGGCGGAGGCCACAATGGCCTGGTTTGTTCGGCCTATCTGGCCAAGTCCGGCCGCAGGGTTTTAGTGCTCGAAGCCAATGACGTGCCGGGCGGCGCTGCGTCAACCCGAGAATTTAGTCCGGGGTATTCTGTGTCCGGTTGTGCTAACTGGCTCTATCAGTTGAACCCGGATGTTGTGAAGGACCTGGGACTGCGTTTGGACTACGCGGCTCACGACCTTGATACGATTGGCCTGTCCCCTGATGGTAAACATCTGACTATCAGCGGGGATGTTGTCACGAGCGACCATCTCTCTGCCGAGGACAAGGCTGCTTTCGGACCCTTCCAGGCAAAAATGGTGAAATTTGCCCGATTGCTGAACACTGCTTTCAAGCGACGTCCGCCAAAGTTAGTGGAAAACAATATTCATGATCGGATGACCCTGCTTAAGCTGGGCATCGACATGAAACTGCTAGGCAAGGAAGACATGCAAGAGCTACTTCGCCTGGCTCTGATCAACATGTACGACGTCATGCAAGAGACCTTTGACGACGAACTGCTTAAATCTGTGTTGGCGCTCGAAGGTGTCATGGGTTCCCACATGGGACCCCGCTCCCCCAATACCGTGTTCGGATACATCTACCGCCGCCTGGGTGAGGTCTATGGCTTTCATGGGCCAGCTCAAGTCAAAGGCGGCATGGGGGTTGTCGGTACTGCGCTGGCATCTGCTGCAACGGCCAGCGGCGTAGAAGTCCGCACCGGGGCTCGAGTAGCCAGTATCAACCTGAAGGCCGACAGTGCCCAGGGAGTGACTCTAACTGACGGCACCACCCTGACAGCCACTACCGTTGTCTCCAACGCCGATCCGAAAACAACCTTTGAGAAACTGGTGGGTTTTCGCAACATAGAGGCAGGCACAACTCGACGGGTCAGCAACATTCGTATGAAAGGAAATGCCGCCAAGCTCCATCTGGCGTTGGACGCGCTACCGGATTTCACAGGACTGAGCGGTGATCAACTGGGTCAACGTCTGGTCATCGCGCCGAGCATGAAGTATCTCGAAAATGCTTTTAACCACGCCAAGTACGGGGAGTTTTCTCAGGCTCCCGCAATGGAAATTAGTATACCGACAGTAAACGATCCTGACCTGGCTCCTTCAGGCAAGCATGTCTTGTCAGCCACTATTCAGTTTGCTCCCTATGAATTGAAAGCCGGGTGGAATGACAACAAAAAATTGTTCGAGCAGATATGTATCGATGTTTTAGCCCGTTACGCGCCAGATATCCGTTCACTGATCACCGTCAGCGAGTTGTTGACGCCAGCGGACCTGGAAGCGCAATACAACATGTATGGTGGTCACTGGCATCACGGTGAAATCAGCCTGGATCAGATTATGATGATGCGGCCATTCCCCGGAGCAACCCAGTACGCTACACCGGTAGATAATCTCTATTTGTGCGGCGCCGGTGCGCACCCTGGTGGTGGGGTCATGGGGTTAGCGGGCCGCAATGCCGCGAGGGAAATCATTCAGCGAGGAAAAACAGCATGAGCGCGGAAACCCGGATATTGAAAATGCTATTGCCAACCCCGTTTCATGATCGGGTGGCTGCCGCCTGTGAAACCAACGAGTGGTCCAACTGGAAAGGTTACACCACGCCAGAGAGCTATACCGATGTGGAGTTGGAATACTTCGCCATTCGCAGTGGCACCGGCGTGTTTGATCTTTCTCCTATGGTTAAATACCGCATTACAGGACCTGATGCTGAAGCCTATCTAAATCGGCTGGTCACCCGTGATGTCAGTAAGATCAGAGTTGGCCGTGTTGGTTATACAGTCTGGTGCGATGAGCAGGGCCAGGTGATGGATGATGGTACGATCTTTCATCTTGCAGAAAACGACTACCGGCTTTGTTCATATACCCATGTCATGGATTGGATGAGTTGGTCAGCTCTGGGATTTGACGTCTCGATTGTCGATGAAACCACCGAAGTCGCTGCGCTGTCTGTACAGGGCCCTACCAGTTGCTCCTGCTTGCGGGCTATGGGCCTGGAGGGTCTTGAAGAGCTCAAACCCTTTGGCATCATGGACTTTACCTTCGATGGCGTACCTCTGATGGTCAGTCGTACTGGTTTTACAGGTGACCTTGGCTACGAGGTATGGATTGAGCCAGCTCTCGCAGTCACCCTTTGGGATAAGTTATTTGCTGCAGGAAAGCACTATGTAATTAGACCTGTCGGCGGAGCCGCCTATGAACTGGCACGTATTGAAGCGGGATTCCTACAGGCGGGTTCTGATTTTGTACCCGCAGAAGAAACAGTGCGTATCGGTCGTTCTCGCTCGCCCTTTGAACTGGGTTTGGGCTGGCTGGTCGATCTGAACAAGCCGGTGTTTAACGGTCGCCGAGCGTTGCTGGAAGAGAAGAAGAAAGGATCGCGTTACAATACCGTTATGCTGGATATTGAGGGTAATAAACCGGCGGAACATGCATTTGTTTATGCTGGCAACAAACAGGTCGGTAATGTGACTTCTGCCGCCTGGTGTCCGACTGCCAAGTCCAATTTTGCCATTGCCAACGTGAACGCAGCCTACGGCAAGCCGGGTACTGAACTGGTGGCAGAAATTTATTACGAGCGTGAATTGCACTGGGCAAGGATCATGGCCAAGTGCGTCGTTGTCGAAGGTTCCTTGTTCAACCCACCACGGCGTCGACAAACGCCCGCTCCAGCTTTCTAGGAACAATTTGGAGTAGGCAATGCAAGACGAGAGTCAGACTAACAGGGCCTCCTCCAATGCT
Source organism: Gammaproteobacteria bacterium (assembly GCA_018665025.1). Taxonomy (GTDB): domain Bacteria; phylum Pseudomonadota; class Gammaproteobacteria; order Pseudomonadales; family Azotimanducaceae; genus UBA9659. The sequence goes on from JABJED010000352.1 coordinate 28,617, forward strand.
GACTGTCGCTTGTATCGGCTGGCGACCTGGGTAACTTCAATATGAAAAAATTCATTGCAACCGACGTAACCGATACCCCCGAAAAAATGCGGCAAATGGCGGAGGCGCAAAAAAGCAAGCGCGGTTTTGGCATGGATCCCTATTTTTATCGCTCTCACATTACCTACCAAAAAGAGCTGGACTCGATTTTGTACAAAAGTTGGCTCTACGCTGCCCATGTCAGCCAGGTACCCAATCCAGGTGATTTCATTCAATACGAACTCGGCGAAGATGCGATCATCATTAGCCGCGACCAGGACGGTGAAATTCAGGCCCAGTACAATATCTGTCGCCACCGAGGCTCTCGTGTATGCGAAGAAAAAAGTGGTAACACCAGAACCTTTGTCTGCCCCTACCACGGCTGGGTCTACAATCTGGATGGCTCATTACGCGCAGCCCGGGAAATGCTGGCTCTGGAGGACTTCAACGCCGCCGACTATGGTCTTAAGAAGCCTCAAATTTGTGTTTTTCACGGTCTGATTTACATCAACTGCAATCCAGATGCAGCACAGCTTGCACCAGACCTATTGGCGATCGAACCGGCCATTCGTGGTTATGACCTGGCCAACGCCAAGGTGATAGAAAGTCGGGTCTACAGGGTAGATGCCAATTGGAAACTGGCCCTGGAAAATTATGTTGAGTGCTATCACTGTGCCACTGCACATCGCGCTTATGCAAAATCACATACTCTCAAAGAACCTTATGAGAACGTTAAGGCACTGAATGAAGCTATGCTCGCTCGCGCCGAGGATCAAACCGGTGTGGCAGGCGTCGCAACAAAGGTGAACCAGGTATTCAACGACAACCCTCATCATGGTGGTGGTGCTTATACCAGCCGCTATGCACTCTATGATGGCTATTTAACCGGTAGTCAGGACGGTCAACCCGTTGCACCGTTGATGGGCGAATACAAAGGTTATGACGGGGGCGCCGGTGACTACCAAATCGGGCCGTTGTCTTCCATGCTCAACTACCCTGATCATTGCGTACTCTATCGATTTACTCCCCGCAGCTTGACAGAAACAGACATGGAGATTGTCTGGTTCGTGCGCGGTGATGCCGTAGAAGGCAAAGACTATGATGTTGATAAGGTGACCTGGCTATGGCACCGCACCACCGTTGAAGACGAGTTCATCATTCGTCGCAACAGTGAGGGTGTCAATTCCCGGTTCTTTGAACCAGGTCCTTATCATCCAGAGCATGAAGAAACGTTGATGCGCTTTATCGCGTGGTACCTGGATACCCTGACTAATGACATAAGACAATGAATACCCAAACGGATGTTACCCGGCCCTAAATCCCTTGCTCACACTGATGAAGAGGTCTCCACATTCAATTCCTTTAACCGCTCTTGCTCCCATTCAGCCAGGTTAAGTTCAATCGCCCAGAAGCCAAATATCCACAAAAATGCATCCCATGTATAAAGAGCGTAGCCGTAGAAAAACCACATAAGACAGGCGCCAATCAGTAAACCATAACCAAGCATTTTAAAGAGGCGAGCATACGACAGGCGCTTGCTGTCGAATTTGTCGGCGTTCTGAAGATGGACTTCCACATCAATTAATATAACCACCACGATCCAGACTACTGCGTTGCCGAAGTCCAACCAACCCATCGTTCGAATCGAATCCAGTTCATTTACCGACACAATAGAAGTCTGGCCACGTATCTGGAAGAACTCACTCCCGGCATCCAAAGCCGCGCAACTGGCCAAAGAGATTTCAGAATAATCTGCTGCGTCTAGTTGCAGAAACAAACCCTGCCCCGCGATTGAGCAAAGATCATCGATATGTCCAAGGGCAATCAGGTCATACAGTTCCAGGGTATCGGCCAAATATCCATAAGCGGCATAGGCGATGCACGTGTAGCATAGAGCCTTAACCGCGATGAAGACCCTATCCAGCCACCGTGTAAATGCTGCATCAGGGAGAGCATAAGTCTCCAATTCGAAGACTCCGATGAGAACAAGCCAGGCGGCGGTATCGATAGTGGTTCGGAAGGTAAGAATGATATCTGCCAGAGATGCATCTGCAGCTAACGAAGAGTTATAGGCCAGAATATCGTCCTGCACATATTGCAGAAAGTTGATACACAACCAGACGTATACAAACCACTTCAGTGAAAACGCCACCCGCGGGTGAGCGAGCAAGGGCAGCAAGACTTGCTTGATTGAAATGAAGCGACTGTTCACTGACTCTGAAATCAAATTACCTGAACACTATATCCATAGCCCTAAATAATAGCCCTAAATAATAGCCCTAAATAATAGCCCTGCGTAATAGTCCTGCATGATCATCCTGTTCGATCGTGGGTCCTTCATCCAGAACCCTCAGACAGAGTCCGAAAATTGACCAGCAAAAAAATTAGTTGCTTTAAGGCGGAATCACCGCCCTACCCATATCTGCTAAGCCTAAACAACCGACCATGTCGTGCAGAATCTTAGTCTATTCCGCGTCAGCCAAAAAGCCTGAGGCGCAAATGGCCCATACATTCGGGTAACTCACCTTCCCCAACTACCGAAGCAGCACTGGTTAGACCATCAGCAGGCGTACTCGTCAATCCCGAGTATCAGTAGAATTAAGCCCGTTTTTGTGTCGGTAGCCAAGTAGGTCTGTCCCTGAAATAGGGGTTTGTATCGAGCTCCCGGTGGACATCTGTTGGGCTTTGATGATCCAAAGAACTGGGTCCCACCGATCGATTCGCTTTTCGGACCGTCAGGTCGAGTCAGATTCCAGCGGCCTTGGCCGATGTCAGAAAAGTTGGCTTCGCAGGCCAGAAGTAGCCATTGGCTGGGCGGCATTCCAATCATAGACGCCATTTAGGTAAAGCATGTGGAAATGTAATGGCGCGGCATGCCACCACAGGCAACATGGAAACGATTAATGGGATTACCTTTCAATCCGCGCATACCATCGGCGTGGGCGTCGCGATTTCCACCGGGCCTGGCGAGCCCGACTACATCGTCGTCGCCGAGGCTGAATGGGACGTTGCCGGCTGGGCAAATCAGCGCCTGAAAGGCCTCAACATCGGTATGATGACCGGTCCCGGTTTGACATCATTATTCCCGATGTCCTTCTCAGTCTGTTCAATATTCCAGCTCATTTCGCGAAGGGTGAAACACCTGGGTGCGCTGCTCCCACCATCTGCCTCGGCGACGAAGTGGCAGTCGAAGGATTTACCGCGAAA
>JABJED010000353.1 GCA_018665025.1 Gammaproteobacteria bacterium
CATCGAGCAGGCTCCCAATTTGTGGGCCACCACCATGGACAACAACCGGGTTTATCCCAACGAGTTTCATGAGGACAACGTCCCTTGCAAACCCGAATTTTAGCTCGTCCTCAGTCATCGCGTTGCCACCGTATTTGATCACGATGGTTTTACCTGTGAACCTTTGAATATAGGGGAGTGCTTCGGTCAGTACCGATGCAATGTTCATTGCTGAATCTTTAGTCAGGGTCATGGCAGTTACTCGAAGTTCAGGTCTGATTTTACTTCCTGGAGTAACTCCCGAAAGGCGTTTTTTATATTTTCCAGAGATTCGTCTGAGTCTGCTTCGAACCGAAGTGTCAATGCCGGTTCCGTATTTGAGGCCCTGACCAATCCCCATCCATCCGCAAAATCTACCCTCAATCCGTCAATTGTAGTGAGCGCTGCATCTTCAAAATCAGCGGTTTCGACCAGGGTTTCTATCAGCGAAAACTTCTCACGGTCTTTAACTGCAACGTGAATCTCTGGCGTAGCTACGCTGCGGGGGAAATTTGCCAATAGGTCAGCCAGGCTATCTCCCTGGGACCCAACAATTTCAAGCAGGCGCGCAGCCGAGTAAAGGCCATCGTCAAAGCCAAACCATCGTTCAGAGAAACAAATGTGGCCCGATAGCCCTCCGCCCAACAATGCATCTGTGTCTGCGATTTTCTGCTTAATAAAAGAATGGCCACTTCTGCAGATAATAGGGCGGCCGCCTAAGCCACTAATAACGCTGTTAAGGTGTCTCGTACACTTAACGTCGTAGACCACACCTGAGCCGGGATTACGTGAGACAATATCCTTGGCGAAGAGCATTAGTAATCTGTCAGGCCATACTATTTGACCTTCGGCTGTGACCGCTACCAGTCGATTTCCGTCCCCATCCAGGGCAATACCAAGATCCGCGCCCTGAGACTGCACCGTTGCAATAAGGTCCTTCAGGTTCTCAGGCCTGGTCGGGTCAGGGTAGTGGTTTGGGAAGCTGCCATCAACCTCGCAGTGCAGGGGAACGGTCTCGCAACCCAGGATATCAAGTAGTTCCGGGGCGATACCACCGGCAATACCATTGCCGCAGTCAATTACAACTTTCAGCGGCTGGGCTACAACCACATCGTAGGATATGGCGTCGATGTATTCCTGCGTGAAATCTGCTGTAAAAACAGTGCCTCTTCCAGTAGAGAAGTTGTTTTCCTGGAGTCTTTGAAAAAGGCCGCTGATCTCATGGTCAACCAGACTCTTGCCTTCAAGGACCACCTTAAATCCATTGTGATCAGGCGCGTTGTGGCTGCCCGTAACCATCACGCCGCTTTTCGTATCCGAGTTACTGGTCGCATAATAAAGGACGGGTGTTGGGACTGAGCCGATATTCAAAACGTCCCTGCCACTGGAGGTGATTCCTTCAATTAGTGCTTCAGCCAGTGCCGGACTATACTCGCGGCCGTCGTAGCCGACGAGTAGACTTTGTTCGCCCCTGTCACCAGCTTCGGAGCCAATGGCGAGCCCTATCTGGCGAGCAATGTCTTCGTTGATTGATTTACCGACGATTCCGCGAATGTCAGAGGCGCGAAAGATATGTTTGATAGAGGCAAGGTGGTTGCTTGCTTTGTTTGCCTTTTTAACCGCCGAATCGAAATCGTCTAGTTCAAATTCTTCGACCTCCTCAAACAGATCATCATCGGTCATTTTGATGTCGACGGTGACTGCGCCTTTGGGGGGATGGACCCTTTTAGATTGATTCTTTGCTGACGCAGGTTTGCTGTCGTCGGTCTTCGCAGGGGGATAGTTCCGTAGCTTCTTCAGCTTACTATCCAGGTAGGCAAACCCTGGCAACGTATAACTAACCTTGTTGTCGTAGTTTCCACCGGTTACTCGTCCGATCTGGTTTCCGATCAGTATGAGGTTCTGCTGGATTAATGTGCGTGTCTGCACTGCACCAAAGGCTGTACCCCCGAGAGCAATCAGCAGCATTGCGATTCCGGGTAGCAGGTATGTCAGGAAGCCAGCGGGTGAGTTACCTGATATAGCTGCCGATGGTGAGTATTGTAGAGTCCAGTGCGGGTTATTTAATGCGCTTGTTATGGCGGGCCCTGTACCGGCCGTTCCTGAAGTCGCGATTGCCATGTCAGCACCGCCCACTGCCTGAATAACCCAAACTTGACCTTTTGTACCATCGGTTAGGTTTGCACTGATGGACAGGGCGTTGAAATAGACAAACAAAGTACCCTGGATATTGCCATCACCGCGTTTGATTGGGGCAGCAACGATGATCCATTTCTCTCCTTTGAGCTGTGGTTGAGAGCTGATCGCCTCGGGAGAAATCAGTTCTCCTGCTTCAATGCCTTTGACCATATCCAGCGCGATAAAATTAAATGGTGGGATACCCTGATCAATGCTGGCCTGCCCGGCAGGAATTAGCCGCACTTTTTCAGCGAAGGGTAGAATCTGCACGATAGTCAGCTCTGCTGCCGATAGCTCAGCGATGGAGCCGGTAATCGTGTTTGTGGCCAGAACGCTAGATGCGATCTTAGCCAGCTGATCGATGAGTTGGGTTTCTTTGATATTAACCTGCTGTGCGATCTCATCGGCTAATGCCTGGCCAAGCGTTGACTGATGTGAGCCATTGATGCCTGATTGAAGTACAAAGACGGACAACAGACTCGTGACAACGAATCCACCGATCACCGCGACGCCGGGAATCATGGCAAAAACTTTTAGGTGTTTGTTTGCCACTTTGGCGCCCTAACCTAGCCCTGAGGACCCAAATCCCCCGGCACCTCGGTCGGTTGATGAGAATTCGCTGACGACACTAAACTCGACTTGCTGAACTGGTACTACGACCAGTTGAGCGATCCTGTCCCCGGGCTCAATGGTAAAATGGCTGGCGCCGCGATTCCAGGCTGAGATCATCAGTTCACCTTGATAGTCTGAGTCGATTAGTCCTACCAGATTCCCCAGAACGATACCGTGCTTATGGCCGAGCCCGGAACGAGGCAATATCAATGCTGCGTAGCCAGGATCTGCAACGAAGATCGCGATACCGGTAGGAATCAGTGAGGTCTCTGTTGGTGCCAGGTTAAGTGATTCATCAAGGCAGGCTCGCAGATCCATGCCTGCTGAGCCGGGTGTTGAATATGACGGTAACGGAATATCGTCGCCGATTCTTGAATTAAGGATTTTAACCTGCAGGCTTTGCATTAGGCCTCCGCTATCTGTTCGGCGATCAGCTCAATGAGTTTCCTGGACAGGTTTTCTTTGGACATTTTCGGCTGCTGCGCTTCTGTAGTTCCGGTAATAGTTCCGGTAATAGTTCCGGTAATAGTCCTGGTGATAATTGTCGTCTCGTTGTGATCGCTGTTAAAACCAATCGATGTATCAGCGACGTTGTTAGCAATAATCATATCGAGGTTCTTGGCGGTCAGCTTGGTGCGTGCGTTCTCGATGACGTTCTCCGTCTCGGCGGCA
>JABJED010000354.1 GCA_018665025.1 Gammaproteobacteria bacterium
ACTTTGTGGGATAATCGATGCACGCAACATTGTGCCACCTCCGACTACCAAGGCCATCGCCGGGAAATGTGGAGGACGACGGTTGCAGGTGAAACGCCAATCGCCTTCGCATAAGATTGGCAACCATAAAAATCGAGACCGAAATGTCAGATTCCGCTGCACAGAACAATGAGACACCACTACAAATACCTAGGATAGAGCTATGAGAAGTAATCACGTTTTACAAGCCTGGCGCGCCAACCAACAGACCATCGGCGCATGGATGTCCATCGACTCCAGCTACACAGCAGAGACCATGGCTCATGCGGGTTTCGATTGGCTCTGTCTGGATATGCAACATGGCATGCTGGATTATATCGACGTTAAACACATGCTGACCGCTATCTCTACTTCTAACGCCATTCCATTTGTACGAGTCCCCTGGAACGAACCATACGAGATTATGAAGGTGCTGGATGCAGGCGCTTATGGCGTGATTATTCCGCTCGTTAACAATCGCGAGGAAGCAGAGCGAGCCGTTGCCGCCTGCAGATACCCACCGGATGGTATACGCTCTTACGGCCCCAACCGTGTCACATTTTATGCCGGTAAAGGTTATGCCCGGGCCGCCAATACCGAGATTGCGTGCATCGTGATGATTGAAACCGCCGAAGCACTAGAGAACCTGGATGACATCATGTCAACGCCGGGCGTGGATGCGGTCTATATTGGACCGAGCGATCTGGCCTACGCCCTGGGCCTGCATCCTGGCGGTGACAACAACGATCCCAAGCATGTCGCTGCCGTCACCCACATTTTTGAAACCGCAAAGAAGCACGGCATCGCTGCAGGAATTCAGACAGGCTCGCTGGAATATACAAAGCGCTACCTGGACCAGGGGTTTCATATGGTGACCCTCGGGTCTGACCGGGCCTTTATGGAACGACTCGCGAGACAGGAACTGCAGGCAGCAAGGGAAGGAACCGGGGCTGAGAAGATCGAGTCGGACGGGAATTTTTATTAACGGTCGTGTACCGGCATTGGCGCCTGTAGCGTAGCATCCAAAAAGCTTGAGCTTCGCGAGCAGGTTTCTCCACTACGGTCGAAACGACGGGGGGTGGGTCGAAACGACGGGGTGGGGTGATTGAAACGACGGGGTGGGGTGACTGAAACGACGGGGGTGGGTCGAAACGACGCGGGCGGGTGATTGAAACGACGCGGGCTTTTTTATTCTAGCGCGGGTCCGACTACTTTTTCTTCTTGGGGTTTTTACGTTTGCGGCGCTGATTACGGGCATCTTTAAACTTGTCTTTGCTCGCCGCCTTGAATGCACCCTGGACTTTTTTTAGCTTGGCTTCTTTTCTAGCAAGCACATGAGGGTTGCCGGCCTCAGAAAAAGAAATCACTTCACCGGCTTTTTCATCTGTCATTTTTTAGAATCCATAATCATTTCAGGACAAATTTTTAACATCTTTTACAATCCATAATCATTTTAGGACAAGTTTTTAGAACCCTGCCTTGAGTGGTGTCTAGCCGCTAGAAATCCAACAACCCTATGCTACACTTCGCTCGAATTTACCTGGCATGAACACAGTGTTTAGATATCGCGCAGACCGACTTCCAATCTTTCTTATTTTGTCACTGACGTTGTTAGACTTTCTAGTCTATTTCACGGCAGACAATATTTGGCTACTGCTGTCTTATTTTATTCTAACAATTATTCCTAAAGGGTGTATCTGCGCCTGGAACCATCATCACCAACACACCAAGACATTCCATTGGACGCCGCTTAACAGAATTTTAGAACTCAGCTACGGACTGCACACCGGCGTGACAACGAATCAATGGTTACTGCATCACGTCTTTGGTCACCATCATAACTACCTTGACCAGGGCATCGATGAAAGTCGGTGGCAAAGAGCCGATGGAACAAAAATGAGCGAACTGGAATATACCTTCGCAGTTGCAGCGACAGCCTACCCACGAGCCTGGAAAGTAGGAAAGAAACATCCAGGGCATTTACGCACTCATTTAATCTACACAGCGTTGACCTTCACCATTGCAATATTGTTAGTCGCCGCTAACCCGATTCAGGGCTTTATGGTTTTCGCCCTTCCGATGTTTACCGGACTGCTGATCACCGCGTGGGCTACCTACGATCATCATGCGGGCCTGGACTCGAAGGACGAATTCAGCGCCTCTTACAACACAATGAACTCGGTCTACAATTTTGTCACAGGCAACCTTGGTTACCACACGGCGCATCATCACAAACAGGGTGTTCACTGGTCCGAGCTGCCGGCGCTACACAAGAAAATAGAACACCTGATACCAGCCGACCTTTTCCGATCTTCCATGTGGGATCTGCTTAGCTACGTGCCAGGTCTTCGCGGATTTATCAGAATAAACCCAACCTAGCTGGCCGCCCTTTAGGTTTCAGCAAAGACACTGATTTCAGGCTGGCCTTCCTGCACTGCCAACACGCACACCATCATAGGACAACAGCAAACCTGGCAATCCTCGATATACTCCTGGTCTGCTGAAGGATCTACCACCAGTTCGATCATTTCACCGCAATGTGGACAATAGGTCTTGTGAGTATCAAGGTACATGCCAGTCATTATACCGGCGTATCAGTAAACACAACCTATAGGGCCAATGGAGCAAGTCAATGAGCCAATTACGATCTGATGCCAACCACTGCTTCGTCTGTGGGCCCGGCAATCCAATCGGACTGAAACTGGATTTCAGGCTTGAGGATGATATTTGCCATAGCGAATTTACACCGGGCGCGGACCATTGCGGCTACGACAGCGTGACACATGGCGGCATCGTGTTTAGTGCTCTCGATGATGTAATGGCGAACTGGCTCTTCCTTAAAGGCTTCAAGGCATTCACTGCCAAATGCGATATCCGATATCGAGACGCGCTGCCGATTGGCACCAAAGTCCGCCTTGAAGGGCACTGCATGAAACAAAAAGCGCGATTAACACAGATGAAAGGCTTGATGATTCGGAACGACACTAACGAGGTCGTCGCCGAGACCGAAGCCGCTTTTATGATGATTCCTGATTAGTCGGGCGTAGCAATTGCCTCGGACATCAACCCCACTGACACAGCATATTTATCAGCGCAGTTGTAATTCAGGATTGCACGATAGTTCCCCCCGACAAGATATCCCGAGCTTGCACCTGCTTCAGGCGATACCAGAGCATAAGACTGCTCAACTAACTGAACGCCAGGCACTACACCCAGGTCCTTCCAGTTGGAAATCGACATTTTACGAGAATGGTGCTTAAGCGCCCGACAGCTTGGGTCAATATTCAGCGGCTTCAAACTGACAAAATCCACCGTGTTAAACGACGCAGGACCGCCCCAGCCTGCCCCCCTTTTCCAGCCAGCCTTATTCAGGTAGTTAGCGATTGAGGCAAAGACATCCGCCTTATTGGACCAGATGTCCTTTCGACCGTCTCCGTCGTGATCGACCGCAAACCGCAGGAAACTGCTGGGCATGAACTGGCTTTGCCCCATTGCGCCAGCCCAGGCGCCTACAAATGCCTCAGGCGCAACATGTTGCTCATCAAGAATCTGCAGTGCCTTGAGGAGTTCTGCGGTAAAAAATGCAGCCCTGCGCTGATCATGCCCCAGGGTGGCGAGAGATCGAATGATGCTGTATTTCCCCTGATAGCGCCCAAAACTTGTCTCTAAACCCCAAAAGGCAACGATGTACTCCGGATCCACACCGTATAAGCCAGCTATCTCATCAAGCAATGGCTGATGCAACTTAAACAGCTTGCGACCTTCCTGTTTCCTGAAGTTCGTCACTCGCGCGGTAAGATATTCGTCAAAGGTCTGCACAAATTCAGGCTGCTTGCGATCGTAGCCTATGACCCGTTCGTCCCGCGTCAGCCCCCTGAATGCGGCATCTACTGTTTCTGACGCTATCCCGTTGCCGATTGCTGCCGATCGCACTTTCACCAGGTAATCATCAAAACTCTCAGTTCCATCTGCAACTCCATTTGCAGCTCCATTTGCAGCTCCATTTGCAGCTCCATTTGCAGCCCAGCCCTGGCTAATCATTAATACCATAACCGCTGCTAACGAAACACAAAATACGCGCGCGAGGCGGTGCTGCATCAAACCCATGATAGACTTCATTTTTTTTCTTCCTCACTCATGCCTATTGCCCCAAACACACCGGCCAGCCTTTGGCGACGACTGGCGGCCATTCTCTACGACGCATTCCTGGTGGTCGCCCTCTGGTTCGTCACAACGACGCTTATAGTCGCGTTTCTTAACGACGGCAAAATAATAGCAGGACCTTCTTTCCAGCTATTCCTTTACCTGGAAGCTGGCGCTTTTTACGCCTACTTTTGGCACATCAGGGGACAGACGCTTGGCATGCAGGTCTGGAAAATCCGCACCGTCAACGATACAGGACAAATATTAACCCTGGGTGAATGTGCTGTGAGATTTTTCTTCGCTACTTTCTCGACGATGTTCCTTGGGCTCGGGTTTATCTGGATCTTATTTGATCGAGAAAAACTGGCCTGGCACGACCGCGCTTCAGGAACCCGCGTCATATTCCTGGGGGACGATCCCTACAAGAAAACCTCCAACAAAGACTAACACCACTAACGGAACAGCATCGGTAGCTTATTAAGCTTCTCGGCCATCCATTCAAGCCTGTACATTAAAAACGTCGTGCCAAGAGCTATACCATGAACCCACCAGAGACCCAGATTCAGAGGTAAGTCCCCTTTCTCCAGCGCAGTCCGCGCACCTGACAAGGCAAGGATATAGACGAAGCAGAGAATCATCGCCGGGACCAGGCGCGTAAAACGTCCCTGCCGCGGGTTTACCCGGGCGAGCGGTATCGCCAGCAGGGCGATGACAGGAATCAATAGAACAACTCCTAAGCGCCAATGAAGCTCCGAAACGGCATTGGCATCTGTTGCACTAAACAATTCTGATGTTGGTATCGCTGTGCGGCGCTTTTTGCTCTGAATGAACGCACCACTCACTACCAGCTGACCATATTCTTCGTATTCGATGGACTGGTAATTCTTTTCTCCGGGTTTACCTTGATATCGCCGGCCGTTGTTCAACACCAGGAACCGCCGGCCTTCGCCATCGACCTGAGTCCTGCCGCTGTCAGCGATGACCGTCACCGCTTGTCTGGGCTCATTACCGGCAGCCTCTTTGTAGTCGTTAATAAATACTCGCGCCAATTCTCCTTCGTCCGATATGCCTTCCGTATAGGTTACCCGTTTGCCTGAAGCCAGGGTCTGGAAGCGACCTGGAATAAGCGTGTCGAATTCCGTGAGGTTATTCTGGTCACCAAGGAGTGTTTCGACCCTTTGCTCACCCATGGGTTTAAGCCACAAAGAGATCATCGCCGTCATAATCATGACGGCCAGAGCCGTTAGCAGGGTCATCTGAATCAGCCGCCAGGTACTCATTCCACAAGCCTGGAGAACAATCATTTCGCTGTCGACATGCATCCGGCCATGCACCAGCATAATAGACAAGAAGTAGCTGACCGGAATGATCAGCTCAAGAAAACCCGGCAGCCTATAGGCCATGACAGCAAACAGAATTTCGCGGGACATTAGACCCGCGGCAGCATTCTCTAAATAACCACTGAATCGCCAACCCATAGAAATAACCAACACAATGCCCGCAACAGCAAACATCGTGATAAATATTTCACGGGCAAAATAGCGGAAAAGAATCACTTTAAGTGACCGGACATTCCATAACCGTTATATTAATGCAGTAGTTCACACGAAAAAATCCTCAGGAGTCACTATGAAGTATGGCACACGCACGGGTAATCCAGCGAAAGCCAGAACCCAATGCGCCATCGTTGGCGTCTACGAAAACGGCCAGTTATCACCTTCGGCCAGGGTTTTGGATAAAGCAAGCAAAGGCTATCTGAGAAAAATCCTGAAACGTGATGACATCAGCGGTAAAACCAATCAGACACTGCTACTCCATGATGTGCCGAATGTCGGCGCCACACGAGTACTTCTGGTAGGGCTCGGCAACGAAAAATCCATGAGCAGCGCGAAGTAT
>JABJED010000052.1 GCA_018665025.1 Gammaproteobacteria bacterium
CAGGAATTGTTCGGTGACCTGCCTGATGTTTCAGATCCAGTTCGGTTTCCCGTCAATGCCGCACCAGGGGATAACCCTGAGTGGAACAAGGCCTGGCAGGCGATGGCAAACGAAGACCAACATAGCATTACTCGCGCGTTTTCAAATCTTGGTAAATGCATTGCTGCTTACGAGATGTTGTTGGTGCCTCAACCATCAAGGTTCGATTATTACATCGAAGCGGAGTTGAGTAACGATTCCTCTAAACAGCAAAGTTTGTTTTCGCCCGACGAGAAAATCGGCCTTAGGCTCTTCATTGGAAAGGCCGGTTGCATCAATTGTCACAACGGCCCGCTTCTAACCAACAATGAGTTTCATAATACCGGGCTGGTTAATTCAGCCGGAGAGATACCCGATAAAGGCAGAGTCGAAGGCGAGCGGCTTGTCCGGGTTGATCCTTTCAATTGTGCAGGGAAGTATAGCGACGCAAAACCTAACGATTGTACTGAACTGCGTTTTATGCGCTCTGGTATAGACTTGATTGGTGCGATGCGAACTCCCTCGTTGCGAAACCTGGAAGGCTCCGGGCCATTTATGCACAAAGGGCAGGTGGAGCATTTGAGCCAAGTGCTTGATCACTACAATAGGGCACCTGAAGCTATGATAGGACACAATGAAGCGGAACCACTGGGGCTCAATGATCTGGAACTTCGGCAACTTGAGGATTTTCTTAACACTTTAAGCAGCCCGGTTTCTACGGCAATCCCGTAGTGCTGGGCTGGCTAAGATATTAAGGCTCCCGGCGGTGGTTTGAGTTATCGTTCACTGCAATATTGGGTTGACTTTTATCTGGTTCAAAGGGTAACGTGCGCGCAGGTAGTTGATCTAATAATTTCCGCATTTGCTGCCTGTTGTTCCGACTGTTAAGAGAATATAGATAAGAGAATAATAAAGACCGAATTACCACGCTCGTTTTTCGAGTCGTACCGGAGGGGAGGAAGTATGATTATAGCCGTTGTTGTTATGCTGTTAGTTGTCGGCTCAATAGCGTTTCATTTTCTCAGTCCCTGGTGGTTTACGCCGATTGCCTCAAATTGGCAGGCGATAGACGACACAATCAATATTACCTTTTGGGTGACAGGTGCTGTGTTCATCGCGGTCAATTTGTTCATGGCCTATGCGGTGGTGCGCTATCGAAATCGTGGTCCGGATAGTGAAAGAGCCCACTACGAACCCGAAAACACGAAGCTCGAAATCTGGTTAACCGGATTGACTGCTATCGGCGTCGCAGCGCTTCTCGCACCTGGTTTGTATGTGTGGAACGATTTCGTCAATGTTCCTGAGGATGCCTGGGAGTTTGAGGTAGTCGGGGAGCAATGGCGCTGGACCTTCCGCCTACCGGGTGATGATGGCCAACTTGGCACATCGTCCGCCCTTCTCGTCAATATCGATAACCCATTGGGCGTGGATCCCGCCGATGCTAACGGTCAGGATGACCTGATCGTAATGAGCAACGTCATGCATCTGCCGATTGATAAGCCGGTAAAAATGCTGCTCCGATCAAAAGATGTTCTGCATGATTTCGCAGTCGCAGAGTTTCGCGTGAAAATGGACCTGGTTCCTGGATTAGTCAGCTATTTGTGGTTAACCCCGACCAGGACAGGTACTTACGACATTCTATGTGAAGAACTCTGTGGCCTCGGGCACTTTACGATGGGTGGACGAGTGGTTGTCGATACCCAGGAAGATTACGATGCCTGGCGCGACAGCCTGATGACTTTTAAAGAGATGTCCGCTGTGGAATCAGGTGACCCGCTAATTGGTCAGGCGACCTATCCGGTATGCGCGACCTGCCACGGTTCTCAGGGCGAGGGTATCGTTGCCCTGAATTCACCCAAGCTCAGCGGTCAGGAGGGTTGGTACCTCGAGACTCAACTTCGCAACTTCAAAAACGGTGTACGCGGCGCGCATGAGGACGATGAATTTGGCCGGCAGATGGCACCTATGGCAGCGCTACTTGCAGACGAGGCCGCTATTAGAAACATGGTCGCTTACATCAGCACCTTACCGGAACATACCGGTGATACTTCTCTTTCCGGTGATGCGGTCAGAGGCCAGCATCTCTATCGAACCTGCGGAACCTGTCATGGGGTTAATGGCGAGGGTAACTACGCGACCAATTCTCCACGCCTGCGAGGCCAGGAAGATTGGTATTTGAAGCGCCAGTTGCAGAACTTCATCAGCGGAGTTCGAGGCGTTCACCGAGAGGACTTGTTTGGACCTCAAATGCGAAGTATGTCGCGCATGTTGAGAACAGAAAAAGACATTAATGATGTGGTCGCCTACATCAACACACTGGAACCAGCAGTTGATCAAAACCAGATAGCAGATGCATCAATGCAAGGTGGGGAGGATTAGACATGGCGCATGTTGCGTTGGCAGATAAGGGGCAGGCACTTTCGCACCCGCAAAGTTTTATTACGAAATACGTCTGGAGTCAGGACCACAAGGTTATTGCCATTCAGTACGGCATAACGGCTATTGCGGTGGGGGTTGTGGCCCTGGTTCTGTCGGGAATTATGCGCCTGCAGCTTGGGTTTCCAGACACATTTTCCTTTATCCAACCCAGTGAGTATTACCAGTTCGTCACCATGCACGGCATGATTATGGTGATTTATCTTTTGACCGCACTGTTCCTGGGGGGGTTTGGTAACTATCTCATTCCGCTAATGGTCGGTGCGCGTGACATGGTCTTTCCATACCTGAATATGCTCAGCTATTGGGTTTATCTGCTGTCGGTGATCATACTGATGTCCAGTTTCTTTGTTACCGGTGGCCCAACAGGTGCTGGTTGGACGCTCTACCCACCACAGGCAATCATGTTCGGAACACCGGGCGTTGAATGGGGCATCATACTGATGCTGGTTTCCCTGTTTGTCTTTATCATCGCATTCACGATGGGCGGCCTCAACTATGTGACCACTGTCCTCCAGGCTCGTACCAGAGGTATGACACTGATGCGAATGCCCTTGTCAGTTTGGGGTATTTTCACGGCTACAGTTTTGGGGCTACTCGCTTTTCCCGCATTACTGGTCAGCGCCATCATGATGACATTGGACCGAGTACTTGGCACCAGCTTCTTTATGCCAGCGATGGTCTCCATGGGTGAGCAAACTGATTACGACGGAGGCAGTCCTGTTCTATTCCAGCATCTGTTCTGGTTTTTCGGTCATCCGGAAGTCTACATTGTGGCACTGCCGGCATTTGGCATCGTTTCAGACCTGTTGAGCACGCACGCAAGAAAGAATATCTTTGGCTATCGGATGATGGTCTGGGCTATTGTCGGCATTGGTGGATTAAGCTTCGTCGTCTGGGCGCATCACATGTACGTGAGCGGCATGAATCCTTATTTTGGTTTCTTTTTCGCCACCACGACGCTGATCATTGCAGTGCCAACCGCCATAAAGGTTTACAACTGGGTACTCACGTTGTGGCGTGGAAATATTCACCTGAATACCCCGATGTTGTTCGCCATTGGATTTATTTTCACCTTCGTACATGGCGGCTTAACCGGTATTTTTCTGGGTAACGTGGTGGTCGATTTACCCTTGTCAGACACCTACTTTGTCGTTGCCCACTTTCATATGGTGATGGGCGTGTCTCCAATATTGGTTGTCTTTGGTGCGATCTATCATTGGTATCCCAAAATCACCGGCAAGATGTTTAATCACACACTCGGGAAAGTTCATTTCTGGCTGACCTTCCTCGGTACCTATTCGATCTACTTGCCGATGCACTATCTTGGATTTTTAGGGGTTCCCAGACGTTATTTCGCTTACGAAGGAATCGATTTTATTCCCGAATCAGCGCTGGATTTAAACACGGCCATCACTGTAGCGGCACTATTTGTTGCAGTCGTACAACTTATTTTCTTCTTTAACATGATCTGGAGCCTGTTTAAGGGGAAACCATCTGGATCAAACCCTTGGGGTGCTACAACACTCGAATGGCAGACGCCGGATACTCCGCCTATTCACGGCAACTGGGGACCAGAATTGCCAACCGTACATCGTTGGGCATATGACTACAGCGTGCCTGGCGCTGCAGATGATTTTATTCCGCAAAACGTCCCGGAATCTGAAGTGGACATGGCGGCTAGTTAACGATGATCACTATAGTCCTGTTTATTTTTGCGATGGTCGGCTTCGCTTATTGGTGGCTTTGGCGCCAGCGTGTCCTTGAGAAACCATGGCCCGAGATGGGGCCAGAAGTAGATACGCGAGAAGAGATCGGCAGGATTTCATCGGCAGCCAAAGTCGGCCTTACGTTTTTCCTCGCAGTCGTTACCAGCGTTTTCGCCTTGTTCATCAGTGCCTATTTTTTGCGCATGGAGTTGCCCGATTGGAGTCCGGTAATGAAACCAGAGGTGCTCTGGATTAACACGGGGCTTTTGGTTCTGGGTAGTGGCGCCATTCATTGGTGTTCAAGGGCTGCTGCTTCAAATAATCTTCGTGCGGTTCAGGTCTCACTCTTCGCGACCGGATTGTTCACTTTTGCTTTTATTTATGGACAGTTAATGGCCTGGGGCCAGCTCAACGATGAGGGGTATTACCTCAATTCGAACCCAGCCAACGCGTTCTTTTATCTTTTCACCGGTTTGCACGCATTACACCTGCTGGGTGGTTTGTGGGTCTGGTCAAGAACAACACTGCGGGTATTGGCGGGTGTTGAGCTCGAGGAAGTTCGATTGAGCGTGGAACTCTGC
>JABJED010000355.1 GCA_018665025.1 Gammaproteobacteria bacterium
CTGGCTGCCGTCCCCAAGAAGGTCCTTGAACGCCGGCAGATCGCGGGGTGTGCTGATCACCAGAATGTCCGTGATGCCCGATAGCATCAGCATTGACAGCGGGTAATAAATCATCGGTTTGTCAAAGACCGGCAATAGTTGTTTGCTGATTGAGATGGTCAGGGGGTGTAAGCGAGTGCCACTGCCGCCCGCCAGGATGATGCCTTTTCTATTGGTTTGCGTGGTCAAAAGTTGATGGCCTGTAGTTGATGCTCGGAGATTATAACGGCTTAGAACAAAAGGTCTCTATTGTTAAGTGAATTTGGTCGAGTCTGGAGAAGCTGGTAGGCTGTATTAACACTCACTTTAGTGCGCCTGAATGCAGACTCCTCCTGTCGCTATTGGGGGTATAGGCGGTAGTGGTACCCGTGTGGTCGTTGAAATCCTACAGGATCTTGGCTACTACCTGGGAAACGACCTTAACGCCGCCCTCGACAATTTGATGTTCACACTGCTGTTTAAGCGGCGATCTCTCTGGCCAACAGAATCTCACCGGGCTGAAATCGATGGTCTTGTAGCCATGTTCCTGAATCTCATGACCCACCGTCATAAAGTTGGTGAAGCTGGGATGAATCTGTTGAAAGCCAGTGTCGCGGAAGCGACTGGGGAGCATCCGTCGTCCTGGCGTGAGCAGCGATTGGCGATGATTTTTCGTCTGCAGGAGGAGTCTGGCGGGGATGTTGCCAGATGGGGCTGGAAGGAACCCAACACGCATATCTTCTTGCGTGAGCTGAACAGCAGCATTCCGGATCTAAAGTATGTTCATGTGATGCGTCATGGTGTGGATATGGCGCTCAGTGTCAACCAGAACCAGTTGAAACTTTGGGGTGAAGGGCTTCTTGGCCGCGAGGTGGTGGTTGGTCCTGGGGACTCGCTCCGCTACTGGTGCGCAACGCACAGGCGTCTTTTGGCTATAAAAAAAGAGATGCCTGAACACCTGTTGCTACTCGATTTTGACAGATTCTGCGAAGATCCTGCGGACGGGCTGCATAAGCTTGCATTGTTTCTTGGGGTTGAACTGGAGGCGCCGATCAAAGATCAGCTTTTGACGAAGATTCAGTTGCCGAAAAGCCTGGGGCGTTATCAAAAAGCGGACAAAGCACTGTTTGCGGAGGAAGATCTGGAATTTGTTCGCGAAATGGGGTTTGTCGTATAGCAACCTCTAACATCAGGTGATGTGCCACCCGTGCTTGCGATAAAATCTGACAGCTGATTGCACAAAATAAAGAATATGCTGAATACCCTTTGATGCTGTATTGCCACCATAGTGGATAATTTTCATGTCGGGGTAGTAATCCAGGTTGCCCAGTTTGCTCATCCTCAAACTAAGATCAAAGTCCTCGAAGTAGAGAAAGAACTTTTCGTCGAACCCGTCACACAGTTGCAGGGACTTTGTTCTTGCCAGGATGCAACAACCACTAATCAGCTCAACAGACCTGATGATTTCAGCGGTAGGTAAGTCTCTGTATTCGTAGCGCATTAATCGGTGGTCGAATCGTTGCTTGATGAACTCGCTCGCGAAACCGCGCAGGGCCAGATCGAATACAGCGGGATAACGTTTGCAGAGATGGGAAGGTTCGCCTTGTTGCCCCTCGCTGTAGGGGCATATCATCACCGTGTGCTGATTGTCCTCCAGGTAGGTTAGGCCATTAATAAGCGATGAAGTTGATAGCAGCACATCGGGATTGAGGATAAGGTGGTAATCAGCATTTGATTGCTTGATCCCCTGGTTGTGCGCGCTGTAGCCGACGTTGTCCGGGTTTTTAACCAGGATGACAGGGAAGTCGCATGATGCCTCGGCGATGACTTTCTCCAGAAGTGCTTCGTTATTTCCGTTGTCTACCAGGGTAATACTGACGGTACCCAATACCTGATGGTGTTGTGCGCCTATAATGGCATCCAGCAAGCTGTTGAACACGTCTTTGAAGGCCGGAATCACGGGTGGAGCGTGGGTGACGAAGGAAACGCTTAAAGATACTGTCATGCAAGAGATTATAGTGTGTAGATGGCGGAAGAACGAGTGTGATAGGGCTCGAATTAAACCGATTACTCTTAAAGCCTCATTAACGATAAAATAAAGGGATGTAACGTCCCACGGTGTGAGTGAAGTAAGCATGTTGTCGCTTGAAAGAATTCTTCTTAAGAATGGAGTCCTGCAGGATTCTGATCTTGCGCGGGCAGAATCCGCCGTAAAAAATTATGGCGGCCAGCTGGAAGATGTCCTGCTGGGGCAGGGCGCCTGTTCCGAAGAAGATATTCTGGCGGCCAATGCTGAACTATTCGGGGTTAAAACCTATCAGCAATGGTTGGCGGAAAACTCTCTTCAGGCCATCACTGAAGTAACAAACGCCTATGAGTTGGGGAAAAAGTGGTGGCAAGAACAGCAGGCATTCCCACTTGCCGAAGTGGATGACGTTATCTGGATTGCCACGACGGATATAAAAGACAACTTCGTTCAAACAGTGCTCGCAAGGAAAACAAGTAAAACGGTAGAGAGCGTCATTATTGTTAGCCATGAACTTCGACAGCTACTTGGCCTGTTTGAAGACGCTGACCAGCATCTGTCACTGGCGGCTGATGCCCAATCGCTTCGTGATCTGGCGACCGGCGCGCCAATCATTCATTTCGTGAACGACATTATTCAGCGAGCAGTTGACGCAAAGGCGTCGGATATCCATTTTGAATCTTACCGAGGCGTTTTTCGTGTGCGCATTCGGGTCGATGGTGTGATGCACGAGATCGACCGCCCTGGTATTGGTATGCAGGCGGCCATTGTTTCAAGATTAAAATTAATGGCCAACCTGGATATTTCTGAGAAGCGGTTGCCCCAGGATGGGCGGATCAGGACAAGGGTTTCTGGCAAGGATCTGGATATCAGGGTAGCAACAACCCCCGGGGTAGCCGGTGAAAGCCTTGTGCTTAGGCTGCTGGACTCAGTCGATGGTGTCTCCAGCTTAACTGAACTGGATATGTTCGAGGATCACCTGGAAACAACCGGGAAATTGCTAGCGTCCAGCAGCGGCATCATTATCGTGACGGGGCCTACCGGTAGCGGTAAAACAACGTCGTTGTATGCATTTCTTAGTGAGCTGATTGGCGATGAACGTAAAATCATCACCGTCGAAGACCCGGTCGAATACCAGACGCCTGGCATCACGCAGATTCAGGTTCATTCGGAAATTGGCCTGAGTTTCGCTTCAGTATTGCGGTCGGTGCTTCGTCAGGACCCGGACATTATTCTTGTCGGCGAGATACGGGATAGAGAGACTGCAGAGACGGCTGTGCAGGCTGCGCTGACAGGACATTTGGTGTTGGCCACACTTCATACTAACGATGCAGCCAGTGCTTTTGTCCGGCTCATGGACATGGGGGTTGAAAGTTACCTGTTGGCGACGTCGGTTATCGGTGTGATGGCGCAGCGTTTGGTTCGAAAATCCTGCATACACTGCAAGAGTCCTGATCAAACTGGGTCTGGCCAGGCAGAGGCGCTGGGTTATGTGGATCTTGAGAAAAAGTGGCCGGGTTTATCAGTCGACAAGAACTATGCTGAGTCTGAAGGGTGCCCGGTATGTCTGGGTACAGGTTTCGCGGGGCGGCGGTCTATCTTTGAGATGTTCGCCGTTAACGAAACCATGCGGCACATTATATCGACCAAACCGGAGCAATTGTCGGCCCACCTGGCTGAATCGGGATTTCGTTCATTAAAAGAAGATGGCATGTTAAGAGCCGCCGCCGGTGATACCACCATCTCTGAAGTCATTCGGGTTGCAGGATGAAGCATTATCATTACACGGGGAATGGCGATCAGGGAGCCCAACTCCAGGGCTGGTTGATGGCGGCCAGTCGTGAGGACGCGATTGCCCAACTGCGTAGCAGAGGTGTGCATCCTTACGCCGTAAAACCCGGACCAGGACATGTTCCGCTTAAAGTCGATGAAGATGAGTTGCTGGTGTCATTACAGGAACTCGCCAGCCTAAGACGCAGCGGCATGGCCATCGACGAGGCTGTGGCGGCGGTTGTTGACACCGCAGAAAGCAAACCGCTGGTACGTGCCTGGCAACAGGTCCACCAGATGGTGCGGGCTGGTTCGTCCCTGTCTGATGGGTTTGCGTCAGTTCCGAATGCCTTTCCCGGGTATTCAGTTCCCTTGATCAAGTTGGGCGAGGCGAACGGTGAACTGGCGGAAGCGATTGCGCTGGTGGCGAACCGGTTTGAGGAGGAGTCGACGCTGAGAAGTGAGGTCCGCGCAGCGCTCACGTATCCAGCGTTTCTTATTGTCGTTAGTTTTGCGGTTGTCCTGTTTATGTTCGTATCAGTGGTTCCCCAGTTCGGTGACATTGTGGCAGACAGCCCTGAAGAAATTGGTGGCTCCATGAGGGCGTTGCTTGCTGTATCAAACGTGCTGCTCGAATTCGCGTGGATATGGATGGCACTGGCCGTTCTACTTCTTGGCGTCACTGTATATCTGTGGCAGCAAGGCAAAATACAAGCGGTTACCTGGAATGCTCTGCGAAAACTGCCCGGCATAGCAGCGGTAGTGGAAGCCTGGGAAGTCATCCAGTTCTGTAACAGCATGGCCCACCTGCTGGCGGGCCGTGTCAGCGTGCTTGATGCGGTTCAGCTATCAGGGGAATCGATCACCAATGAACGACTTCAGAAGAAGTTGACCAGTGCCTGTGATCTGGTTCGGCAGGGCGAGTCACTGGGCGGCGCGTTGTCAGCGGTAGACGTTTTCCCCAAGCTGGTGGTGCAAATGGTCGCTGTAGGCGAAAAGTCTGCTCACCTGGCGGGCGCCATGGAAGAAATTTCAAAACTGTATACACGGCGTATGCGGGAAAGTATCCGTAAGACACTGTCCGTTCTGGAACCGGCAGTCATCGCATTTATGGGTATCGTCGTTGGCGGTATCATCATCAGTTTGTTGACCGCTATTATTTCAGTCAACGACATCCCTCTTTAATCTGACAGGCAATTTGGTTTGATAAACAAAAGACTTTTGAACGGCTTTTCCCTGATGGAGATGTTGGTTGTGTTGGTGCTGATGGCAATGCTGGCGGGTCTGGTCGGCCCGCGGTTATTCCAGAAAGTTGGCTCTTCAAAAATTAAAATCGCGCAGGCGCAGATCGAGCTGCTGACTTCTGCGCTTGATACCTATCGTCTGGATGTGGGCAGATACCCAACGACTGAATATGGGCTGGCGGCTTTGCGCAAGCAGCCGGATGGCGTAAAGAATTGGGACGGTCCTTATCTTTCAAAGGATGTACCACCTGATCCATGGCAGGTGTCCTACCACTACAAGGCGCCGGGTAAGGATGGACCCTTTGCACTCTACACCCTCGGCCTGGATGAGACGGAAGGCGGCGTTGATGAGGATCAGGACGTTGGCGCGTTCTAGGGGAATTGGCGTCAGCCGGCCGGGCTTTACATTAATAGAGCTGCTGGTTGTCCTGTCCATCGCTGCAACAGTGGGCGCGCTGGTTGGCCCGAACCTGTGGCAAAGCTACCAGCGCGCCAATGAACGCCTGCTAGTCATTAATTACGCGCAAGACGTAACCACCATACGGCGGGGTTTGATGCAAAGTAAGCGCTCGGTTTTCATTGGCGAAGACGAGCTGACAATGGTTAATTCGAGTACCGGGTTCCCTGAAATACCGACGGGTTGGACGATCGTTGCGAACACGGAAATCTATTTTTTGCCGACCGGCGTAACCACCGGTGGCCATCTAGTGTTTGAGTCACCGACAGGTCGAGCCTGGAGGCTGCGCCTTGGTGTCCTGGACGGCAAGATAGACGTTGAACTGCAATGAAACGTTATCGGTCATGTCAGAAAGGCTTCACGCTGGTTGAAGTGCTGGTCGCATCGGCGATTGGCATCGCGTCGATGGGGCTGCTGTTGAGCCTGTTCGCGGGCAGTCTTGACCGTATGTCTCGTGTCGAGGCGCAATCACAACGATTGATTGTTGAAAAGGAAATCGTTGGCCGTTTGTCGTTAATTAATCCTGCAGCAACACGGTCAGGTAAAGGAAGCCTCGGTAAGTGGACCTATAATTGGAGTTCGCAGCCGCTGACCGAGTTTCGAAAAACAACCGATTATTTTAGCAGTGATTCCACGCCCAGGAAGGTCGCACTTTTTATGATCAGCATTAGGCTGGGAGCGGCCAACGGAAAAACTGTAGATATTGAAATTCAGCGGTTAGGGTGGCGCACATGAATCGACCTGAATTTCGATATCGCCGGCGACGTGCAAACGGCTTCACCCTGGTTGAAATGCTGGTCGCGTTGTCGATCTTTTCAATGCTGGTTGCTGTATTGATGGCGGGTTTCTCCCAGGGACTTTCACTTTGGGAAAGGGGGAATACCAAGAGCACGCATTGGCTATCATGGCAACATCGTCATGAATTACTCAGGCAACTGTTTATTAACGCTCGAATAGCGGACTATCGTGGCGAGCGTAGATTCAGCCATCCACATTTTGTGGCTGACCAGGCTCAGTTGGAGTTCACTTCAAGGGCACCTATTCTGGATGCCAACGGGCGGGTTCGCCCTGTTCGTCTAGTCCTGCAGCCTGGTGACGATGGATTATCAGACGTCTACTATCAGGAAGCGGGTCGTCATAATGATCAAGGAAGAGGTATCCGTTGGGAAAAAGACCGACGTGTCTTACTGCTCCAGGATATTCGAAAGCCAGTGTTCAGATACCTTGCGCCAGCTTTCCCAATGCCGCCTGATTTGTATATCGCTGAACTGACCCGGGAAGATGAACTCAGGTACAGGGACAATCAGGAGTGGCTTGGCTGGTATGACGCTGCAATTCTTTGGCGTCCACCCCTGATGGTTGAGTTGAGCTTTACCGATGATGATGGCGATGATCAAGCCTGGTCTTTTCGGCTGCCAAGGGAAACGGATGCCTGGTCTCTGATGGGGCAACTTGATGAATACCAGTAGGCACATGGTTAGTGGCTTTGCCCTGCCTCTTGTGTTGATAATACTGGCCTTATTAACAGCGCTTTCGTTTGGCCTTACTCGGCTGGTCTCTGCGAACATGCAGTTGTTGCAGGAGCGGAAAACGGAATGGGCTGAAGAATTGCAGCTACGGGATGCGCTTGAAAAGGCAGTCCATATGTTGCTGGTCGGTAAGTATGATCCAAAATCAGTTAGCCTTGACTCGGCTAGCTTGCCACTAAATAGTGCGCCGGCGGTAATTAATGGGCTAACTGTTCGTGTTCAAAGCTGGTCTGGACTTTATAGTTTTTCTTTGCTTGGTTACCAGAACACCAACGCCGTATTTCGGCAAATGATGGATAGTAAATCTGCCCAGCGGGTTAGTGCGGAACTTGGCGATTGGATTGATGAAGATACCCGGGGCCGCTTTCGTGGCGGTGAGGGGGCTGATTATGCGACTAGAAAAATGCTGCAACGTCCCAGAAACGCACCCCTCAGGAGTATCGATGAGTTGTTGGAGTTGCCATCGGTCACGCCGGATATGATGAATGGAAGTGGCAAAACACCTGGGTTCAGGGATCTTTTCCTGGCAGGCGGAGAAGATAATTTTGATCTGGGCACCGCCCCTGATATTCTGGTCGGCCCGTTGTTAGGGCTGTCGGGCGCCACCGCCAGAGAAGTTATCGAGGCGAGAAAAGAAGCCGACTGGTCGAAGGTTCGCTTTCTCATTGATGAAAATCACTGGGTATTTAACGACCATCCGGCGTTTTATAAAGGGCCAAATTATCGCCTGGAATTTGAAAGCAAACGTGGTGTTACCTCCAGAGTACAAATGAAGCTAACCCCTTACGACCCACAAGGCTTGTACGCTATTATCGATTGGCAGGTGCCTGATTACCCCTATGAGTAGCTGGTCTGAATCACGAGTTGCCCGTGAACTGAGTAAATTCAGGGAGCGCTGGTTTCCGAAAATACTGATCGAAGTAAAGGCGTCAGGTTTACAGTATTCACTGTACCAGGCCAGTGACTGGGTGGTCGTCGATAGCCTTCCGGGAACGCACAGTGTTTTTGAACAAAAAACTCTCCTGATACCCGATGCTGTTAGCTTTTTTAAACTGCGAAGATTTCCCGTTGAATCAGTGTCGAAACAAACCTTAAGGGAAGCAGTCGAGCTTGACCTGACCCGATGGTCGCCGTGGCAGGAAGGCGTAGAGTTTTATTATTGGCCGAAGCGTAGTGGCGATCACTGGCAGGTCGCTGTCTGGGTTTGGCAGAGTTCATCTATGCCGACTGTCATCCAAAGCCTGGAAACGAAACCGACGCATGTCATGCCTGAACGTGCCTGGAAGCTCGCGTCGTTGGGTGTCATAGAAGAACCTGATTTTATTCATGTTGATGGCGGCGAAGGCGGCAGCTGGGTCTACGTAGAAGTGGCGGAAGGCTTTGCCACTCTGCGGATTGCCGCTGTCAACAATGAAACGGACGCAAAACGTTTCAAAACATCGCTAAGGAATGAGTCGATCCCTGTTTATGTTGATAGACAGAGCGACAGCGCTTCCTTGCCCTGGGAACCATCGTCGAATTGCTCAACGGCCAAATACTCGCTACCGGTTTCATCGGCCCTGGCCGCCGGGCGGCAATCCGGCATTAGCGATTGGTCTGACCCTTTTGTTTGGGCCAGGCCAACCGGCGCTATTTTGGCGCTTTATGTCTGTTGGTTGCTGGGTGAAGGATTAGTGCTGTTAAAGCAAGGTGACGAGGTTCAGGAGTATTCTTCCCAGGCCAGTTCAGTGTCCATAGAAGTGCTGGATGCAAGAGCTGAAGTCGAGCGAATTAATGTCCTGCTAGCGCAAATTGATCTAGTGCGTGCCCACCAGTTGGATTTGGAATCCATACTCGCGTCACTTAGCACGGCATTGCCGAACAATGCCTGGCTTGAACATATCGAATACCGCGGTGATGATGGCGGTTGGCTGGAGATCACCGGAAAGTCTGAACAAAGCTCAACGCTTGCAGCGGTGCTGGAGCGAATACCTGAGGTAGAGCAGGCGTTGTTTCTGACGGATATCCGTAGAGACAAAAGAACAGGGCTTGAACCGTTCAAAATTCGCCTCAAACTTGTTGTGGATGATCAATGATGGGTGCTCGCTGATGGACAGCCAACAGGATCTGCTGGCGGTGAAGTGGCAGGAAGTCAAATCCCAATCGGATTCGCCCTTGATTAGGTGGAGTGTCCTGGCGATTGCAGTCATCGTTATTTGGGTTTGGGTCGTGGAACCATTACAAATCTGGACAAA
>JABJED010000356.1 GCA_018665025.1 Gammaproteobacteria bacterium
CGGGTGTTGATATAGGTGTAAACATCAGCGCCACGAAAGCTATAGATGGCTTGTTTGGGATCGCCAATCGTCAGTAGCGAATGTCCGTTGTTACCGTCCTGGTAAACACGAGAGAAAATGCTGTTCTGGATGTTGTCGGTATCCTGGAACTCATCGATCATAGCGATGGGCCAACGGTTAGCCATGGAGTCCGGCAGTGATGAACCTGGCCTGTTTACTGCTGCTGCAAGGGAAGTCAGTAAATCGTCGACGGTCATCTTGTTCCAGGTCTCTTTGTGCTGCTGCATCAGGCTGGAGACGCTGGCGTATACCTGATGCCAGAGGTTGGTTGTGGCTGTTTTGATACCTGTACGAACCTCTGTGATCAGTTCAAGGGCGGGGTGTATCGGTAAATCACCACCTTTTTTTACCGCCCCGGCCAGGGATTCAGCGGAATAGATTTCCCAGAGCTCATTGTCCAACTCGATTCCAGGCGAGGTACAAAATTCGGTCATTTGTTCAAGCCTTTTATATTGCTTTGAACTTTTCTTGAGATCGCTCTTAAGCAGTGATTGTCCCAGTTCGCCATCTGTCCAGAGGGTTTTAGCCTCGCGTGCTTTGAGCACCAGTTCATTTGCATCTTCTGCTGTCTGAGCAGGAAAGATCTGTAGCTCGCCACGAAAGAGGAAGCGTGACAGTTTTCTTGCCAGCATTGCGGGGTTTGGCCACAGTGTTAACGCCAGTTGGCGGATATCTCCCTGTAGCGGCATGATCAAAGTGCGGTAACAGTCCTCGACGGCAAGCTTCAGTACGTGGTCCCGTTCCGCATTCTGCTCCTGATCGAACAGCGTGCCTGACTCAAAGGTTTGCTCGCCAAGAACTCTTGCGCAAAAACCGTGAATGGTGAAGATACTCGCTTCGTCGATCAACTGGCTTGCGGCGGTCAGCAATTTCAGGTCTGTTGAAGAGTCACTTGAGGTCTCCAGTAAATGTCGGAGAAAGTCATCATCGTTATCGTCGCCGGTCCTAAAAACGCGCCGTGCCTCTTCAATTCGTTTTGCGATCCGGTGTTTAAGCTCATTGGTGGCAGCAATAGTAAATGTCAGGATGAGAGTTTCATTGATTGCCAGTGGTCGTTGCCATGGGGAGTTGCGACCGAGTAACAGCCTGAGGCAGAGGTTAGTGATCGTGTAGGTCTTACCCGTGCCGGCACTTGCTTCGATCAGCTGGCCGTGGTCCAACGGCATAGTCATGGGATTAAAAGTGGTGTCTGTACTATTCATCGATCTGCACCTCCAAAATGGGTTGCCAGATCGACGGCGCGTCGGTGATGAACCTGTCGTGAAATGCCTCAGGACACTGGAACAGTCTTGCCCAGTAACGGTCTTTGCCTTCTGAGCCCGGTTGATCCCTTTCCCAGCCCTGGCGAGCTTTCAGAATCGAGCTGTCTACCGATAAGCCTTTCAGCTGACTTTCGGTAAAAGCTTTGCAAGCCTCGGGCGGCAAAAGCAAGGGACTGGCGATGCCTTCGTCGTACAGGTCCAGTAAATTGCATAGAATTGCTTCTGCTGTCGCCGGATCAACTGGCCCTAGCCTGCTGACCTTCGCATCATCTTTGTCTCTTTGATAAATAAAAACTGTCGAGGTGTTTGGCTTTGCAATGTTAGCCGCAAGATGTTGAACCCAGGTATCCAGCAGCTGTCCTGCGCGGAGTTTTCCTGCACGGTAGCTGACAAGGCTGTCTCCGTAGAGGTTATCAAGCTCAACTTGAAGTGAGCTCCCTGCAATCTCAATGTTGGTTTTAATGAATGATTTTGGAACATCAAGGTAATCTGCCGCTCGTGCCTGGATGGTCTGAGCCCTGATGAGTTCGCGTTCCAGGTGTTGTTGGCCGATATTACCCGGGAGTATGATGCCGGACAGTGATACCTGTCGTTTGAATTGCTCAAGGTCCTGGCCGCTCATCAAAATTCCCAAAGCGGTATCGGCCAGATGGAACCGTTCGAGTGGGTCCAGTTCGAACGACTCAATATCTTTCAGTTCGGCTTCATCGACATCAAGGTAGACGCCCAGTCTTTGTTGCAGAAAGTATTTGCCGGGATGTCGCAGGAAACTGGAAAGTTGTGCAATTCCGGTGCATGTCATTGATTCTTCCGGTGCTAGCGGGGTCTCCATAAAGGCAGGCGCATCTTCGTTGGCCGACAGTGCCTCGTGCCACAGGGTAGAGAACGACTGCAGGCCATCCCCTTGATAGTACCGCCTGCTAAATGGCTGCAGGGCATGGGTGATGGAATAGTCCTCCCCGAATACTGCTTGCAGGTAATGCTGCCATTCGCCAACGACGACAGAAGGGGGGCGATCCTTGTTGTCCCTAACGCCTTTGCCAACGAAGCTGACATAGAACATTTCACCTGCAGACAGCAACGCTTCAAGGAATAGATATCGGTCATCCAGTTTTTTTGATCGGTCGCCTTTCCTGGCAGGTGAGCTGGCAAACAGGTCGAAAGAGTGTGGCCTGACGTCACGGGGATATTCACCGTCATTCATGCCCATCAGGGCAACCATGCGAAACGGTATGCTTCTCATGGGCACGAGTGTCGCGAAGGTAATACCGCCGGAGATAAAGCCGGCTTTCGAATCCTGGTTGGAAAGTGCCTGGTTGATTGAGTAAGCCATCATCTGGCGAGAAGCGTTGTCCTGGTAGCGGCCAGAACTGGCATCCAGGCTTATTTCGTCGATGACCTGTAGTAACTGGTTGACTTCAAGCAGCTCATCGCCTTTGGGATCGTAAAATGTTGAGATCAGTCGTGTTACTAGTATTTGCCATGCATCGACCGATCTAGGTTCACCAAGTTCTGTTCTAACCTCCCCCAGTAAGTCTATGAAATGACAAAGCTTGCCAAGAAGACCGGTATCCGCCGGAGTAATCTCAAAGGGTAGGATGCTATCCCAGCTGCCCTGATCGGGAGACATGGCGAACCCCAGTAAAAGGCGGTTTATGCCGAACTTCCAGCTGTTCTGGTCTTCGGGTGGCAAGTTCCAATAGGCCTGTTTGTCCTTGCCACTCAATTCCCACCGGATACCGGATTCCTCTACCCAGTAGGAAATGGTCTCGAGGTTTTCCTCAGTAAGTTCGAAGTGTCTCATGATGGCGGGAACTTCCAGCAGGTCCATGACCTCGGGACCAGACAGCCTGAGCTCAGGCAGATTAAGCAGATTCATGAAACTACTTAACAGGGTGCTGTTTTCAACGGAACTTCGGTCGGCAATTCTGTAGGCCAGGCTGCCGGAAAACACTGACTGAATGAATGGCGCGTACTCGGTTACGTCCGGCATCATCACCAGGATATCGTTAAGCCTGAGTGCGGGAGACTGTTTTATGGCATGCAATATCTGGTCGTGCAGCACTTCAACTTCCCGAAGTCTGCTGTGACAGATGTGGGTCTGGATGGAAGAGTCCTTGAACTGTCGCGGGATTGGTTGGCATTCAGCGCCAAACTCACCGCCGAAGGTCAGGTTGAGGATGTCGTTCTTAACGACGTCCAGTGCGGTGGATTCTTTAAGATCGAGGAAAAGCTCCTCCGAATGCACCTGGTTGGATTCGGTTAGCAGTTCAAGATACTCCCGTCCCTGTTTGCCCAGTGATGACAGTAGTGGATTGCCAACTTCGAGGTAGTCCTCATCAGTGAGGGGACCGGTGAGTGGTTCATCCGTCGACAATAGACGGCGAACTGAGCGTCGCGCTTTGTCTTTCTCGGACACAATATCTCCCCAGTAATGTGCGCAGGGGTTTAAAAAATAAATGTCGACCTCGGTAGACGCAGCCAGTGCTTCAAAGGTCTGTAGCTGAAGCGGCGGTAAGGTAGAAAGCCCAAAAATGCTGATTCGTTTGCGCGTCGCTTCTGGTTGCTGACTATTTGACTGGATAGCAAGGGATTGTAAAACCCGTTGGTGCAATGCTGCCCTGTGTAGTCCCTGATTACCTTGCAGGTCATCCTGGATGATGCTCCATAAGTCAGCCTGCCAGGCCTCGTGCCCGGCCAGTTCCCGGCGTTGGTTTTGCCATTGCAAGATCCAGTCTGGTCGGAACATGAGGTATTCGTCGAACAGCAGGGCCAATTCTGCAGCGAGCTGGTGTAATCGAAGGTTTTTGTCGCCTGTTCCGGCCAGGTATGTGTCAATTTCGCTGGCTAGCCCGGGGTTTGCTTTCAGTAACCGCATGATCCGCCAGGTCAGTCGATGTCGGTCGTAGGGGGATTCATTAAGCAGTTGTGTTTCGGGAATCAGGGTCTGGTAGAGCTTCCACAGGAAGGTGGCTGGCAAAGTACAGTCTACATTGCAGCTGATGCCGTGGTAATCGGATAGCTGAAGCTTTAGCCATTGTCCCAGGCCGAAACTTTGAACGACCACCGTGAGTGGTTCAAATGGGTCGTTGAATAGTGTATTCCTTGCACAGAAGGCCCGGGAGAGTTCGGACATCTGGTTCGATTGAAATAGGTTCAGCATATCGACCAGTGTACGGATTCCGCCTTCGAATCCTATCCCTGGCCTTCTGATAGACTCCAATTTGTTATGAAGGGATCGAGAAATGAGTGACTACCTGTTCGATGGTTTGAAAGTGCTGGATGTTGGAAGTTGGATTGCTGGCCCTGTGGCAGGAACCATTCTTGCGGATTATGGGGCGGATGTGATTAAGATCGAGATGCCCGGGCTTGGAGATGCTTACCGAAACCTATCGGCCACGGCTATCGTGCCGGACGCGTCGACCAATTATATGTGGGATATGGATGCCCGTAATAAGCAAAGCCTTTCGTTGAATCTTAAAACCGAAGAAGGCGTCAAGGTTCTTCACCGGCTAATAGAACAGTGTGATGTGTATATCACCAATCAGCCTTTTCCATTACGGGAGAGGTTGAGCCTCAATTACGAAGACATTAAGTCGCTTAACCCTTCAATGATCTATGCCTCGCTGAGTGCTTATGGCGAGGCTGGGCCGGATAAAGATCGGGAGAGTTTTGATCTTGTGGCGTACTGGGCGCGGACGGGCCTGGCTGACCTTGTCAGGGATACTAATGCCTTTCCTGCCCCGGCTTTGCCTGGAATGGGCGATCATCCGTCTGCCATTACACTTTATGCTTCGATCGTCACAGCGCTGCTCAAGCGGGAACGCACTGGCGAGGGTGCGATGGTCCACACCTCATTGTTAGCCAATGGGCTCTGGTCCGCCTCATGCATAGCACAGGCGGCCTTTGTGGGCGGAGATTATGCTCAGTACCGTGAGCTTGCCAGCAAACGGCGCTTTCCCCGGACTATGCTAGAAACCGCTGACGAACGTTACTTCATCATGTCAATGGTGCGTACACCAGAAGAAGTTGCTTCGTTATTGGCTAGTCTGGGTTTATCCGCTTTGCTCCAGGATGAACGTTTTCAGACGGCGGAAACTCGATTCACGAATAATGATCTTTTCTATGATGCGTTGCAGGCCAGGACGTTGATGGAACCGGCAGCGCATTGGCAGCGGCAATTTAAGCATCACAAAGTACCTGCTTATCTTGTCGGTCGTATAGAAGAGATGGTAGACGACCCTCAGGTTCTTGTTAACAAGATGGCCGTTGCATCCAACGACCCTTCTATTGGAGGGCATATCATTACCCATCCCATTAATATTGAAGGAATGCCCAAGAAGGGACCCGAAAAAGCGCCCTCATTAGGTGAGCACAATGCAGAAACCCTGTCAGCGCTAGGGTTTAGCGCGGATCAGTTAGACAAATGGCAGCGCAACGGTGTTATCTAGGCGTCGGCGAACGCTCGAAAGGGCCGTAGGGGGAAGGGCAGGATAATACAGGACGGGTATCGCAAGGTGCCTTTCTTGAGCGGGGTTGTGATTCAACCTGCTGATAAGTGAGTATGCGCCAGCCAGTCAGGCCCTTGACCCGCAATCACAGAGTCCCTAGGCTCAAGGCTTAACTTAGGAGATTCACGATGGCGTACGACTATGAAACACTTGGCATTGAATACGACAA
>JABJED010000053.1 GCA_018665025.1 Gammaproteobacteria bacterium
CTTCGCTGCTTTGTGACCAATGAATCCGGTATCAGCATGACTGTTTCCGTATTTTTCTGACTCCTTTTGATCAGCGCCCTGACGCCTTTGCTGCGCCGTTCGTTGCAACTGCTTGACTTCGCTTTCTATCTGGCTGCGGCTTCGGGCCTCAGACAAGAGTTCCTTTTCCATCTCATCACGCCACGTCGACCAGTTGCCTTGATTGACGCGGACGTCACTACGGTTTATCGAAATAATGTGATCCGTGCAGGCATTCAGTAGCGCACGATCATGAGATACCAGCAGAAAACCGTGTTGCTGTGAAAGATAGTCTCCCAGTGCTTTTCTGCACTCAATATCCAGATGGTTTGTCGGTTCATCAATCAGCGCAAACGTTGGCTGACCGAGAAATAGCGAAACAATCTGGATTTGAGTCTGCTGCCCAAGGGAAAGAACTTCAAACGGGCGGTCCAAAACCTCCCTGGACAAACCCATTTTCTGGATCTCGCGCTCGATCAATCCGTTAATTTTGTAGCCACGAGCATCCTGATACTGACTCTGTAATTGGCTATATGCTTCAAGAGAGTCCGGGTCGCTAAGCTCGAGTAGCCGCGCCATCTCGCTTTCCCAGAGATCGTAGGGCGCGATGAGGTTTCGGATAACGACAAGCGTCGACTGACCTTTCGCTGGCACATCACCCGGGAAATAGCGGGTTGACAAGGTATTCGTTATTTCCCCAGAAACAGGTTCAAGTTCACCGTCTAACAGCTTCAGAAATGTCGTCTTCCCTCGCCCGTTACGACCGACCAGACCCGATCTCCAGGTCGAATCAAGAATCAGCGAAAGATCGGAAAAGATTTCTGAATAGGGAGATGTGTAATTGAATTCGACACGGGTAAAAATAATAGTGGACACCTGAAGTTCCTCTCGCAATTAAAAGCAGTGGGGGCTATTCAGGTTAGTTGCGCATCGTCCGTGCTCATTTAGTCAGTACCACAAGAATAGGCAAGTCTGTGAAGATCTGCAAATGCAGGGTACCAATAGAATGAAGTTCGTTTTTGTGTAGCTCTCCCAGGTAGAATCAGATTCCAATAGCGTTGGCCGATATCAGTAAAACTGGCTCGGTTTGAACATTAAGAACGCAACGTAAAGGCAAAGCACTGACCCTAAAGGCGAATTTTACTAAAAAGCTGGGCTTGATCACCACCATGTACGGGGCTCATATTCACCGCTCTGTGTTGAAACAGCGATTGGCTATCCGCCGGGAGCTCCGTCGAAAAATCAATAAGGTAAACATTGTCGATAGGCGTGATGGTATCGAACTCGAGCGTCAGGGTTACCGGTTGATGATAGACGCCGATGAGTTTGATGAAGTAATGCCCCTTGAGAGCACCTGAGTTAATTGGCGTGGCGTCGTAGGTTTGTGAACCGAGCTGAAACTGGCGTAACTTTGCTTCGATAGGTATGACTAAACCAATCGCATCTGCTCCACGAACACTACTCAGAGTGACAGCCACTGCCCTCGCACCATCAGTCACCAGCTCTTCACACACGGCTAACTCCGGTGCTGGCCAGCCACTTACCGAACTATCCGTCCAATTTTTCTGTTGTACATTGCTGAAGGGCAATAATTTTTTCTCTTCAAGGTGGAGCTTTTTAACGGATGCCAATGGTTCAACAATTGGATTACTGCTCGCGAGTTGATTGTAGGCGACCTGGTTATTCATATCTTCGTAGTAGAGAATATTGACGTGCTGGGGGCGCTCCTGTGAATAAAGCGGCGTCAAGGCAATCATGGCGATCGATGCAAAACTGCCAAGGTAAGCCAGCAAAGCAAAGTTGCGTAATCTGACTCCGGCGGTGAAGGGTGCAAAAGCAATCATATACAGCCCTATAAAGGGCATTGTTGCGACAATGAGCTTGTAGCCTTGAGATTGCTCCAGTAAATGAATCACTCCAAGCGTGGAAGGTAAAACGCCAATCAGGGCGAGGACAAAAAGCCATGGTCGCCAGGGTTCTGGCAAAAAACTCATTACAAGCAGGAGCATTGACGCAATGACAGTTGGGGCTAGAAAAATGTTTGCCGCATCCGGGAGATACATAAGGCTGGCGACACTGATGATGAGCCATAATAGCCATCCTGCAAACATCATGGCCGCCTGGTTAGAGAATTTGTTGGCCAAGGCAATCATTGTTAGACCGCCTGCAATGGTCGAGAAGATGAGAGCTGTCCTATGAGGAAAATCATTGGCAGGCCAACTAACGGTGGTACCCAACACAAGAGCAACCAATTGGAATGCACCCAGCCCGACTGCAATGGTGCCAAACAAAATGCCAATGCTTGTTGAAATACCGATAAGCACTTCTTTGATCGCGGGTTTCATTCTGCGCAGCGCTATCAATAAAGCGAGTGCGCACGCCAGCACTAGATAGATGCCGTGGTCAGAAACCCACTGTAACCATTGCCCATAGAAATTCGCGTAAACGACGTGCTCTCCCAGGTTCAGAGATTTGTTGCTGGCCAACTCGCGAGCTAACGGCAGCATATTTTCACCGTGATGTTGAATCGTCGCGAGATCTAAATTCTCGGTGTTGTCATTAGGCGTGTGGTAATGATTACGTTCACCGGCGAAGGCGAAGTCTATGCCAGAGATACCAGCCCGTTGAACGACACTGAAGTCTGTGTCATTTGGCATCCGTTTAAAAATTTCATTCGCGAAAGAGACCCCGAAGGGTGAAGCGGTTTGTGAAGCAAGCGTGTTCATCAGCAACTCGTTGGCATCTGTTGTGCGCAAAACCATGCTCTGCCCCGTGGTGCCGCTACCTTCAAAGTCCAGAACCAGCTTTATTTTCTTTGCAAGAGGATGTTGGTTAAAGAAACCTTCCGCGCCGATTAAACCCATTTCTTCTGCATCGGTGAACAAGAGCATGATTGAATGTTCGAAAGGAGCCTCTAACGCTAGCGCGCGAGCGCTCTCGAGAATCGCCACGACCCCTGCCCCGTCATCACCGGCGCCTGGCGCCATGGGAACAGAGTCGTAGTGAGCCATTAGTGCAATAAAACTATCCTCCGATTTACCGGGAATGATCGCGATGATGTTTTCAACGAAGGCACAACCGTTGTAACGGTAGGCACAAGCCCAGGTGCCTTGCTCTTCCCAGCCGATAGACAAGCGGTCTAATTCAGCGGTGATTCGCGATTTTACGATCTTATTCTGTGGTGACCCTACGGGGTGTGGTTTGTTTTCAGCCAGCAGGGTCTGAAGCAGATTGTGCGCACGCTCGGCGGAAAACTCGTTCGCAGGGACTGTTACGGGTTTGGGTTCCGGAGATTGCTGTGCGGCATGGTTGAGAGAAAATAATGCGATTGTGCTGATAAAAGCAAAGCCAACCACAAGGACATTTTTCGACATAACGAGCGCTCCAGCATTGCCCGGTATGCTACAACAAATCGAGCATACCGGCGCTTTGAATTTTAGGCACTAGCGTTTCAATAGTAGCAATGACCTACCGAACGACGTTCCGCATTGCCGCGAGGGAAATAGATCGCGGGGCATTGAGCCCTCGCATCAGTATCAAATCGTATACGTGCCGCCATCAACACCAATGGTCTTGCCTGTGATGTAGCTGGATCCCTCAGCCGACAGAAAAAGCACCACACTCGCCACTTCCTCTGGTTGTGCGACGCGACCCAGGGGCAATGCCTCAGCCTGTTTCTGTAAACGGCCGAGCTCCATCAAAGACTGCGTCATGCC
>JABJED010000357.1 GCA_018665025.1 Gammaproteobacteria bacterium
CTCCGCAGTTACAGCACCGTGATATCCAAGACTCTCCAAACGTCTCGCACTGCCAGGCACCCCTGACAGGCCGCCCATTAATCCACCATCTACTCTCATTTATGTTGCTCCGTATCTAATCTAATTCATATCATCTCGACCGCCGTCGCGGCAGAGAACACAAAAGAACAAACTTCTCGACTCAAGTCGAAAAGATCAAAGCTACACATTTAAAAAGAAAAATGCTTAGCAGTAAACGCATCATAGGTCTGCTGCGCTTCTTTGGGCGACACACAGGAGATGATGTGCGTGGAGATACCCATCTCGCCATATTCACGAATTCGATCATGACATTCTTCCATCGACCCAAGAATAGCGATGTCATCGATCAATTGATCATCCAGCGCACCTGTTGTCTTCTCTCTATCCTTAGCAGCCCATCCTTCCTTTATCGTATTGGCCACATCTTCATATCCGCACCAGGCAAGAAAATTGTTATAGACCGGCGTCGCGTAATAAGGCGCAAAACCACCCCGAATCCTGTTCCTTGCTTCAGCCTTGTCATCAGTCACCACCACCTGGTGGCGACATACGACCTCGACGTCTTCCAGTTTCTTACCCGCTCGTTCCGCTCCTATCCTGATGTGTTCTATCATCTTCGGCAGAGCCTGTTTTGGGAAAAGGTTGAGGATTACACCATCGGAAAACTCTGCGGCTGTCTCCAGCATTTTAGGGCGCAGCGCGGCCATATAAACAGGCTGGGCACCACCTTCTATACCCAGCTGGCGATAGCCGTGGCTTTGAACTGTCTGGCCGTCATAGCTGGTTTTCTCACCGTTCAGCATCTGCTTAACCAGTTCCGTAGTCTCTTTCACCCTGGTCAAAGGCTTCTCGAAGGTCTGGCCATGCCAGTTCTCCATCATGGTCTGGCTGGACGACCCAAGCCCCAGGATAAAACGCCCTTTCGATAGCTCCCACAATACTCTTGCCGTAGATGCGAACACCGCTGGTGTTCTTGTGTAAACAGGAATGATTGCCGTACCTATACGCACCCGCTCAGTGTTTAACGCAACCGCTGCGGCCGTCGTCATTGCATCCACGCCACCTGAATCAGCAAACCACAGGTCATCATAACCCTCTGCCTCTGCCCACTTCGCGAGTTCAATGGTTGCCTCTACCCCACGCGGGTCAGGTAATGTCAGTGCGGTTCTTTGCGGCACGGCCATGGGTTTCCCTTTCTGCTTTTTAAAAGATGTTTTACGTTTAAAGCGTTCTGCTTCTAGATAATGTCCTGGCTCGTCAGCGTCTCTGGCTCGAGTTCGTTGCGGACCAGATCCTGCTGCTTCCTGCTTTGTTTACGTTCGTATTTTTTTGCCGAGGTGTAGGTAGGTTCCAACACCGCCACTGCGCCAAAGGACTTCTGTCTCTGCAGCTCAGTTACCTCGCCATAGGTCGTTGATCGCTGCCGTGGCGTCCGGCCTATGCTACGGATAATTTCTTCCATCTCTTCTGGCGAAGTTTCCTGGCCGTGGGCCGCTCCAGCCGCACGGGTGATGGTTTCGTTCATCAGGGTGCCACCCAGATCATTAACCCCTGCCTGCAGACAAGCCCTGACGCCTTCGTGGCCAAGTTTGGTCCAGGAAGCCTGGATGTTCTTAAAGAGCGGATGCAGCACCAGTCGAGAGATCGCATGAATCAATATTGCTTCCCGGAAAGTCGGGCCTTTCCTGGCATGGCCTTTCAGGTAGATAGGGGATTCCATATGGATAAACGGTAAAATTACAAACTCAGTGAAGCCGCCGGTTTTCTCCTGCAGGTCACGAATACGCAACAAATGACGGGCGACATGTTTGTACTGCTCCATATGCCCATACATGATAGTTGCCGTAGTGTTAAAGCCTTGCCCATGCGCTGCTTCCATTACTTCGAGCCACTGCGCAGTATTAATCTTGTCGGGGCAAAGCGTCGCCCTGACTTCGTCGTCAAGAATTTCAGCTGCTGTACCAGGCAATGTGCCAAGCCCTGCTTCTTTTAACTGGCCAAGAAATTCTGAAACGGGAATCCCCAGCGTCTTCGCTCCCTGCCAGACTTCCAGTGGCGAAAAAGCATGAATATGCATATCAGGATTAACCTGCTTGATGGACCGGCAAATATCTATATAGGTC
>JABJED010000358.1 GCA_018665025.1 Gammaproteobacteria bacterium
CTGGAGTGCGAAAAGATGACAGGAGCGGATGACACATCCAGTGCGTCATTCATAGCGTTTACAGAAACGTGTGATAGGTCCACTAGCATGCCCAGGCGGTTCATCTCATGAACCACTTCCTTGCCAAACGGGGATAGTCCGCCGACCCGTTCTCCATCGGTTGCCGAATCAGCCCAGCGCAAGCCTTTGGAGTGGGTGAGGGTCATGTACCTGGCACCAGCCTTGTAGAGCATCCGCAGGTTGGCTAATGAGTTTTCTATCGCATGTCCGCCTTCGATGCCTATCATCGATGCAATTTTTCCCCGTCGATGAGCGTCTATGAGTTCATCGGCGGTCAGGGCCAGCTCAAGTTGATCCGGGTAGGTGGTGATCATGCGGTGCACTACATCAATCTGTGTCAGGACCCGGGCGACGTCGCCGCTGGCGCCAGGGAAGGCCGCGATAGGGATATATACCGACCAGAACTGGCCACCCATCATGCCTTTGAGCATTCTGGGATGATCTGTTTGAGTTGGTTTCTTGATGGCGGACAGATCAGAGGTGAATGGCATCTGATCCAGATTGCCCTGAACCTGCATGGTATAACGCATTGGCAGGTCATTGTGGCCGTCGATCAGGGGCGTTTTCTTAAGCACGCCGGCGACCCGCTTGTTCAACGCTTCGTCCGAATATCTGTCGGCGGCAAAGGTGTTTCCCATGCACAGAAGACTCAGGATTAGAAAAATGCTGCCGGTGTATGGGTTGTGGTGTAAAAGTTTCAAGAAATGCACGGTGGTTTCCTTGGGCGAGTCAAAGCATTATGGTAACTGGAAAGGAGGAATCATTTATGTCTGAATATGAATGCATGATACTGGAAGTTTCAGATCATATTGCCACAGTAACACTGAATCGACCCGAGATTATGAACGCCATCAATTGGCAGGCGTACGCGGAGCTTGAGGATATTTTTTTGAATCTTCAAAAAGATCCCGAGGTCAGGTGTATTATTCTCACGGGCGCTGGCAGGGCGTTTTGTTCCGGGGATGATGTCAAAGAAATCATGGTGCAGGGCGGCGGCAGTAAAAGGCTTAGGGATGTGCGACCGGGAACGACGCCTGCTGCAAGGGCTATTCTGGATTGTGACAGACCGATCATTGCGGCGGTCAATGGTGCGGCAGTTGGATGGGGCATGGATATGTCCCTGATGGCGGATTTCAGGATCGCATCAGAAAAAGCAAAATTTGGAGAACTGTTCGTTAAGCGTGGGCTTGTCGCCGACGTGGGCGGAATGGTTCGACTCCCTAAACTCATTGGTCCGCAGCGCGCGGCAGAGTTGTTATTTACCGGTGAAGTCATCAGCGCTGAACGTGCGCTTGAACTGGGTATTGTTATGAGTGTTGTGCCACA
Source organism: Gammaproteobacteria bacterium (assembly GCA_018665025.1). Taxonomy (GTDB): domain Bacteria; phylum Pseudomonadota; class Gammaproteobacteria; order Pseudomonadales; family Azotimanducaceae; genus UBA9659. The sequence continues at coordinate 1,387 of JABJED010000358.1, forward strand.
TGATGATTTGCTGGACGAAGCGAGGGTACTGGCGAGCAAGATCGCAGCCAATCCGCCGTTAGCCGTTCGTTATCTCAAAGAAGGCTTGCGGCGGTCTTACTACGGTGAGTATGAGGACATGGGTAACTGGATAGGCCAGACACTTGGGACACTGTTCCAGACTGAGGATCACAAAGAGGGTGTTGCCAGCTTCCTTGAAAAAAGAGAACCGGTGTTCAAAGGAAAGTAAGGAGCCGGTTTCTTGTTCGGTCTGTTTATCCTGGCCAGCCATATTTGGCTCATTGATCTCAAGGCGCGGCGGGGGTCGTAATGAACTTGCATTACCAGCCCCAGAGTGATCAGCTTCGCGGGTAGTGAAGATCCCTAACAAAACATCGATTCTTGTCATTGTTCCTGTGCTTGTGCTCTGGGGTTGTTCGGAGGAGCCACCCAGGAATACGCCGCGTGCTGAATCACATCCCGAGGAATTCCTGCTGCAGGACATCTCCTGGATCGACCCTTACGCCTACATGGTGGACCTTGAACATCCTGATGCAGTGCAATACATCGCGCACGAGCAGCAATACCTTGCTGAGCAGACTGAACCCTGGCGTCCGAAGCTCAAGGGAATGATGTCGGAGCTGAATGCCCAGCTATCGATAGAAAGAAAAACCACACCGGTCGTTACCGGAAATTTTGAATACCATTCGGAGATCAGGAAAGGCCATCAGTATCCAGTTTACTACCGGCGCCCGAAGGTGTTGCCCGGCGACCAGCAGGTTGTGATTGATCTAAACGAACTCTCCAATGGTGCTGACTACTATGCCCTGGGTGGTTTTAGCATCAGCCCGGATGAACAGACTGTCGCGTTTACGGAAGACAGGACCGGCGATGGAAACCACACATTAAGGCTTCGGGACCTTGACTCTGGCGTGGTGACGACTATCGCTGATGGGTTAGAACCAAACCTTGCATGGAATGGCGACGTTGTTCTCGCCGTTGAGAAAGAGACGAATTCGGTCGTTGAACATATGCCGGATGGGCAAAAAGCCATCCTTTACCGGGAAACCGACCCGGCGTTTTCCCTCAGTGTCAGGACTGCTCGCGATAGAAAAACGGTGGTGATCACGTCTGAATCCCATCGCGCGACAGAGATCCGGGTTCTGTCGCCGGGTGGTGAACTGCAACTGATAGCCCCCAGGCAAGAAGGGCATCGCTATCGACTGATGATCGGTGCTGATCATATGACGGTGCTTAGCAATTATAAGCGACCCGAGTATGCGATTGCATTGATACAAGAGGGCGAGGTTAATCCGAGTGACTGGCAGTTTTTTGAGCTGAACCTGCCGGGTAGTGTTGTTGACTTTGAACGTTTTGATAAGCATCTGCTGGTTCAAGTCAGAAACAGACTCAGGGATGAGCTGGTGCTAATCGAGCCCGTAACGGGATACCAGCAAAGCATCCTTGCCACTGGTGCAGGAGAAAGCTTTCGGCTGATGCAGCCTGACCATGGAGCCGCACCGGGTTTTCAATTCAGGAAACGAAGTCTTATCCAACCCGAACGTCGTTACCGAATGTCTGTTTCTGAAAAAGTAGTCCGCGAAATTGATTCGGATTCGGCGCCGGGGAACTACCTTCGTGACCAATATCGGGTTGAAGAACATTGGTTGTCGGCGCGTGATGGTACCGAAGTACCGGTTACCCTTGTTTATAAGGAAGGCGCGGCCCTGGCATCCCGCCCGCTTTATCTGACTGCATACGGAGCCTATGGGGTTTCTCTTCCAATCGCTTTTGACCCAACTCGATTGCCGCTGCTAAATCGGGGGTTTGTACTTGGGATCGTTCACGTTAGGGGGGGTGGTGACCTTGGTGAAGCCTGGCATTTTTCGGGTCGCCACCTGAACAAAAAAAATACATTCAACGATCTTGTCGATGTCGCCAATAGGCTTGTCGAGTCGGGGATTGGTCACCCTGAAATGTTAGCCGCGCGTGGCGCGTCTGCTGGCGGGACTGTCATCGCTGTGGTCGCTAATGAAGCGCCTGCACTGTTCAAAGTATTGGTTGCCGATGTGCCATTTGTCGATGTCATCACGACTTTACTCGATCCGACATTGCCCTTAACTGAGAGCGATATATTGGAGTGGGGAAATCCGGACGTTCCGGCTGATGCCAGGTATCTGTTTGAATATTCCCCTTATCACCAGGTGCGTGCGCAGGCTTATCCTCACCTGCTCGTGCAGGCGTCGAGAAATGACGGTAGGGTAGGCACGCATGAGGCATTGAAATGGATAGCAAAAATACGCGAACGCACCACAGGTGGCGCGCTGCAGCTGATTGACATTGAGGGTCATAGCGGCCATCTTGGTGCCTCTGACCAATATTTAAGACGCCGCAAACAGGCGCTTGAATACACATTTGTTATACGGGGCCTAGGCCTGGGAGATTAAAAATTGGAGTTAGCCCAACGCGTTCGAATTCCAGTGGTGCAGAGCATCGTCTGGAATGCCTTGAATGATCCGGCTATCCTGAAGGATTGCCTGCCAGGCTGTCAGTCTTTTGATCGGACTGGTGAGAATAGTTTCGAGGTCGTACTGGTTGCAAAGGTGGGACCCGTGAAGGCAACCTTTAAAGGTGAGGTAACACTCAATGATGTTATACCACCGGATTCCTACAGGATCAGCGGTTCAGGAAAAGGTGGCGTTGCGGGTTTTGCAAAAGGAGGTGCAGAAGTGCATCTTGAATCAATTGAGGGTTCTGCAGTAACGTTAATGTCTTATCAGGTGACGGCATCTGTGGGGGGCAAACTGGCGCAGATTGGCTCAAGGTTGGTAACAGGTGCTGCCAGAAAGATGGCGAATGATTTTTTTACCGGTTTTGTGAGATCTCTGTCGGGGGACCCCTTAATGGAGGTTGAAATCGAGACTCTTGTTTTAGATAAAGGTGTTTTAGATAAA
>JABJED010000054.1 GCA_018665025.1 Gammaproteobacteria bacterium
GCTTAACTACCCTTGGGTAAAAAGCCCTGAATTACGGCCTGTAATTCAGCCCCGATCTCGCTGATCGAGGAGGCGCATTATACGCCTTAGAAGCCCCATTACAACCACCTTCGTGGATAATCGATAAATATTTTCGAACTACTTATTTACCTGTGATGGAGCCTTGTTTCTATCCCCGCCCGTGGGCGAAGAGTCGCGCATTGTAGCAGCGTTTTTTGGAATGTCTATTAAAACTGGAGAGTATTTAAACGCGTCGTTTAAGCGCCTCTTGGAATAACGAGAACTTGTCCTTAAATACACGGGAAAGTAGTAAAACTGTCACTATTACGCCATAGGCTATGGCCTCTGAATAACTGGACTTGGCTAGCCACGTCACATGCACCACAACAAGGATAGCGACACCGTAAACAAGTCGGTGCAGCACCGCCCAGCGATTTCGCAGCAGTCGTATGGCAAAGCTATTAGAGGTAAGTGCCAGGGGTATTAGCAGCAAGTATGCGGTAAACCCAATAGTAATATAGGGCCGTTTTAGTATGTCAGCGCCCAGATTGCGGAAATCAAGTTCGAGCAGCAGGAACAGATAGGCCAGCAGATGTATCGAGGCATAGGCGAAGGTAAACAAGCCCAGCATCCTCCTGATCTTCTGCGCCTGGCGCCATCCAGTAAGCCTTCTTAGCGGCGTTACCAGAAGGGTGAGTAGAAGAAAACGTATAGCCCACTCACCCTGGAGCAGCACCAGCTCCTTCGCCGGGTCGGCCCCTAAAACATTAGCCCCACCCGTTTGCAGCTGATAGACCTGGTAAATCGAATACTCAAGGGGCAGGAGACACAGCATAAATGTCAGGAGCTTAAACATCGAAAACCTAAACACGACAGAAGCTCAATATCGGGGATCTAACCACTAGTACTGCTTTCGCAAGTCCATGTCTTTATAAAGGTGCGCTACCAGGGGCGCATAGCCATTGAACTTCAGGGTCTCAACGTAATTCTGGTTAAAGATAGAAGTGGGTAATCTGCGTTCGCGCGCCTGACTCCAGCGTGGATGGTCAACATCCGGGTTTACGTTGGCATAGAAGCCGTACTCGCGACTATTAGACATTTCCCATGTCGTCTTCGGGCGACGTTTCGTAAATTCTATCTTGACGATGGACTTAATACTCTTAAAGCCGTATTTCCAGGGGACAACCAACCTGATAGGCGCGCCATTCTGGTTAGGCATTGCGTTGCCATAGACCCCCACCGCCAGAAACGCGAGCTCATTCATTGCCTCATCGATGCGAAGCCCTTCTATGTAGGGGTAGTCAATTGCGGCAAAGCGGGATCCCTGGGCGGGCATCTGTTCCGGGTCATGAAGTGTTTCAAATCGAACGTACTTTGCATTTGAGTTTGGTTTAAACCGCTTTAAAAGATTAGCGAGCGGGAAACCAACCCAGGGTACGACCATCGACCAGGCTTCTACACACCGAAGCCGATAAATCCGTTCTTCAAGCGTATGAGGATTTACAATATCTTCGAGGTTATACGTCCCCGTCAGCTCTGCCTCGCCAGCCACCTCCACCTTCCAAGGATCAGTGACGAAGTTCTGTGAGTTATCCGCAGGATCCGTTTTCCCTGTCCCAAACTCGTAGAAATTATTGTAAGTACTGACATACTCAAACGGTGTTGCTGATTCCCGCGTTGAATACTGACCTGGCGTCAGTGTTTTTAGTTTGTTTTGGAGCCAGGCTGGCCCCGATAACGGTGCCTGGGTGGTATAGAACTGGCGCTCACCTGATGTTGCACCAACGACAAAAGGCGTACCCAGCGCAACAGCACCAAGCCCCATCGCCTTTAAAATTTGCCTTCGTTCGTGAAAGACGGTTTCGCTGGTGATTTCTGATGACCGAATGTCACCTGCTTGCGCACGTTTGATCAACATAACTGACTCCGGTTTGTCGCTTTTCTACTGAGGTAACAGACTGGCCAAACCAGACTATGCTACACCTCAGATGCATTATCCTTTTCGCGGATCAACCTCAGCAGAGCCTGGATTGGTCCAGACACACCATAGGCAAGACCAACGCAGAACAACATACCTGGCGGGTAGATGGCGACCACAATGAACAGCAATACCGCCCCCACCATAATAGGAAATGGCACCCTGCCCTTGATGTTCTTTGGGCTGAAGTACTGAATGTTGCTTACCATCAAGAACGCGACGACCGTTGTAAAAAAGCCGACCAACACAGAAACCTCCATACTCTCCATTGGAGGAAAGTTATCAACCCAGATCCAGACCAAGGTGGACATGGTACCGGCAGCACCCGGGCTTGCCAGGCCATAAAACACCTTAGTGTCAGGGGCGATATTGAAACGCGCCAAACGCAGGGCCGCGCAACACATATACAGGAAGGCAATAATCCAGCCGATCTTGCCAAGATCCTGCAGGGCCCAGCTAAACAATAAAATCGCCGGCGCAACACCAAAGGCAACCAGGTCTGCCATGCTGTCGTACTGCACTCCAAACTGGCTGGTGGTATTTGTTAACCTGGCGATTCGCCCGTCCAGCGCATCAAGGAACCCGGCAATCACGATTGCGATACACGCAGTTTCGAATGCACCTGTCATTGCAGCGACAATCGCATAGAAACCCGAAAAAAGTGCGCCGGTTGTGATGAGATTAGGTAGCAGGTAGACGCCTTTTTTAAGGCCTTTGCGTTCTGGTAGCTGCGTTACGGTTCCCTGCTCTGGGGTTACCGGTTCCTGGTCTGTCATTGTCTCGCCTCAATGGGCTGGTGGATCATTAGTATAGCTCAGGTTGCAAGTGTGTCACTTTCGAGCAGTGTACATTCTCTCACCGAGGGGCTGTTCCGACTCACCGCGTCTTCGACACAGGAATCCTTGACCCCAACGAGAGACCCTTCTCTCGCTACCCGAGCTCAGGGTGCTTACAACTTAGGTCGTAAGCACTTTCTCGCCCCGGGAGAGTCCGGATACACCGGATCTCACGACTTCCATCACACTGGATTCGGGTAACGCTCGAAGGAAGGCATCGAGTTTCTCGGTCGTACCGGTCAACTGGATTGTGTACGTACTCTGCGTCACATCAATAACCTGCCCGCGGAAGATATCCGACGTGCGCTTTACTTCTGCACGCTGAGCACCGGTTGCCTTCAGCTTGATTAACATCAGTTCACGCTCGATGTGCTCACCCTCGGTCAGGTCAACCAGCTTTACGACCTCAATCAGTTTGTTGAGCTGCTTGGTGATCTGCTCTACCTGTTCGTCACCCGCAAGAGTAGACAGGGTCAGACGGGATAGGGTCGAATCTTCGGTAGGTGCGACCGTGAGTGTTTCTATGTTGTAGTTTCGCTGGGCGAACAAACCAATCACTCGCGATAAAGCACCAGGCTCGTTTTCCATCAGCACGGAAATAATTCTTCTCATCAGGTTCGTACCCCCTTACTGAGCCACATATCGCGCAACGATCCGTTCGGCGCAATCAGCATTGGATAAACGTGCTCTGACGGGTCAACCATGATGTCGACAAACACAAGCTTGTTTTTGATCGCCATCGCCTCGGCCATCACCGGTTCCAGCTCGTCCCGCGATTCGATCTTGAATCCCACGTGCCCGTACGACTCAACCAGTTTTACAAAATCTGGTAGCGAGTCCATATAACTATGTGAATGACGACCTTCATACTGCATATCCTGCCACTGCTTCACCATACCCAGTGACCCGTTGTTAACGTTGATAATCTTAATGGGCAATCCGTACTGCGAGCAGGTCGAAAGCTCCTGGATATTCATCTGGATACTGCCTTCACCCGTGATACAAACGACCTGCTCGTCCGGGAAGGCAACCTGCACGCCCATGGCCGCTGGCAGCCCAAAACCCATCGTCCCAAGTCCACCCGAGTTGATCCACTTTCGAGGCTCATCAAATGGGTAATATTGTGCTGCAAACATCTGGTGCTGGCCGACGTCGGACGTCACGTACGCCTTTCCGTCGGTTGCCTTATAGACAGCCTGCACCGCTTCCTGCGGCTTTATAATATCCTCACTTTCATCCCTGATAACCGCCAGGCAATCCTGTTTCCGCCACCCTTCGATCTGTTCCCACCATTCCTTCAACATTTGTTGCTGTTTCTCAGAACGCTCAGCAACTTCAGGTTCCAGTAGTTTGATCATTTCATCCAGGACTGTATCTACCGGCCCAACGATAGGGACATCAGCATTAACAGTCTTGGAGATCGATGTGGGATCGATATCGAGATGGATAATTTCTGCATAAGGGCAAAACTTGGAAACAGTATTCGTTATCCGGTCATCAAAGCGGGCACCAATGGCAAACACCAGATCGCTATGGTGCATGGCGTTGTTTGCTTCAAATGTGCCATGCATACCAAGCATGCCCAGAAACTGTCTGTCTGTGCCAGGAAATGCACCCAATCCCATTAAAGTGTTGGTAATCGGGAAACCCAGCAGCCTTGTTAATTCGATGAGTTGGCTGGAAGCGTCTCCCTGAACAACGCCCCCACCCGCATAAATCACGGGCCGCTCACACTTCGCGAGCAACTTGATCGCTTTCTTGATCTGGCCCGTATGACCTCTGGTCGCAGGTGAATAGGACCGCATCGTTACCGTTTCCGGGTAGCTATAGTCGAACAGGTTTGTCGGATCAGTCAAATCTTTAGGAATATCGACGACCACAGGCCCCGGACGACCAGAAGTAGCGATATAGAACGCCTTTTTGATCGTTTCGGGTATTTCCGACGCTGTGCGGACCAGAAAACTGTGTTTCACGATGGGTCTCGAGACACCCACCATATCTGTCTCCTGGAACGAATCTGTACCAATCAGGTGACTTTGTACCTGCCCGGAAATCACCACCATGGGAATTGAATCCATATAGGCCGTCGCTATACCCGTGATCGCATTAGTAGCCCCCGGACCACTGGTCACCAGGACCACACCAGGGCGGCCCGTGGAACGCGCATAGCCGTCTGCCATATGGGTTGCAGCCTGTTCATGGCGCACCAGCACATGCTGAATTCTATTTTGTCTGAACACAGCATCATAGATATGCAGCACAGCCCCACCAGGATACCCAAAAACGTGATCAACGCCCTCGTCCTGGAGGGCCCGGATCAACATGTCCGCGCCAGATAACTTTTCCACGATATACCTCTAATTTTTCCGTAAATTTCGCCCCAAAAGGGGCGGGCATTCTCATGTATCCTGAATGCCTAGTCAAACCTGGCTAAACCGAGCCTGAAAAATGACTATTTTCATCGGTGCGAATAGTGCACAATCTTACAGTAATATTCTGGAAATATTGTTTTTCTGTGATGGTTTACATGAGAAAGTTAGAATCTACCGCAGGTTTGATAGGACTGCTCATTCTAGTCTGTGCAGCAACCTCTAACGCCGAAGATGAGTACTACACTTGGGTCGACGAGGATGGCGTCGTGAATTACTCGGAACATAACCCGCAAGGATTCGATGCTCGCTTTATCACCCGCAGCCAAAGATTTGGATACCAGAGCGAAGAGCCGTTAGAGCAAGAAGCACCAGAGCAGACCGCAACTCAACAGACTGCCGCGCCAGCAGCGGAAGAGGAGCGCGATATTGATGTTGAAATCGCCACCCAAAAAACCCGCATAGATAAGGAAATCGCCACGGCCAGGAAGTCCAACTGTAATATCGGGAAACTAAACCTCGCACAACTCCAGAACTACCATCGCCTTAAGGTTCAGGATGACGATGGACAGGTCAGGGTACTCTCGGAGGAAGAAAAACAATCCAGGATTGATACGGCAAAGACAACCATCAGGGAAAATTGCAGCTAGGCTGATCTTTCAGGATGAGTTGGCCTGGGCACTTACTCCATCCAGATAAACCCGCCCATGCGCCCGGTCACTCCATCCCTTCTGTAAGAAAAAAATCGTGACGAATCACAATAAGTGCATAGACCACCGCCGTAGACTTCAACGCCCAGATTCTGTAGCTGTTCGTTTGCAATCGCATAAAGGTCCATCGAGAACTTATTCTCGGCACTATCGGCACTATCGGCACTCTCAGGGCCTTCAGCATTCTCAGGACGCGCAGCAAACCCTGTCCCAGACGAAAAACTGGCCCTGACATCCTCCCCCACCGTATAGTGGCATGGCCCTATTGCCGGACCCATCCAGGCCAGCATCGAACTCGAACCCAGCGCCATAACCGTCGAGGACAAGACACCATTAGCAAGACCTCTCCAGCCTGCGTGGGCAATCCCTACAATATCGCCCCCCCGTGAAGTAAACATAATAGGCAGACAATCAGCCACCATGATTGCCAGCACCGTTCCCTGCGCTCTTGTGATGCTGGCATCACCCAACCGGTCGGTTGCATCTATATCCGCATTAACGCAGATATCAGTATGGGTTTGTTCCAGCCAGTACGGTTCACCGGGAACATCGATTGAAGCTCTGTTTCGCGCGACCAAAGCTGCGTCGTCGCCGACATGAGATCCGAGATTAAGACTGGCATATGGCGCATGGCTAAAACCACCACGGCGATCTGAAAAGAGCACCTTGATGTTCACGGGCGCCGGCCAATCCGGCTCCAGACTAGCCATATGGCGATTTATCCATACAGAAGGTCCAGCAACTCCGTGAAGTCCTCAGGCGGCTTTACAGTCCACGTCATCTTTTTGCCGGTTACGGGATGCTGTAACGCAAGTTTTTTCGCATGCAGCGCCTGGCGTTTGAAATCCCGGAGCGTATCTGACAGCCATTCATCCCCGGACCTTGGTCGCCTGTAATGCCCGCCATAAGTCGGGTCACCAATCAATGGATTGCCAAGGGATTGAAGATGAACCCTGATCTGGTGCGTTCGACCGGTATCCAACTGGCATTCAACGAGGGCGTGCTCGCCAAACTGCTCCAGGACACGATAATTGGTCCGCGCTTCTTTGCCGTCTCTGCGGATCGCCATTTTTTTTCGGTGAACAGGGTGTCGGCCAATCGCACGATCCACGCGACCCTGCCTCCGGGTGACTACACCGTAAACCAGGGCATCGTATATTCGCGACACAGTTCTTGCCTGAATTTCCTTGACGATATGGTTCTGTGTTTCCAACGTCTTGGCGACGACCATCAAACCGCTGGTTTCCTTATCGAGCCTGTGAACAATGCCGGCCCGGGGGATCGAGGCAAGCCCTGACTCATGATGAAGCAATGCATTTAGCAGGGTGCCGCCGGGGTTTCCGGCCCCTGGATGGACTACCAGCCCTGGCGCCTTGTTGACGACTAGCAGGTGCTCATCTTCGAACACTACATCTAACGGTATATCTTCTGCGCGGTCGTCGTTGTCTTCCTCAAAAACGGATACCTGCACCTTCTCTCCACCGACCAGACGATCCTTTGACTTGGCCGGTTTGCCATTGACGGTCAGATCGCCTGCTTTGATCCATTGTTGCAGGCGAGCTCTCGAGTACTGAGGCAGCAATTCCGACACAGACTGATCCAGTCGCCGAAGAGTGTGTATCTTGGGAATCACTAACTTATGATGTATTTGAAGGGGCACAAGCGCTACTTATTGGGCTTTGCGCAGAGGCTATGGTTTAATTAGCCGATTTTCAAGCACTCAGATCTTACTCATGCGTTATATTACTGTAATCCTACTCTCTCTTGCTCTCATAACCGGTTGTTCTAAAGATGAGGTAGAGGACGATCTGGAAGCTACTGAACTGGCTTACTACACCTCTGCGCAGGATAGCCTCAGGGCCGGCAACTATGCGGGCGCCATCCAGAAGCTCCAGCTACTGGAATCTCGCTTTCCCTTTGGACGGTACGCAGAACAGGCTCAGCTTGAGATTATCTTTGCCTATTACAAAAGCGCGCAGCCTGAAGCCGCACGTTCCGCTGCAGATCGATTTATCCGATTGCACCCCACGCATCCCAATGTCGACTATGCGTATTACCTCAAGGGCATGGTGTCCTATGAACAGGATAAAAACTTTCTATCCAGTTTCATCCCCATGGACCCGTCTACTCGTGACCCAGGTGCCGCCAGGGAATCCTTCCAGGATTTTTCCCAGCTAATCAATCGATTTCCAAACAGCGAGTATGCGCCAGACGCCCAAAAAAGAATGAAATACCTGCGCAACCTGCTTGCTACAGCCGAAATACATGTAGCCCGCTATTACATCAAGCGCGGCGCCTATGTCGCCGCGGCGAACCGGGGCCGTTATGTATTTGAAAATTTCCAGGGGGCCGTGGCGGTACCAGATGCGCTGGCAATAATGGTAGAGGCCTACCAACTGCTGAAAATGAACGATTTAGCAGAGGAAGCCTTGCTGGTACTCAATAGCAACTACCCTGAACATAAGTCCCTGGACGATCAGGGAAACTTTAGAAAGAACAAAGGTATTCGAGCCAAGGGTCGTGGCTGGCTGAATGTGGTGACTTTTGGGCTCTTAGGCTAGCAACAGACCATGAAGCAGTTCGACCAGTCATTCTTGGAAGAACAAATAAAAGCCCAACAGGCCACAATATTCAGGATTTATAATTATTACCGCGTATTAATCTCTTTCCTGTTCCTGTTCCTGTTCCTGTTCCTGGACCCCAATCTTAATGATTTTGTTGGCAAGGTAGACCCGGAACTTTTCAAGATCACCATCTTCAGTTACATCATTGTTAACGTAGTGCTCGGCATCGCTACGCTGTTCGCCAACGTTAACTTTCTGTCAAAACCGATGACTGCAATCTTTGTGATTATCGGGGACATCATCGCCCTAACGCTACTGATGTCTGCCAGCGGCGGGGTCAGTTCCGGGCTCGGTAGCTTCCTGTTCTTTACCCTCGCTTTCGCCGGAGGCATGGTTTACGGCCGAGTATCGACCGTGCTACCAGCGATCGCCTTTATCCTGACAATCTATGGCGAGTTCTATCTATTTTTTCTTAATGAAAATGATATCCAAAGTTTCTTCCAGGCCGGGCTCCTGGGAATCGTCTACTTTGTAACCAATATCCTGTTCCAGACCCTGTCACGCCAACTACAAAAACGACAGACCGAGGTTTATACGCTGGAACAAATCAACCAATTGGTCATTGGTGGTCTTCGGACAGGTGTTGTGGTGCTGACTAACGATAGTAAACCAAGGCTGATGAACCAGTCCGCAGAGAGGTTTCTTTCTACACCCATTCAACCTGGCTCTGATTATGAAAGTGTTCCCGATAACCTCCTTCACGCTGTCACCCGCTGGCGGGATGATCCTTCGCACGGTGAAGTAACCTTTAACGTGACTGCGACAGGCAAGGAGCTTGTTGCAACATTTTCGGAATTGCATACGCCCTCGCCGGAAGCCGATACGCTCATCTTTCTTGAGGACAGCACCGAAGTTCAAAAGCAGGCACAACAACTCAAGCTGGCTTCCCTCGGCCGACTCTCCGCCAACATCGCCCATGAAATCCGAAATCCGCTCGGCGCCATTAGCCACGCAGCTCAGCTATTAGGGGAATCAAAAAACCTCGACAAAGGTGACGCTCGCCTGTGCGAGATCATTCAAAACCACAGTGTCAGAATGAATGGCGTTATCGAAAACGTACTACAGCTGTCGCGAAGAAAATCAGCAGAGCCGCAAATAATTATACTGGCCCAGTGGCTGTCGAACTTCGTGACAGAGTTCGAAACCAATGGGCAGGAAAAACCCCAGATCACGGTACTGCTGGATCCCAACGATACCGTCATAACAGCAGACCCACTTCATTTATCACAGATTATGGAGAACCTTTGCCAAAATGGCGTTAGATACAGCAAAAAGAAAACAAGCGAACCGAGACTGGCGATACGGGGTGGAAGGGACCCCCAGACACGCTTACCGTTCCTTGAAATTATTGATTACGGACATGGTGTTGATGAGGAATTAGTGTCCAACCTCTTCGAACCATTCTACACTACAGAAACGACCGGAACGGGTCTTGGCCTCTATTTATCAAGAGAACTATGTGCCGCGAACGATGCTCGACTTAATTACAAACGAGCAGACACGGGCGGAAGTTCGTTCAAGATAACTTTCACGGAACCATAAAAACCAATGCCAAAGAAGAAGGCACTTATTGTCGATGACGAACCTGACATTCGTGAGCTTCTGGAGATCACACTGGGTCGTATGGGCATCGAAACATTAAGCGCAAAAGATCTAACCTCTGCCAAGGCGCTATTACAAAACAACGAATTCGACTTCTGTATGACAGATATGAACCTGCCGGACGGTAACGGCATTGAGCTCGTCCAACACATTAACAGCAACTTCCCACAGGTACCCGTTGCAATGATCACCGCACACGGCAGTATAGATTCCGCGGTTGAAGCATTGAAAGCGGGTGCATTCGATTTCGTTTCCAAGCCAGTCAACCTCGAACTCTTGCGGAGTCTTGTCGACACAGCGCTGAACCTGAAGCCCCTGGACACCAAAACCGCCATCGATTCACCCAGCCTTCTGGGTGAAACAACTGTAATGATCGCACTGCGCAAGCAGATATCAAAACTGGCGAGAAGCCAGGCTCCTATCTATATCAGTGGCGAATCCGGCAGTGGTAAAGAGCTGGTGGCAAGATCGATTCACGAAAATGGTCCGCGTGCCGGGGGTCCATTCATTCCCGTTAACTGCGGTGCAATCCCCAGCGAGCTAATGGAAAGCGAGTTTTTTGGTCACACCAAGGGAAGTTTTACAGGCGCGGTAGCTGACAAGGAAGGCCTCTTCCAGGCTGCCAATGAAGGAACGCTTTTCCTGGATGAAGTAGCAGACCTCCCCCTTCCAATGCAGGTGAAGCTGCTCCGAGGTATTCAGGAGAAGGCGATCCGGCCGATTGGTTCGCAGCAGGAACTAAGTGTTCATGTGCGAATTCTGAGCGCAACTCACAAGGACCTGACAACCGAGGTTGAGCGCGGGACCTTCCGGCAAGATCTTTTTTACCGTATTAATGTCATAGAGCTCCACGTGCCAAGCCTTCGGGAGCGCGCTGAGGACATTCCTGTTCTTGCCGAGGATTTACTCAGCAGGATTGCAGATGACTACCAGGTCCCGAAGCCCAGGCTCAGCAGCGAGGCGATCAACGAACTCACCAGGTATCATTTCCCCGGGAATGTTCGAGAGCTTGCGAATATCCTGGAAAGAGCCATCACGCTGTGTGAGCACGATATCATCATGCCTGACAATCTGCAGTTGACCCTTACGTCTCCGACAGACGAGCAATTCACCAAACCAGTATACGATGGCGAGGGCGACGCGCGGGAGCCAGAAGAGGCTATTGATAAAACACCCGGATCAGCGCTACCGAAAGATGAGGAGTCGCTGGATTCCTATCTGGAAAATATTGAAAAGAGCCTCATCGTTGACGCCCTTGAAACAACTCGATGGAATAAAACAGCAGCGGCCAGGAAGCTGGGTATTACCTTCCGCGCGTTACGCTACAAGCTGAAAAAACTGGGCCTGGATTAGACTCACCTGTTGACTGGTTAAACGCTCGCACACCTGGACGAGAAGTCCTGCATTAATCCCACAGCTCCCGCTCTAATCTGATGCCAGATAGCATTATTAGTAACGGGACACTGTTATGCGCGGCCTTCGATCTGGATATTCCACCTTCGAGATGATCACAGTTCTGGGGATTAGCCTGACGTTGATGGCATTCGTGATTCCGCCCATTAACGCCATGCTCATTCGCATTAAAACGACATCCTCAATCAATCGGCTGGTCGCCGCCGTCAACTTTACCCGTCACACAGCGGTGCAATACCACACGGTCGCGACATTATGCGCGACAAAGGCTAACGGAAAATGTGGCGCTTCCTGGGCAGGTGAACTTTCGGTGTTCCTGGACAGGAACAGAAACGCAAGGCATGAACCTGAAGAAAACCTCATCGCTCGTATATCAAACAATAACTCTGATAACTCAGTTACCTGGCGTGCATTCCAGAACAAACAGTACCTACAGATGACGTCGATGGGATATACGAAATTTCAAAACGGGAATTTTGTCGTCTGCCCGGCCGACGCCAACCCGAAGTATGCACGCCAGATCGTGATCAATGTACAGGGCAGGGTCAGGCAGAACCGTTCGGTCGATAAGGCTGGACACCCCATCGACCGGAAAGGTCGGCAGCTTAGATGTTAGAATTCAACTTCAAGGTTTGAGTCAAGTTCTTTTATCGCCATCGCCAATCTTGCATGCCCAAGCTCGAAGTACTCCATCTCTACTTTCATCCCAACGGACAGAAGTTCGAGTGATCCAGCCGAGGTCCCATATAACGAAATGTCCGTCACATTTTCGCCAAAAGCGGGGCTGACTTGGTAGTCATAACCGCTGACCTGGATCGTTCTGGTCACATAGTTCAGCTCAACAATAACGCCATTTTCAGACCTTTTAAAAGCCTGACCATCCAACCCTTGCAGCATTTCATCGAAGGTCTCTGCTAACACAACTAACGGCATCATCAAGACAAGTAACATCAGTAACTTTTTCACCCTATTTCTCCTAATCTACCGTTTCTAGTCGCTTCCATGACAACCGGCCTGTGTTTCCGCTTACCGACGTGTTCGTTGAAATAATGTGCAGCTCCCGGCCATACTGGGTCACTCGTTTATTATCGATGAACGTCGAGTCTGTGGGCGGCGAAGGGTCCTCAAGGATGATACCCGCAGCCGTATAAACGCCGCCTATATCGTCGCTACCATCGAAGGTACCGTCGTCGTTCAGGTCAAACACGGTTCGATTAAAGCAGATTGAACCACCGGTAGCCGGGCAGAACGACAAGACTGCACCACCCGCCAGCCCAACGCAACTCCCAGCTTCCCTTGGGAAGATAGAGTTCACGAACGCGATGCCACCACGCAACTGTATGTTTCTTACAGCCCTCTCACCAGGAAGCTCGGCTGGAGAACCTGGCAAAGCGCCTGCCGCTGGAGAATCAAGATCGTTATACCAACCTTTTTGAGCACCAGCGACAGTATAGTCAACATCATTATCTGAGAGGGTTCTTAACTTGCCCAACGCATCGTCAACATTGGTATAACTTTGGGCCTGAAGTTCGGACTTCAATACAAGCCTTGCCCCAAGCCGATCCCAGATACCGTAAATAGACTGGGTTTCTCCATCGGTAGAGTCGCCGTTGCGCAGATAAGCACCTGTGCCAAAAATGATTATAAAGCCTTCATCTTCCGTAGGGTGAACGACGGCAAGCGGTTGAGTGGTGATCGGCTGGTTTTTCTCATCTGCTGTACCTGGCCTGTACTGGGCCTTAAAAATCTTGGTCACACTCCAGTTATTGAAATCAGCGTCAGTCATGTCAAAACGGAAGAAGTTACCCTGCAGGTCACCGGCGTAAGCATAGTCGGCAGTGCCGTTGCCATCTGCATCGATGAGCCTGGGTTCACCCAGACCGTTTGGAACACCTGTTAGCGCACCGAACCCGGTATCCAATTTAACAAAGTCCTGCGGATCGCCATCCTGACAGGTAGCGGGATAGCTGCCATTAGGGATAACATTATGGTTAACGTCAGGGTGACACCACGTGCCATCTAATCCACCTTCAAGGAACATAACCAACAACTTGGCAATACCTGCGGTAGAGTTGTAACCATTACCCGCTACTGCAACCCAGATGTTTTCAAAGTCATCATCCAACATGTTACTCATCACGATAGTCGGCACACTCAACGTGTAGCCAAGGTCTTTGACGGGCTGTGACGGTGACAACCGATCCTGACGCTGGTCATCTACATCACCGTCCCCGTCTGCGTCAGTAAGCAACGGGTTACCCAACCCGTCAGTCGGGTAAGTGTCATCTTCATCAGTGAACTCCCACAGCACTACCTGATCTGACGTAAGATCACCAAACGCGGTTGGATCAGTAATGTCCAGCGCAAAGTAAGCTTTACCGCCACCTCCCTGGCCACTGACCAGGATGGTCCGCCACTCTTTATCACCATCACCGTCGACATCTAAGTAGACATCGTTGATGGCTGGTGTCGAATCCACAAAGTATTTATGGGTATATTGGTAATCGAGCAAATTCGTAACCCTATTACTGTAGGTGCCGGTAATCAGATTATTCGGCAAATAGCCGACCACTTCATCACCAGTTTCAGCATGGAACCCATGCAACATGCCATCATTAGCGGCAACGTAAATTACAGACTCGCGATCCTTATTGTCGAACCGAAACTGTGAGTAGAGACCCGCACCCTCAGGGAACGGCGCACTGCCTCTGCGTAACCTCGATGGAGGACCAATGAAGGTGGGCGCTGAGTGCACAATATCACCCAGGCGACCGGCGATGCCTGGACGTTCCCGGAAGTTACCAACAGGACGTTCGTTAGCATTGTCACCTCGCAGGTACGACACGCGCTGGCTTATCACCGTGTCTATTGGATCGCCACCAGGTGCCACGCTAAAGGCTGCCCTTTGGGCGGTGTTGAGAGCAGCCGGCCTAAAGGGTATTCCATCTTGGCCGTTATAGGTCAAAATCACGCGGTCGCTCGACGCTATTGCATCTAGTTGGGTGGCCGCCTCCCAGACAGGCTCCTCTGTTACGACGCCATCAGGGGAAATTCTCTGCGCGATCAGATCGCCAGTATTGGTCTTTGTGTTATAGAAAGAACGGAATACCAGCGTGTCCTGGAGAATTTCCTGTGAGTTAAATGAGACAGCCGATGCTGCGCCACTTCCCTGCTGGAACTCTGCAAAAGCTTTCTCCAAGGCCTCTGAAAACTCCAGGGGATTTGCCGCACTGAGATACTGACCACGCCCGTTGAGCGCAGCGTGCCGCATATCATCGATCTTACTCTCCGAATTGGTTGGGTTGCCCCAGTTAAAGGTAGTGGTGTAGTTCGTTGGTACGTCTTCTTCTTCGACAAGACCGTTTACACCAAAACCAACCGTGAAAGTCTTCATATGCTGGTGCATCAGGACATTAGAATTGTCCCTGAACGCATCTTCCGCAGCGCCAGCGATATCCCTTGCCGAAGTCTGCACTTCATCCTGAAGCCCTGGGTGTATATCCTCTTCGTAGTACTTCATCGCAACGTCGGCCAAGGTATCGGAGGCTCCGCCAGCGTATACGCCACCATCGAAATCTGTATTGTTATTGTTGTCAGAATTTCCGATCGAAGGGCTGCTTCCGTTCCACGCACCATCAGAAATCAACAGCGTAAAGTTTTGCTGGCAGTTACCGTTGGGCGCTGCTAAAACTGGGCACGCCGAATCTCCCGGGGCCGAATTACTGCTTGAACCATAGATGTCTCCACTTTTGCAGGCAAAATGTCGACCCGCTCCCCTCAGCGCTTGCCTTAGTGGCGTACCACCACTAGAGTAAGTCTCGTAAATTGTATTGAGTAAGTCTGCCTTGGCGCCCGTTCTCTCAGAACTGTTCATAGTCCTGATTGGCTCATTGGGTCTAGTCGGGCGAAGGGTGGTGAAGCCCACCCGAAGGTTCTCGGACCCTGCTATTACCCTGCCGAGGGCCGACTTAGCGGTAAACTCTCGAGTTCGTGAGTAGGTGAACCAGTTTGCAAAGTTCTGCAGTTCCTCCTGAAAGGAACAGGAATTATCCGAGGTGACACAATCCGTTCTGGATTCCGGTCTGGGGTAGCTATCTGACCCACCTTGTGACGCAGGCTTAATCTCAACCAGAAGCCCATCAGATAGGCATCTCGCTTCGTTAACCGGGTCAATAGGCCAGGTTCGCACGCAATAGCTAGCGTCAGAGCCCTTATAGGGAGAAGGTGTCGCGTCAAGGTCCGGGTTAACTTCTGAGGCATCCTTGTTTACCCAGACATAGTAGCGCGGCAGGTAAAGGTTAACGTTCGTGTAATTGCCGTTACTCCCGTACGCGGTATACTGCTGATTGTCGAGCAGGTTAGTCGAACTCCCATTGGGCGAAACCGGATTATGCAATGCGCTTGCCGGGTTTGAAGGAGGGTAACTAAGCCCACCCGGCGCCAACCCTACCCATGGCTCGTAGCGGGTGTTCGGATTGTAGTACACCTTGTTATATCGCGAATTTCGCAGACGCCAGTAACCCGTATTAGTCTGTGCTTTTTCGCTCGCCGCACGGTATCTGTAACTATTACTCGTTGCCTTACTGAGAGTATAAAGCGCTCTATTTCCACCAAAACGATATTTACCCGACTCTCCTTCTGTGAGGATATCCCAGCTCATAGAGCCTGAATCATCGTGAACCACCAGGACATTCGCCTCGGTACCCAGCAACAGTTCGAGCGGAATCTCGGCAAGATCAAAATCAACCTCGACTACACCGTCAGTCGAACCCGTTGGCGCAGAGCCTCCTTCATTAACGATGATCGTGACATAGTTGCCGTCAGTACATGTCTCCGCAGATGGGACCGCCGAGTCACATACAGTAAAAAAGAAACCCTCCGCCCCGAAGAACGATGCACTCGGCCTAAACGTGAATGTACCGTCACTATTAAATGCCTCCAAAACACCGCCCTGATCAGTCGTTAAGCTAGTGACGGAAAAGTACAAGGTATCCGACGTTCGAGTGCAGCTTAGGTCACTTGGATCGCAGGCCAACCCGTCAATCACCGTGTTATCAATACGATCCACAACGCTGCCGAGCCCGTTACCGACAGAAACGAAAAGGCCATCACCCTGATCCATGGTGTATACGATTTCCGTAGGCACTCTAGGTAAATCGTTAGCTGGCGTCACCAAAACTGTCACCGTTGCGCAGCTGTCATCCACTGGTGAATGGACTGCATCTCGGATGCAATAGGTAAAAGAGTCCTCACCATTAAAATTTAGCCCGGGCCGGTATATGATGGAATTTTCTCCAACCGTAAATCCGATTAACGTCGAGTCAGCTGTCTGCCCTCCCAGGCATTCATCGCTCGAGCAACTGACCTCCCCATTCATCGCAATGGAAAAGTCCCCCGTGTTAGACGTATCGACCAATCGCGAAGTGGTTCGCCATGCACGCGGTATACCCTCGGAATCCGTGATTTGCTGACCTACTCTAATCACATAGGCAGGCTCGTCACCCAGCTGATCGTTAGACAGAACGTTGAAGGTGATAGGGGCACCATCTTCTTCCATCACCAGCCCAGCAAAAACACTGTAATGATCGTCAAATGCCTCTGGCTGCGCTGCGTCAACAACCGGTATCGTGATTGTAATGGTGACTGTGGCATCCCCCGTGTTACCCCCTGAATCGATCACTTGAAAGGTAAACGCATCCGCCAGGTTAGCCGTGCCATCGTGGGTATAGCTAAAGGTCCCGTTAGCCGCCAATACCAAGGTGCCGTTACTGGGTCCTGACACCGGCGTCGTATTGACACTGTGAGTGTCACCCGAGTCCGCGTCGATTAAACCCTGCAACAGGTTAGCCCCTGTATCAAGATCGCTCTGGGTCACTGATTCGGCCTGGTTCACCGTGACGCTATTGGCTTGCGGCGCCGGATCGTTATCATTTACTTCTGTGACCGTAATGATCACCATGGCGCTGCCCGTATTACCGGTCGAATCGATCGCCTCAAAACGAAAGCTGTCACTGAAATTCTCGGAACCGTCGTGAACATAGCTAAATGTGCCGTCGGCCGACAATGACAAGGCGCCGTTACTGGGACCTACCAATGGCGTTGTATTCACAGTATGCGTATCAGCCACGTCTGCGTCCGTTAGACCCTGCAAGAGATTAGACCCTGTATCCAAATCGGTCTGATCTGCTGATTGTCCCTCTGCGACGGTCAAACTATTTGCCTGCGGCACCGGGTCATGATCATCTTCCTCAATGACGGTTATCGAGACCGATGCGCTACCCACGTTACCATTTGAATCAATGGCCTCAAACGTGAAGCTGTCACTAAAGTTTTCAGTACCATCATGGGTGTACGAAAACGTACCGTTAGCTGATAGTGCCAAAGTGCCGTTGCTAGGACCTGACACCGCTGCAGTATTTACCGTGTGGGTATCACCTGCATCATTGTCGGTTAAACCCTGCAACAGGTTATTGCCAGTATCCAGGTTACTTTGGGTCGCCGTCTGCCCCTTAACCACGGTAAAACTATTCCCCTGCGGCACGGGATCATTATCGTTCAAGCCATTGATTACCAGGGAGACGCTTTGGACCGCAGACTCATTGCCACCGACGTCGGCAACCTGCACATCAAAACTATATGAGTCCTTAACTTCGGCATCCGGATCGTTCACTAGCGTCACTTGCCCACTCGATGAATCTATTGAAAAAGAAGCGTCATCAGCGCCCCCAGCAAAACTGTAAATTAGCGGTTCTGTATCGTACAACCCAGCGGTAGCATTAGCAGTTACGGTATAGATAACTTGACCCGCGCCGCTGTTTTCATCGATCGCTGGCGCCGTAGGACCCGATGTTACGGTGAGATTGGTCGCGCCCACGGTAACCGTCAGAATCCCACAGGAGTCATTATTGATACCAGGGCTATTGCAACCGGCATTATTGTTGTCTTTGTTCCTGGTAAAATTCTTTCTCTTGCCATCTTTGATTCTATAACGGATGGATCCAGTACCCTGCGCCCCGGGCGTTAGCGAAATACTCACTGCATTGAAATAATCAGACCTGAGCAGAAACGCATCATTACAGCGCGCCTCGTTAACCAAAGAGGCAGCTGACATCGGGCCACTGTCGGTAATCTTAAAGGAGCCATTCCGATTCTGCGTCGTCAAAGGTGCTTGTTTTCCGTTCAGGTTATCGTTGTCTTGATGACAAAAAATGAAACTGGTCTCACCTAACGGCACGGTAACCTGGTCATCAACCGCAAGAACGTGGGTACCGTCAGAGTTCTTGTGCGCTAACGCGAAGGAACAACAAAGTTGGACCGTGCAAAACACACTTAACGCGAATAATCGTGACGCCCATTTATGTCGTCCAAAGGTAAAATAGTTGCGCATAGGTTTTCTCGATTTATCAATTTTACGTGCTGCTCCGTTCTACCGAACGAACGCCAAGAATAATATACAGGCAAGATATAGCTTGTAGCCGAACCATTGACTCAAGGGTCGAATTAACTGAACGAAAGGTTCTACTTCGCTCTTTTAGCGACCTAAAATTGCTTCCCGTAGGTTCCTTGAATCATGACTTGCGCAGCTGCAGTGGCGCCATATCCCCGAGCAGTCACTCGAAAAACCTCAGTTTGACCAGCCCCTATATCGTCGCCAATATTATCAAGATTCAGTGCATCTGCATCTGCAATGATTGTTTGTACGTGCTCGACGATATATTTTGGCGGAGTTGCCACACCGGTAACGTTGATTGTACTATCTATAAACCCAGTGTCGCCGGTCCAGTCCAACTCCTTCCAGTTTGGAGCGGCGCAGGGCGCTGCCTCAAAGTAATAACCATCCCGTACTATAAAGGTTGGGCATTCATCGCCAGGGGGAGGGAGAACGCCAAAATCAGTCGTCAGGCTGTTAAGATTCTCCAGAAGATCTTCTCCGTCTCGCAGCGCCACTTCCGCTGCCTGAAAAGCGAGATTCCCATCATTGGCGTTGCGCGCCATCCGTAGCTGCAGTGACGTCGTCTGAATCGATGAAACTCCTAACATTGTCAGTAACAGCAACATGACCAGGCTCATGAACAAGACGATACCCTCTTGTTTTTGTTTGTTGTTCCCTGTCTGCTTGTTTCGCTTCATCATCATTAGCTTCTGTTTCTGAGCATAAAAGTTTGGGTGAAAGCTCGGCGTATCAAACCGTCTATCGCTGCTTCATCTTCACCTGTATAGCAGTTTTGGATAATACAGCCGTGTGTTGGGGCGCTGGAACCACCAACATCATCAATAGAGTTAGCGATCACCGTGACTCGAATGGTCACGACATCTTTCAGGCTTACATCGTTGATTGAGCTCACGTATTGGTTTGGAGTAAGGTCATCGTCGGTCGATACACCATAAAGAATTTGCAGATTTTCGATCCCCTCAACAAGTTCAACCGGGGATGTTGTTCCGGATTTTCTCCACAGTGAGAGCGGCGCTTGGCCACTATTGTTTTCCCCTTCACCGGGAGCAATAAAGTAAGTGTTCGTCTCAATGGCACTAACATAAGCGTCTGTATCAAAGCTGTTTTTAATCGCCAATCTCGCAAAACTATTCCCCCAAGGGACCGCTATGTCAACGTCGTGCTCAATAACGATCGGATCCGACTCGGTTGATAAGCCGGGCACTGGGCCAGTCACCTGAAATATCGTCGCTTTCTCGCAATCGTGAATCATTGCAAGATCACCTACATCGAAACCAAGTTCGGTGCCATCGGCGGGCTTCACGACTTCAATATCATCGGTGGCGTTTACAAGCGCCTCTGCCAAACGGGTTTCAACGTCTTGTTGCGAAAGGCTCCTTATTGTTATGACATCTGTGCCACTTACAATGTTGTCTGTATTAATGCCTGTGCCGGCAACAAACACATTGGTATTCGTCCCGTTAACTGTCGTTGGCAGATCGTCCAGCTCCGGATTCCAGGCACGATCTACGTTAGACGCGTTATAGCCCTCGAGCCCACTTCTTAGATCAAATTCATAGGGTATGTCGTCACCACTTGCCGCGGTCCAGAAAAGCTGTTCATTACTCGAAAAACATCCAAAATAACCTGCCTTGTAGATATCACGACCAATAAAGTCGAGCGAAAACCGGGCAGATTCCTGCATCCGAGACTGTCCTGTCATCACGCCATACGTTTCAGAGTTGGCACTGAATAACTGCACAACCCCAGCAGTAATAACTGACCCGACGGTCAACGAGATCATCAGCTCGACGAGGGACAAACCTTTCTGCAGCAAACGATACATCAGTTGATCCTTGCCCGAAGCGTGACCGAGCTAAAGGTCTGGTTCTTAGATTGGCTCTCAACCCACTGGACAATCACACAGGATTCCCCGGCCTCAACGGGGCAATTCGTTTCGTCTCCGATATCCGCTATTTCTCCTTGTCCTCCAGGCAGTGACGAACCTGTCACACCCAAGGTGACGCAAATTTCAAAAGGATTGTTGCTGGCATCCAGGTGATTGATCGAGCAGCGCCACCATGCAATGTCGAAGTCTTTCATCTGGGCCGCGGTACAGCTGTCAGCAACACAGTTGGACGCCGACGGCGGCGGCGGATCTTGAAAATCAACCCCAGCATAATTTTCAAGCGGGTTTGCGCGCATCCGATCAAGCATGTCACCACCCAGCATGAGTGCTTCTGAACGAAACAATGAGCTCCTGTTTTGTTGCAGGCTTAGCACCTGTAATCCTGCGACACCAAGAATGCCAACTGACATGATGACGACTGAAACAAGCACCTCGATCAGGGAGAAGCCTTTTTGTCGTTGTCGGGAAAGTAAAAGCGTTTTCATATCAGCAATCCGGCTGCACTGAAGGGACTGGATCACCGGGTTCTGCTTCTCTCCAGACCTTGGGCCTACCGATCAGCGCCAGCTGGATCCGGCGACCGAGCTGCCCATCCAGACATAGATCAAGGTATCTAACCTGGTTGCTTGTTCCACTCAGCCCTCCCCGGCCATTGAATTGAATCGAGGTACGGGGCGAATCCCAGTCGCCGCTGTTTGGGGCGTCATCTACGCCCTCAAGCGTCGCTCCTCCGGTCAGGGCAGGGAAGCGCCTGATAACTGTATTATCTGCGTCATCGGTGCAGTCTCCCGGATTGTCAGTGATGAGGCAGTATCCGCCACCGAACTCATTCCCGGCGGTACCAACCAGGGCCTGCAGGCTGACAATGTTGCCAATTCTGCTTGCCTCGGACCTGGCCAGGTTTATGGCCATGGTTAAATCATTAGCTTGAGTTGCCAGCCGGTTTCTTTGCAGCATTCCCTGAAAGCTGGGCACAGCAATAGACATGCCGATACCGATAATCACGATAACGAACAACATCTCTATCATAGTGAAACCTTCGAAACGCCTCATACAACTCCCATAAACCGGTACCCGATGTAAATCAGGCCTCCAGCGATTCTATAGAATTGTCATGACATGAGCGCCTGACCCCGATAAGCGGGAACAATCGGGTGACAGGTGGTCAGGCCTCTAAAAGACCAATTCCGTCCCGTCTGATTGAAGGCTATAACACCTGTCATCGCAGGTACCACTGTCTGGGGTGGCGGTGATTGTATAACTTTGCGCCAGGGGAGGAATCTCCCTCGCCAGGTCGTATCGCCTGGCAGCAAACGTACCGCTGGCGGGCGACCAGAGCGTACACTCCGCTTCGCCGTCGACGTAAGTGAAGTCATTCGCGTAGAAACGCTCCAGTGTCATTCCACAGGCTTTCACGTCCGCCTGGGCCTGCCCGTGATAGGTATCCTGTATATAGCCCTGATAACTGGGATAGGCAATGGAACTAATCACCCCAATAATTGCCAGCGCAATCATCAATTCAACCAGGGAAAATCCTTTCATCTTCATAACATCACTCCGATGCGGTTTTGTTGGCATTATGCGTATTCAAATAAACCCCGCTATTACATCCGCAGGATCTCAGCAGAGATCTGCTCGACCTGTTTGACCTGGACGCTAAACAAAAGGTCCTGACCCGCAAGTGGATGGTTAAAGTCCACCTCAACCAACTCGTCGAACAACCGATTGACTACCCCCGGGCGCTCGCCGCCTTCACCATCGGAAAAAGAAACGACCAAGCCCTCTACCAGCTCTTGTGACACATCAAAAAGCGCCCTTTTCATCATATGAACGTTTTCTTCGTTGGGCAGTCCGAAGCCCTGCTCCGCAGCAATGGGCAGTTCCCCTGAATCGCCGGCTTTCATGCCATACATTGCAGCCTCAAAACCTGGCAGCAGACTGCCATCACCCACTTCAAAGGTCGCTGATTCATCACCGGTAGAATCAATGACATCGCCTGCGGCAAGCGCCAGCTTGAAGATCAGGGTTACCCTGGTTCCAGGCCCAATCGGGACATTATTCATTTGTATGCCCCCGTTTACCTTGCCTGAACATATCAATAATCAACAATCCTGCACCTATACTGATGGCCGTATCTGCAATATTAAAGGCTGGAAAGTAATAAGCCTCGTAATGGAAAACCAAAAAATCGACCACATAACCCTGAACCGCCCTGTCAACAAGGTTACCCAAAGCACCACCCAAAATAAACGCCAGAGCGTGTGCCAGCAATCGCTGCTCCCTGTGAATACGATATAGCCACCCACCAATAAACAGGCTTACCGCCAGAGAGACAGCCACAAGGAAGCCTTTTTGCCAGCCACCCGCATCGGCCAGGAAACTAAACGCCGCACCGGTGTTGTGCAAAACGGTGAGTTTAAAAACCGGCAGAACCTCAATCGACTGGCAATTACCAGGGACACACAATGGCAGAAACCCAGCCATAAAGTTTTTAGTCAGCTGATCGACAACCAGAAATACCGTACTAATAGAAAAATAGTACCACACCGTCATGCGCCTCTGAAGAAGACCTTAGCGTCTTCAATATCGTTCATAATGGCTGCTTTTAATGCTTCTATCCCTGCGAATTTCTTTTCCTCCCGGATCTTCTGCCGGAAGACTACCTTTGCTGTCTTACCATAGATATCATCAGAAAAATCGAACAGGTGCACCTCCAGAATAGGTTTTAGGGTGTGGTCATCAATGGTCGGGCGAACGCCCACATTCGCGACCCCGGGGAAGGCCTGACCATCAAACAACATTTCAACCGCAAAAACCCCGGTGATCGGTGCAACATAACGGTTTAGCTGAATATTCGCGGTAGGAACACCCAGCGTTCTTCCTATCTGGCGTCCATAAATGACTTTGCCGGAAATAGAGTAAGCATAACCGAGCAGGCTCTCCGCCAGCTCAAAATCACCCTGGGCAAGGCTTTCCCTTATGCGGGTACTGCTGACGCGTTCATTGTCATGAGAGATCGTATACATATTGATGACGTCAAAATGATGGGACTTTCCAACATCCTGCAGATATTTAAAGTCGCCACTTCGATCAAATCCAAAATGAAAATCGTCACCCACAAAGAGCGCTGAAATACCGATTTCCTCAACCAGTATCCTGACGAACTCCACTGCGGTCATGGTCCTGGCTTTCTCATCAAACTTAACGCAATAAACGTAGTCAATTCCCTGATCAGAGAGCAGGTCGACCTTCTCTCGAAACCGGGTCAGCCGCGCCGGGGCATCGTATAAATCAAAAAACTCTTTTGGCTGGGGCTCAAAACAAATCAACATGGCAGGCACATTCAACTTGTCTGCCCTGGCCCTGACTTCTTTCAATATCGATTGGTGCCCTTTGTGAACGCCATCGAAGTTACCTATCGTGACAATTGCGCCACGATGTTTTTCCCTGACGTTGAGTAGTCCTCGAATAACTTCCATTAGCGAACCAACTGTTGGTACCTGAATCCAGTACAGAGCAGTACAGCCGCATAACTTACAGCACCAGCGAAGCAGATTAAAACGATAGTGACCATTCTGGAGACAAAACCTTCACTGATCCAGTAAGTCATGTCTGGAAGAATGAGGTAGAGCACCAGCAGCATGACAAGGCTGGAGATCGAAATCTGCAAAAGAAATGACCTCCATCCCGCAGAAAAATGAAGCACATCGGCCCTGAGAAGCCCGAACAGCAGCAAACCAGCATTAAGAAAGGCGGAAATACTTGTCGCCATAGCAAGACCAACATGCTTGAACTGCCAGACCAGGGCAAAGTTCAGCACTATGTTAGCCACCAGGGCGAATATCCCATACCTGACCGGTGTACGTGTGTCTTGCCTTGCGAAATATCCGGGTGCCAGCACCTTCACCATCATGTGTCCGAGAAGCCCAACCCCATAGGCAGCAAGGCTGTAACTTGACATGGCAACATCACGGACCGTCAGTTCTCCCTGGTAGAACAGGGCTGCAATCAGTGGCTCTGCCAGATAGACGAGCGCCACTGTCGCCGGGACTCCAAAGAGTAGCACCAGCCTGAGCGCCCAGTTCAGTGTGCCGGAAAAGGCTTCACCTGATTGAGTGGTATGTTCACGGGACAGGCTCGGCAGGATCACTGTAGCAACGGTGATGCCGAACAGTGCCAGTGGCAACTCCAGCAAGCGGTCCGAGTAGTAGAGCCATGACAGACTGCCCGTTTCCAGGAAAGATGCCAGCAATGTATCCACCAGCAAATTGATCTGGCTAACGGAAGCCCCAAACACAGCCGGCAGCATCAGCCAACCAATTCTTTTTACGCCAGGGTCTTTAAAATCAACTGATGGTAACGGCAACAGGTTCTCTCTGGCCAGGAAAGGGAGCTGGAAGGTGAGTTGCGCAACACCCGCAACCAAAACCCCCCATGCCAGAGCCATCACGGGAACGTCAAGGTAGGGTCTTAAAAGAACAGCACTGGCAATCAGGGAAATGTTTAGCAGAACCGGGGTAAATGACGGTACAGCAAACTTGTCGTAGGTGTTCAGCACGGCACCTGACAGCGCGGTCATTGAGATCAGGAACAGGTAGGGGAACGTGAGGCGCAACATATCGACCGCCAGGTCAAACTTGCCCGTGTCCCCGTGGTAGACAAATCCGGGGGCAAACACGCCAATAACGACCGCCGCACCAAGAACCCCGGCAAGCGTCAGAAGCACCAGGATTGCTCCCAGGGAACCCGCTGACTTGCCTATCAAGGCTCTGACTTCTTCGCGGGTCCGGTTTTCCTTATAGTCGGTCAATACAGGGACAAAGGCCTGCGCAAAGGCACCCTCGGCAAACAGCCGACGGAAAAAATTAGGTATCCTGAACGCCAGGAAGAACGCATCAGCACCTGCCGCTGCACCAAAGAAATAGGCAACGACCATGTCCCTCGCCAATCCGAAGACCCTCGAGAGCATTGTCATCAGGGAAACGACGAAGCTGGACCGGAGCAGCTTGCCTGACAATGAGTTGTTGGGTTGTTCCATTGTTAATTTACTGCCTTTGAGGCTGGATCATCTCACAGCACGGTACAAAACGGCGCAGGAAACTGATTGACAATTCTGAGGTAAATCGCCATAGTCCGCGCCTACTTTTTTCCAGACCAGGTAACTACCTAGTGGCAAACTCAGCTCAATCCAAGAAACGAGCACGACAAAATGAATCCCGTCGCAGACATAACACGAGTCAGCGATCTACATTCCGAACCGCAATCAAGAAAACCCTTGCTGCCGTCGACGCCGGAGACTATGAATCTGCAAATGCGGCCTACATTAGTGCCGTACCTGTGATCGACCGCGCTGTTACACATGGAATTATCCAGAAAAACAAAGCCGCTCGTCATAAATCGCGCCTCAACGCCCGGGTGAAAGCGCTTAAAGCGTAACTCGCCTAGCTCAATACCAGGTTGTCACGGTGGATGAGTTCCTCTTCCACCACAAAACCCAACACGGATTCTATACGGTCGCTGGATATTCCGCAGATTCTCTGCACATCAGCGCCGCCGTAGTTGACCATGCCGCGGGCAACTTCATGCCCGCCGGCTGATACGCAGCTCACCATTTCACCCCGCGTATAGTCGCCTCGCGTTTCTGTTACACCCACTGCCAGCAAAGACCGACCGTCGGCAGTCAGGGCTTCACAGGCCTTCTTGTCCAGCAGCAGCGTACCCCTGACAGGCAATGTCGCCAGCCACTGTTTACGTGCGACCATAGATTCATCGGCGGCAGTCAATAAAGTACCCACTTTCTCAGACCGGGAGATTCGAGAGATGACACTCGGCTCGCGCCCAGAGGCGATAATAGTGTTAGCGCCGCTCCTTGCCGCAATCCTTGCCGCCTGAATCTTGGTGATCATGCCTCCACGACCAAGGGCCGACCCTTCACCCGCCATATCATCTAACGCTCTGTCAGCCGCTGGCATCGACGTGACCAGTTGTGCGCCAGGGTCCTGCTCCGGATCAGCCGTCATCAGTCCCGGCTGATCTGTTAACAGCAGCAATGTTTCTGCGCCAATAAGATTGGCAACAAGTGCTGCCAGCGTATCGTTATCCCCAAATTTTATTTCATCGGTGACAACCGTGTCGTTCTCGTTAACGACGGGCACCACGCCCAGGTCCAGCAACTGCCAGAAAGTGCTCCGCGCATTCAGGTATCTTTGGCGTGACCGCAAATCATCATGCGTCAACAGTATTTGTGCCGTATGAAGATGATGGTTCTGGAATGCTGACTCATACATTTCAATCAGGCCCATCTGGCCGACGGCTGCGGCGGCCTGCAACATGTGTATCGAATGCGGGCGCTCGGACAACCCAAGCCGTTTCATACCCTCGGCGACCGCACCGGAAGACACCAGGACGATACGTTTCCCTGCATTTTTTAACGTCGCAATATCATCTACCCAGCCCTGCACCAGGCGGCGGTCTATACCAGCCCCGTGATTAGTCAGCAGAGAACTGCCGACTTTTATTACCCAGGTTTTGCCAGGAGTGAACTCGGTCTTCATGGTTCGTAGTGCACCGACACATCATGGTCATCGTCATCGTCATCGTCGGTTTCACCAACAGCGCTGTAACGTTTTTGCCAGCGCTCCTGGCGTTTGCGCAGCGAGTACTCATGAGTTTCCCGAAGAATCCGCTCGTCATCTTCCGCTTGCTCCAACTCTGCCAGGAACTCCGCGATAGCGCCCATCAGGGCATCTGTACCTTCATTGGCTACCGCCGAAATAGTAAAGTACCTGTCTGCCCCAATTTGTTTTGCAAGCTCAGGAAGCCCTTGTCTGGCCTCAGCATCCAGCAGATCGACCTTGGTAAACACCAGCCATCTGGCCTTTTCAGCAATACCTTCACTATAACGAGCCAGTTCATCTTCAAGCGTTCGGCAATTAGTCACCGGATCGCTGCCGTCCATTGGTGCAACATCGATAAGGTGCAACAACAAACGCGTTCTGGAAAGGTGTTTGAGAAACTGTACCCCAAGGCCGGCGCCACCGGCTGCTCCTTCAATCAAACCAGGAATATCAGCGATGACGAAGCTTTGATCATGGCTAAGCCGCACAACTCCGAGGTTGGGCACGAGTGTCGTGAACGGATAATCTGCGATTTTTGGGCTGGCGGCCGAAACAACACTGATCAGCGTCGATTTTCCAGCGTTCGGTAGCCCTAGAAGGCCCACATCAGCAATAAGTTTTAGTTCAAGCCTGAGCTGCCGGGTTTCACCCGGTTCCCCCGGTGTGGTTTGCCGCGGTGCGCGGTTCGTACTCGACTTAAATCGCACGTTGCCAAGGCCATGTCGACCACCCGCTGCTAAAAGTAGGGTTTCCCCCTGATCATTGATGTCACCCAAATACTCATCGGTTTCTTCATCAAACAGACTGGTGCCACAAGGAACACGAATGTACAAATCTTCCCCTTTCGGCCCGGTTCGATCGTTTCCTTTACCACCCCCGCCTTTTTGAGCTCGATAGTTAGGCTGAAACCGGAAATCCACAAGGGTGTTCAGCGCAGCATCACCTACAAGGTATACGCTTCCGCCCCTGCCTCCATCTCCGCCATCGGGGCCACCACGCTCTATATATTTCTCACGACGAAAAGACAGGCAGCCGTTACCGCCCTTGCCTGCTTCAATCTTGATACTTGCTTCATCGACAAAATTCATAATGGCTCACTGTTGCCAGAAAATGGTGCAAAAAAAAGCCCTGTCACTGACAGGGCCTTTATACACCTTCTTTAAGGCTTATGCCCCAGCGATGGCTGCCGGCGCTACGACATTCACGTATTTACGCTGCTTCGGCCCTTTAACGCTGAATTCAACCACACCGGCTGCCTTGGCAAACAAAGTATGATCACGGCC
>JABJED010000359.1 GCA_018665025.1 Gammaproteobacteria bacterium
CTGATCAAAATCACCCTGACTATTGTCTGACATTAAATACCCCCTGGATTATGCTGTCAGATTGGACTTTATATTCCAGACTTCTCTGCCCACACTCGGCGCGGCTAACCCCCTGAACCAGCCACTTAAGGACAGCCTTGGTGCCTGTGCAAATGGCGTGACATAGGTCACCGAATGAATATAGCTGGTGTCAAACAAGGATAACGTGTTGAAGCCCGGCGACCACGCGTCTTCAGGAGTACCATCTTCCTGATAGAATTGTAGTAAACCTCCCCAATCAGGGTGCCAGCCCCAGGTAGCGCTAAACACGTAGGCAACTCGCCTGTCTTTGCCCGCGACGACATCACGATGTCTAGTCAAAAAGTGCCCCGCTGTAAATCTCGTGTATTGGGCATCTGCACTCACGATGCTTGCCTCACCTGTAATGGTCCGTATCGCCGAAAGCAACTCGTCGCCGTTGAAAAAATCAAACACCTCGTGAAGAAACCGCAACTTCTCATCATCTGTATCAACGGCCTGACCCATCTGGTATCCGCTGTAGAGGAACCCTTCCCCTTTACTTGCCGCATTCATAATCTCGAGGTTCATCTGCTTTTTTTTCGACTCCGGGAGCTTCGCCAGTTCATCCATAGCAATAGTGACATTTTGCCCATCCCTTGAAAAAACCAATCGATACTCCACGCTTTCCTGACTATATTGAAAGATCCGCCCAGCAACTTCTGCTTCAAGAAAGTTCTCAATGCGCAGGCGCTTCTCCCGCCGGTACTGTTCCGCAAGCGCACCCAGGTCAAGGTCTTGGTTCAGCATTAAACATCTCCTGCACTAAGGGGCCTGCCACTTGTGACTGCTTGCGATTCAATTGAGGAAGTTAAATCCAGCTCTTCAACCAGTGGCTGTATCCATTGCTTTGCACGCTCGACCTCTGGGCCAAATCGGTCAAGGATAGTCAATGCTTCTCTGTCACGAAGTGTAACGTCAAACAGCTGACTTTGATCTTTGGCATGCCTGCCGACGACCTCGTGGTCCATCATGCCCCTGATCTCCTGAGCGTTACTTTGGTGACCAAAATAACGACTGACGTCACTTAGCGTATTGGGTAAATCACTCAACAATACGGCCATCTCCAACGTTCGCACATTTGCAGCACCCACTTCCTGTATCGCTCTTTGCAAGCCATGCAGGTTTACTACCCAGATCAGGCTACAAATTTGCAGGAAGGAAAGTTGACTGACATTGATGTATGCAGGGTACTTTTTCCCGAAATCACTATCGCGGAGAAATCCAGCGAGTAACCCTGCCATTTTCTCCTGGGTCTCAGTGGTCTTCTTCATATTAGAGATCAAAAAACTCTCTAAATCGGAATAGAGATAAAGCACCTTGCTATTGGGCATGTATCTCAAAACATCTACCAGCAGGTTGTTGGCCACGTTGGTCGCCTTGATGACTGGTATCCTGCCGCTCAAATAGTTTTTAGCAAGGAGCTGGTTGTAGTTCACAAAAGTAGATCGCCATCTTTCGGGAGACATTTTATTTCCAGGTGATCTCTTGAAATCTGCGAGTCGCCGAAGAATCCATGGCTCCTTGAGACTGAAAAAAGCATCAACCTGGTTTAGACAACGGGCAAGCAAAGTCGAACAAACGAAAGCGTGATGAAAAATATAGACTGGCTGCGGCCGAACAATATCGTGTTGACCTTCGATCGAAAACAAATGCTTGGTAGGGATCGAAAAATTCCCCGCGGCGAAGGCTTCAAACCGTATGTCAATAAAAGGGGCCTGCGAAAGTTTGGTTTCTTCGACTAGCAGAAACTTTGTAAGCCCCCCTTTTTTGGTCGAGAAGTCGAAAACATGAAACTGAGGGTCAAACAACAACGACGGTATGGTGACTTTGAAATTGTCGGCGTCTATCAACATGCGCTATTTTGGACGATTGATTTTGATAGCAGGGGCTTCATTAGGATCTTTCGGCAACTAACATCCACGCCAGGGGCAGTGTGGCGTCAGCAACCTGCTGAGGATGCGCCTGTTGGATTTGATAATTCATCTCAGACAAATGAGTGCAAAAGCTTTTAAACTGCTCAGGGGACTGGGCTGACTGACACATCGCCACCATACGATCAGCATACGCCGGTAGTTCGGAAGCCATCGCTTCGAGCCAATCAACCACTTCTTTTTCCTCATAACGCGGCAAATTTTTTTGAATCTCGGCAATCCGATGATAAAGGGTCTCTATTGTTTCCCCTGCGACCTGCACACCATGGTCATCCATAATCGGCTCAAGGGAACGGTACACGGGGTTAATCGCCCTAGCGGCCGAGTGGAATTCGTTGGAACCTGCCCCTCGCAGCATCGCATAGCCTTTTTCAAACATATCCAGTGCCATCGGAATCAAATCGCTGTCTATCAAACGCTCAATGGCATCCGCGCTGGCGGCACATTCTTGCTGAATCAAGCCATCCGAATGATGCAGTACCAGCGCCAGCTTTCCTCCCTTACGTGGAAGCCTTGCTATCTCTGCCATGGCTTGTTCTCCGGCATACTCGATACCAAACTGACTTGAAACCATATCCATGGTCTCGGACTTGAAGGGTATGTGCGCCGCATCCGCTGCGATGGTTTTTACGTAGGGATAATTTTCAACCACAAGCTCAAGCGCCGAAACAGAAATGTCCAGGGAAATTAACTCGGTACCTTCCGATACCGACAATCCCTCGGCCGCAGAGAGCACTGCACCGGCACCCCCACACAGATCAATCATGCGACCATGCGGATATTCTGACAACGAAGACATGAACAGTTCTCGCCAAAATAGCTGTAACACCGGGTGTTTGGAGCCACCCGCACTATAGGCATTAGCACTCGCACTGCCTTTCCAGTATCGATCCCATTCATTAGAGAGCTGAAGCGAGTCGGATATCGAATCAGACATGAGAAGATAGTTGGTAATATGATAAGTAAGGCAACAGGAGAACCTCTTCACAGCACGCGTAAGACGTGCAACGCTCAATTATAGAGATTACACGAAATCTGATGTTGAGGTCACTCCTGGCAAGCATAAATAGTATCCCTTTTTGAAAACCCGGAAACCTTTTTGCTTCGCCACTTCATTAATAACCCGGGCCAGAACAAGCCGGTTTTGGTAGAATCCTGTCTCCTTGGTTCATTAAGAGCACGGTGCATTATTGTCTACAAGAGGCCAATTCAATGACGACTAATTCACAGCAGTTGAGCTTACAGGGCCGAAAGGCAACACAGGCTCGTGACTGGAGAACAGTCGATGATTGCGCTAATAAATTGCTCAGGCTCAGCCCCTCAAATCCAGAAGGATATTTCTTCAAAGGTCTGGTGGAGAAAGCTTCCCAACATCCAAACATTGCCAGTGAAGCCTTTGAAAAGGCATTGTCCCTGGACTCCGCCCGATACGACGCCGCAATCGAACTCGCAAGCCAGTACGTCATAGCCATGCGAAATACAGAAGCCATAGCCCTGCTGGAAAATTACACCAGCAATCTATCCAACAGCCCCCGCTATCTGGATATGGCGGGTACCATCTATACGGACATTGGACTTTCAAGTCTCGCGCTACCGTTGTATCAGAAGGCCAATGAACTTCAACCAGGTATCGATCTGTTTAGTGCAAACCTGGCAGCTTGTTCGATATTTCTAGGGAAGATTAAGGATGCCCGCGATATCTATCTGGCACTATTGGAAAAAAACCCACTCCATCAGAGAAATCATTATCAACTGTCCCGCCTCGAACGGGCGACAGATGACCATCACATAGTGCAAATGAAGGCAGTACTCGAACAGGCTACCCTTCCACCTCATCGCAATATTTTTATCTACTACGCATTAGCGAAAGAACTGGAAGACCTGGAGCGATGGGACGAGTCTTTTCACTTCTACAAACAAGCTGGCGACGCAGTGACCACCGTTTCAAATTACGATGTCAGCAAAGACGAAACACTCATACAGAAAATCATGGACACTTGCACCCCAGAATGGCTGGCTGATCGAAAGCTGTCGTCACCACTCGGCCGCCAGGACAAATCACCCATATTCGTGCTGGGCCTGCCAAGAACCGGCACAACGCTAACGGAACGGATCCTCGCTAGCCACTCAAGCGTCGAAAGTATTGGTGAAACGAAATACCTTGAATCCATCATGAGGACCTTAAGCGGAATACCCAGCGTCGAAAAAATGACACCCGAAATGATTGACGCTCTTGCCCCCATGGACACAACCGCTATCGCTAATGGCTATCTGGACGCAGTCAGCTACCTGCTTGGCGACAAACCTCTATTTATCGAGAAGCTGCCTTACAATTTTCTCTACATTGGCTTCATTGTTAAAGCCTTCCCGAACGCAAAAATCGTTCGTCTGAAACGTAATCCGATGGATTCATGTTTCGCTATCTACAAGCAGCCATTCACCTGGGCTTACAAATTTTCATACAACCTGGATGACCTGGCTCGCTACTACTTAGCCCATGACAAGCTTTTCAGCTATTGGCGTAACCTTCTTGGCGACCAACTCATTGAAGTCGAGTACGAGACGCTGGTAAATGACTCCGAAAACCAGACTAGAATCCTTCTCGATCGCCTCGGCCTTGATTTTGAAGACGCCTGTCTAAATTTTGAGCAGAACGAAACCGCGACGACCACGGCAAGTTCCGTGCAGGTTAGAGAAAAGATACATTCACGATCCGTTCTAAGATGGAAACGCTACGAGGAACAACTAAAACCACTACGTACCCATCTGGAGGCAGCAGGTATCAGGGTCGAATAACGAAAATTACATCGCAAGCTCAAAAAGGTAAACATCTGAACCGTCGCGCAGACCAAGTTCGGCGTTACCATCTCTGATATTGGAGTTCGTTGCTTTCGAATTATCCTTACGCTTTACCACAACGACCACAAGGGTATTCGGATCGGCATCCACAGAAGTCGGCACCCCGATAACACCTTCAACATCCAAATCAGACAAGACATCTTTAAACAGTGCAATGTATGCAGAAGCTCTAGGCTTGATTCGAGAGCCTGTTGAGTACGAGGGTAATTCAATCCAGCTCGCCACACCCAGGGCTATCTGTGCCAGAGATTCGTCTGGATAGGTACTTTTTGACTTTAGCTTGTTCAGGAAGATCTTGTTATCGCGAACCTCTCCGTCAACCTGGTAAAAAGCGGTATAAGGCGTTTCCAGAATTCTTTGGGCAAATGGCTCATCAAGTGATTTCCGCACGATCTTGTTGGACACCAGCTTATTCGCACCGAGAGTGTGCTCATCGAAATCCTGTCCTGCCTGCGCGAAACTGGCTGTAAAAAATAAAATAGATAATATTAAACGATTCATAGAAGCGGCCCACCGACGACCAGTATTTGTTGTCCGGACGCTTAACACGCCGAAGAAGCTTGAGTTAGTTCAGTTTTGAAACCGTCGAAAGGACTACATAAGGGACTACATAAGGGACTACATAAGGGACTACATAAGGGACCACATAAGGGACTACATAAGGGACCACATATTCAATCACATCCTGGTGGAATCTAACCAATTCCATCGACCAACGGTACCCGTTTTTGCTCCTTAAGCACCAACGAGCCTGTGGTAATTGAAGTAGTCTAATAAAATCAACCGGTTTCCCCAAGCGATGATACAATCTAACCATCAAGATTTTCGAAAAAATCCCATTGAAAATATCCCTGTCAAAATTTTTTCTACCCTTTTCCCTTGCGTATTGTTTGGCTATACACGCGTCCGACGCAGTTGATTTTGAATCTCAGACTCTCACCATCGCGCTCACTCAGGAACCCCCCCAACTCAACAGCACGAAAGCAACCGACCAGGTCAGTGGTACGCTGCTAGGGCACCTTATGCAGGGACTCGTCCGTTACGACCGGCGAGGAAAGGTCATCCCCGGGGTAGCGGAACGATGGGAGATGGATGAAAAGACGGCCACCTTCTGGTTACGCGAGGACGCGAAGTGGAGTGATGGAAAGCCGGTCACAGCGCATGACTTTGTATTCGCCTGGCAGCGGGTTGTCGATCCAAAGACTGCTTCTGAATACGCATTCATCCTTGCACCCATCCTAAATGCAGCAGAGATCAACGAGGGGAAACTTCCTGTTAGTCAATTGGGCGCGGTTGCACTCGACGACAGAACCTTGCAGGTCAACCTCGCACGACCAACCGCCTATTTCGTAAAACTGGCTGTATTCATCACTTTCTACCCTATCAGGCAAGATTTCTTCGAGTCGCGCGGCGATCAATATGCTGCCGAGGCTAAAGACCTGCTATACAACGGACCGTTCAAATTAACAGAGTGGACCCACAGCGCGTCGTTAAAAATGGTCAAGAACGAGCACTACTGGGACAGCGAGAACATCTCCCTGAACGCGATCAACGTTGACTACATCACCGCCGACACCCGCGCCCGGCTCAACCTTTACACAGATGGCAAGATAGCGTTTACACGGCTTGATGGAGAAACTTATAAAGATGCGCTTAGCCAGCGTTTCCGAATCAGGCGATTCACAACGGGCTCTACTTTCTTCCTTGAGTACAATCACAGGCCGGGTAAGCCCACAGACAACCGGAATCTCAGGAAAGCCATACAGTCTGTATTTGACCCCGACGAAATGGTCAACCGTGTCCTTGCAACCCCTGGGAACCTAAGGGGCGAAAGCCTGTTCCCGGTCTGGATAAACGGCGTTAACGACAAGTTTCGTAAGGAATACCCGGCGCCACAGGCTGGCTATAACATCAAAGAGGCAAAACGCTACCTTGAACTGGCGGTCAAAGAGCTAGGCTCTATACCACCCCTGGTTTTACTCGTTAGCGACAGCCCTACTGCAACCAAGCAAGGCGAATACATACAAGGCGTACTACTGAACAAGCTGGGCATCGAGTTAAAAATAGACGTGCAGACGTTCAAGCAAAGGCTGGCGAAAATGACTTCCGGCGAATTCGACATCGTCGGTGCTGGCTGGGGTCCCGACTTCGATGATATTCTGACTTTCGGGGATCTATTCGCCTCCTGGAACATGAACAACCGTGGGCGCTACAACAATCCTGAATATGATCGGCTGGTCCGCCTCACTATGAACAGCACCGACCCAAAGACCCGAATGGACGCAATGGGCAAGGCTCAACAGATTCTGTTTGATGATGCTGTCATTCTGCCCCAGTATGAACAAGGCGTTATCTATCTGCTAAATCCTAAGATTAAGGGCGTCGCGAGGCGTGTGATTGGTCCGGACCCGGACTTTACATACGCGAGGATCGTCCCCTAACTGTGCTTGCCTACACACTTAAAAGGCTGTTTGCCGGCGTTATAACTGTCTGGTTTATCGCTACCGCCACCTTCATTGCCATGCACCAGGTCCCTGGTGATCCATTGATGAATGACAAGGCTGTCTCTGCAGAGATTCGCGCCAACCTCGAAGCTAAGTACGGGCTCGACAAGCCTGTGACAGAGCAATACTTCATTTTTCTGGGCAACATGCTTAGCGGAGACTTTGGCATCTCGTTCACCCAGCAGAATCGAAGGGTGAACGATATTATTCGCGACCACTTTCCGATTTCCGCAATCCTTGGTCTTCTGGCTATTTTCTTTGCGGCGACAGGTGGCGTTTTATGGGGCGCCCTGACCGCGATCTATCGTAACCGCCTGCCTGACATCGTTATCATGTTCCTTGTCATATTGGGCATCTCGGTTCCCTCATTTGTGTTCGCTGCGCTCGGCCAGTTGTTTCTGGTCAATCTCAACAGCCTATTCGGACAGTCCATTATTCCAGTCGCCGGTTGGGGAACCATCTGGCATATGCTGATGCCTTCCATGGTGTTGGGCCTTGGCACGATGGCGCTACTGACCAGGCTGATGAGATCTTCCATGCTAGAGGTCGTTAACGAAGACTACATAAAAACAGCCCGCGCCAAGGGCCTTTCGCCGACCAGGATCTTTTTCAGGCATCAGCTACGCAACGCCATTCTTCCAGTCATCACCGTACTGGGGCCACAGATAGCGGCAATCACAACCGGCGGGTTTGTGGTCGAGCTGGTGTTCGCAATACCCGGCCTCGGGAGATACTTTGTCCAGGCTGTGCAACAACTTGATTACACGGTCATCATGGGAACGACCGTGTTTTATGGTGCTTTCCTTGTACTGATGGTGATTATCGTTGACATTCTTTACGGATTTATAGACCCCAGGGTTCGCCTGTCGTGAGTTTGTTTGAACCAACAGCAGCAGACTTCGAACCCCTCGCACGACAGGAAAAAACCGAACAGATCACGCGCCCCTCATTGTCTTACTGGCAGGATGCATGGGTCCGTTTAAAGAAGAACACACGGGCAATTATTTCTCTGGGCATTATTGTACTGCTTGGCATCTTTACGCTGATCGGGCCCCTGCTGTGGTCGGTTAATCCGGCGTTGCAGAACCTTAACCAGGTTTCACAAGCACCGTCCTGGGCGAAGTCCGCCGTTGTCATCGCGCCTTACCAGAGGTGGAATGGCATTCGACTTGACAACTATACAAGCCCTGACCAGACCTTTACCTCTCTGCCAGCGCCAACAGGTTTTAGCACAGCAGATACGCCGACTACCCAACGAGTCAGGCTTGCCTGGGACCAGGTGCCCGGCGCTGACGGTTACAATGTGTATAGAAACAACCGCGCTCCCAGGGACTTTAACGACCTGGGATTACCGCTTGGCTCAACCTATGGAGACGAACTCAGCTATGAAGACCGGCTGTCGCTGGAGCCAAGAGAATATTACTACTCTCTCGTGCCAACCGACGGCTATGACGAATACGAGGTTTACAGCCAGCTAATTCTGACACCAGCACTTGGCCTTACTCCCGACGAGGCGGTTGAACGCGAGCTGATCACAGACCCGCACGAAGTCAACATCGGCGACTACCTTACCATCGAGTTTCATCCCCTGGGTACTGACTACCTTGGCCGGGACATGCTGGCTCGTTTGATGGAAGGAGCGAGGGTCTCCCTCTTCATTGGAATTGTCGCACCGTTTCTGTTTGTGCTTGTCGGTATCATCTATGGCGGTTTTGCCGGTTATTTCGGTGGTCGAGTGGACGGGCTGCTGATGCGATTCGCCGAATTTGTAGTCGCGCTTCCGTTCCTGCTATTTATGATCCTGTTCAAGATCGCGTTTGGCATCGGCCCAGGAGAAAGCGGCATCATGCCCATGCTGTTAGCGCTCGTTCTTCTTAGCTGGCCATCAACGGCACGACTGGTCCGGGGACAGGTACTGCAGATCAGGGAAGAAGGCTACATCGAGGCAGCAAGACTGCTGGGCGCCAAAGACCATTACCTTGTCTTGCGTCACATTATTCCCAATACGATGGGTGTGATTCTCGTGACGCTGACTTTCGCCGTTCCTGCGGCTATTTTTACAGAAGCGTTTCTATCTTTTATTGGCATG
Source organism: Gammaproteobacteria bacterium (assembly GCA_018665025.1). Taxonomy (GTDB): domain Bacteria; phylum Pseudomonadota; class Gammaproteobacteria; order Pseudomonadales; family Azotimanducaceae; genus UBA9659. The sequence continues at coordinate 9,444 of JABJED010000359.1, forward strand.
GGCGTTGCGCCTCCCACTCCTTCATGGGGTTCCATGTGTAATGAAGGCGTAAAAACGATGTTAAGCCATCCACATGAGCTCATCTTCCCCGCCTTACTTATCAGTATTACTGTGCTTGCCTTTAACCTGCTAGGTGACGGATTGACTGAGGCCCTGGATTCAAAAATGAGGTCTCGAGACTAATCATGGACACGATACTTTCAGTCAAGGATCTAGAGGTCGAGTTCGCGACCTATGGTGGAACAGTCAAAGCAGTTAGAGGCGTCAGCTTCGATGTCACTCGCGGCGAAACGCTGGCGATTGTCGGAGAATCAGGGTGCGGAAAATCCGTCACCGTCCAATCCCTGATGGGTTTGATACCAATGCCACCCGGAAAGATTACCGGTGGTACCGCCACATTAAACGGTAAAAACATCCTGAATCTGCCACCCGCAGAGGCTAATAAGTTTCGCGGTGTGGAAGTAGGAATGATCTTCCAGGACCCGATGTCTTCCCTGAACCCGACGATGACTATAGGCGACCAGATTGCTGAAACATTGAAGGTACATCGAGGTAAATCTGATCAGGAAGCGTTTAAACTGGCCGTTGAACTTCTGGAACGAACACACATACCTGAAGCCCCAAAACGGGCGAAACAGTACCCGTTTGAATTCTCCGGCGGGATGCTTCAGCGGGCTATGATAGCGCAGAGCCTTGCGTGTAATCCGGCGATCCTGATCGCAGATGAGCCAACAACCGCGCTCGATGTCACCATTCAGGCCCAGATACTGGAACTGATGCTGGAGTTACAACGAACAGAGAATATGTCGATCATCCTGATCACCCACGACCTGGCAGTTGTGGCGCGTATGGCCGATCGGGTTGCCGTCATGTACGCAGGTCAAGTCATAGAGTCAGGCACAGTCGATGACATTTTCTATCGATCAAGCCACCCTTACACGCTGGGCCTGAAAGAAGCGATGCCTTCGAATACCCACGATCGAGATAAGTCGTTATCACCCATTCTGGGTAGCCCACCAGACCTGTTTAAGCCACCGGTTGGGTGTGGATACTGCGCCAGGTGCCCCTATGCCATGACCATCTGCGCAGAGCATTTACCAACCGCAACCGCGATCAGCGAATCACATGAAGCCAGCTGTTGGCTACACCACCCTACAGCGCCCGACATTGAAGAACTCCACCAGCTGGAGGATCAAGATGCTGGTTAGGACAGAGAAACTCAAGAAACATTTCACGATCGGAAGAGGCCAGACACTGCACGCGGTTGACGGTATCTCTTTAACCATCGATGAAAATGAAATTCTGGGGCTGGTTGGCGAAAGCGGCTCGGGTAAATCTACCTTCGGCAAGGCACTGATAGGCCTGCACCCAAAGACCTCGGGAGAGGCCTATTACGATGGCGAACGACTACCAGATCGCTTTTCGACTAAAGACCACCTGCACTACTCGAAACAAATGCAAATGATCTTCCAGGATCCCTATTCTTCTCTGAACCCACGAATGACAGTACTCGATATCGTCGGCGAAGGCCCGGGCATCCAGGGCCAGCAGTCAAACTCAGAGATTCGGGACAAGGTTGCCTTCTGGCTAGAGAGGGTTGGTTTGAACGCTGATCATATGTCCAGATATCCGCATGAATTTTCCGGTGGCCAACGACAACGGATCGGAATTGCACGGGCAATGATCATTGAACCGCGTTTTGTGGTTTGTGACGAGCCTATTTCAGCCCTGGACGTTTCCGTGCAGGCCCAGGTGATCAACCTGCTCGACGAGCTTAAGCAGTCCATGGGGCTGACACTTCTTTTCATCGCCCATGATCTATCAATGGTTCGTTACGTTTCGGACCGAATGGCCGTCATGTACCTCGGATCACTGGCTGAAGTTGGTCCCTCTAACGACGTATTCTTTGAACCACAACACCCGTACACACAGCTCCTTGTAGAATCGAACCCTGAACCGGATCCCGATCTGGAACGTCGTCGCGCATTCAAACCGATTATTGGCGAGATCACCTCTCCGGTGAATGTACAAGCAGGTTGTCGTTTCGCTGATCGCTGCCCCAAAGTGATGGATC
>JABJED010000360.1 GCA_018665025.1 Gammaproteobacteria bacterium
CTCTGCCTGCCAAGGCGCGCACCCTTACTTTTCATCTCCTGAACATACAAGGTTTGCTCGCGAGATCATGGGACCAGATGCCATGTTGTGCGTCGAGCAGAAGGTGATTCTTGAAAGTGATCCTGACAAAGCTCGCGAACTCGCCCGCCCCATCGCAAAAATCTATCAGGGTTTGCCCAACTACAGGAATAACTGGCTTCGCATGGGGCTCACTGAACAGGACATCAATGATTTGAGTGATAAATTTATTGATACTACCTTTGCATGGGGTAACGCGAATGCGATCAAATCCCGTATCCAGGAACATATGGATGCGGGTGCCACCCACGTCTGTCTACAACCGGTAAATCCTAACGGCAAGTTTGGCGAGCTACACTGGGAATCCCTGGAGGCCCTTACCGCTTGACCACCCGCACTCTGGGCAGAATTGGCTTTCCTACCGGCGTGCTTAGGTTACCGTTGGCCTGACTTCTGTTGCCGCTGCTGTGTTAAGTCTTTTTAATCAAACAGGGTCGCTAAACGCTTCTTCATGGAATCGGCGATATAGAGCGAAACGGCCTGAAGCGTGCTCGTCGGATTAACACCCGCGGAGGTCACAAAGACACTGCTATCGACCACGAACAGGTTTTTGACTTCGTGGCTTCGTCCCCATTCATTGACGACGGATCGCGTTGGATCCGTTCCCATCCTGGCGGTACCCATGGAATGGCCACTCGAGACGCCAGAACTGATGGTAGGACTGGTGGCAATTGCGCCCGCAGCGTTAAAGACTTCTTTCGCTCGCTCGCCAGCATGCTCAATCATCTTCTGGCTATTCTCACCCAATGTGTAAGATATTTTCACGGCAGGAATGCCGTTCGAATCCACTACCTCCGGGTCCAGCGTGACCGTATTGTGTTCTTCGGCAAGATCCTCACCAACTGCACAAATACTCCCCGCTTTATCGAACAACTGATCGAATGCTGCATGATGTTCACTGCCCCAGGGCAGCATGCCCATCATCATCCCATTAAGTGCTGTGCCAGAAGGTCCACTGCCTCGCACGATTTCCATCGTGTAGCCACGTTTGAACTTCCTCAACGGATCGGTTTCATAGAATTCTTTGCTCCAGAGCGCGCAACCAATAGGACCCATGAACCCATCAATGCGGGAATCAAACTGACCCTGAACAACCGCCATTGCATGCAACATCAGATTCTTACCTACCAATCCGCTACCGTTGGTAATCCCATCAGGGAATGCCGTTGATACTGAGTTCAGTAGAAGCCGTGGTGTGCCCACACCGTTACAGGCGACGATGACAACTGCGGCTTTCTGCTCGTGTTCGATGCCGTTTACGTCGTAGTAAATGACACCTGTCGCCATTCCCTTTTTGTCCACGGTGATTTCACGCACTCTACATCGTGTTCGTAATTCAACTCCGGCTCGAATGGCATAGGGCCAGTATGTGATATCCGTACTCGCCTTTGCCCCCTGGGCACAACCGGAACTGCAGGGACCAAGATTCAGGCAACGATCACGACCATTATAAGGCTTAGTCGCAATTGCACTTTCTGACGGCCACCAATGCCATCCAAGCTCATTGAAACCGCCGGCAATTCTTTCACCAAGCTTGCCGAGGGGCACTGGAGGTAATTGTATTTCCTTGGGCGGGCAACCGGGATCACCCGCAAGACCGGCAACACCCATCATCCGATCATTTTCTGCGAAGTAGGGTTCCAGTGTTGCGTAATCAATCGGCCAGTCTTCGCCCACATCGTCAAGGGTGCGAGTCCGAAAATCCGACGGATGAAAGCGCGGGAAGTGCGCCATATATAAAATAGTCCCGCCGCCTACGCCATTAAAGTTCACGACCTTTACCGGAGATTCACCATCATCAATAGGGTAGTCAACATCGAGCTGACGATCATTGGGTCTAATCGCAAAATCCTGGCGGGTTTCATATCCAGGGCCAGCGGATGGGTAGTTAGCGGAGTTAACCCAGTCGCCCTGTTCCAGACACAGAATCCTCATGCGAGTGTCAGCAAGGCTCCAGGCGACAGCCGCCCCCGAAGCACCAGCGCCAATGATGAGTACATCAACCGGTTCATTGGACATCCCTACTCCCCCGATTCCAATATCCGATAGAAAGGTTCACGACCTCTGACCGGGTCCAGCAGCGACCAGTCGGTTTCCTCAACGTCGTAACCTCCCGGATACGGAGACGGTGCATTAACACCGAGCGATGTAAGAACGGCTGAATTAGCGTAGTA
>JABJED010000361.1 GCA_018665025.1 Gammaproteobacteria bacterium
GCCAGAACGCCCGCTTCAACGGCCTCAGGTTGCGGCGCACAGACGATACCCTGTGGCATGCTCGATCTCCCGGATCACATTAGTGATCAGAGAGTAACAACTAATGAAAATCTAGTCACGGTGCCTGTGATTAACTGAAAATCTAGTCACGGTGCCTGTGATTAACTGAAAACCTAGTCACGGTGCCTGTGATTAACCTGCCGTTGCGGTTTAAAGCCCAGGACCCGGCACCATCGGGCTACCATCTGAGAAACGAGACATGCGGAATCTAGTCAGATCATGGACGGCTGGATTTCCCATCACCATATCTGCCATCACTTTTCCGGCACCCGGGCCAATGCCAAAACCATGGCCGCTAAAACCAGTTGCAAGCAGCAACCCAGGGTGGGATTCAATCTGATCCATCACCGGCACTACGTCCGGGGTCACGTCAATCATGCCTGCCCAGACTTCTTCAAAAGGTATTTCCCCGAGCGTAGGAAAGCGCATTTTCAGCCCTTGCCGCATGGAATTTAGTGCCTTCTGGGAAGGGGCCGGATTTAGTACACGATGCTGCTCAAAAGGTGTGGTTTCATCATCGCGCCAGCGCCGAGTAGGTAGCATCCTATCAATAACATCGCCCCCGAAGCGGAGCTTGATAAATCGGACGCTCTGATAGAGGGCGGGCACAAACTTAAAGAAGTAGCGAAAACTATCCGCACCAATGAAGTGTTCGTTCTGTGGGCTCGCGGCCACGGTATAACCTCCGTCTTGCCGACGCCTGATGGCTATCTCTGACACCGCGACATTGCCTTGATAGATATCGGGTGCAGGCGCCGTCCTTGCAACGGTTGCCCGCACAGCAATCTGGGGCAGATTAATACCAAGGTTTGCAAGAAACAGGGTAGACCAGACGCCACCAGCGCAAACCACAGACTGTGCTTTAACGCTTCCATGTTCCGTGATCACGCCAGTGACTCGACCGCCCTGCATATCTATTGATCGCACCGCACAGTTTTCACGGATCAGGCCACCCCGGTTGCGTAAGGCGCGGGCAAGGGCAGGCACAGCCTTGAAGGGTTCCGCCCGGGCATCGCTCGGGGTGAACATGCCGCCCTTCCACTGCCCTGGTTTGTCTTTGATGAGTTCATCAACCTCGGCGCCACTCAGCAACCATGTATCCAGCTGGTGCTGGGTAGCGATATCCATCCATCGCTCGTGCGCGGCCATTTCCCGGTCGTTTTTAGCCGCGTAAAGGACGCCTTTTCGCGTGAAGCCAATGTCATCGTCACATTCTTTCGATAGGCTCTGCCAGGTATTGATGCTATCCATCATGATCGGTAGTTCTGCAGGATCGCGCGCTTGTTGGCGAATCCATCCCCAGTTGCGACTCGATTGTTCTCCAGCCACTCGCCCCTTGTCGCAGACGAGCACCGAGATACCTCGCTTAGCCAGAAACCAGGCGGTAGAGATACCAATAACGCCAGCGCCGATGATTACGACGTCTACCGAATCCGGTAGCGGATCGTTGAATTGGATGGGTGATAGATTGGAGTAGATCAAACGTACTGACCTGCCTGAAGGACGGTGAACTGTCGGTCAGGGTCGTCCTGTGGCGTTGAGTCATCGCCCTCTTTCGCCAACAACACAGAGGGGTTGTGGGCGTATTGCAAAATGTAGGATTTACGTTCGCCTTCCGTATGATTAGGACCCGTGCGATGCGGCGTCAGGGATGAAAACACCACAACGTCTCCTGCCTTTGCCTCAATCGGCTTGGCACCGGATGTATCTGTCAGACATTCATAACCGAGATCAGTATGCCAGTGACTGAGCGTGCCTTGCCGATGCACGCCGGGCATAATCCACGCGCAGCCATTTTCTACGGTTGTATCAACCAAGGGTACCCAACAAGTCAAGTAGTCCTGCGGTGCTACAAAGTTATAACCATTGTCCTGATGCCAGGGAAATTCTTCCAGGCAGTGAGGCTTTTTATATACCGCCTGATCCCAATAGAGCCGGCAGTCCGGGCCGAGCAAGTCAAAGCATAAGTCTGCGAACAGCTCGGATTTAGCAAATTGACGGGCAACCTTAGAACGCTTCACAACGTGCAGGGCGAAGGTGATTTCATCGGCCCGCGCAATAAACTGTCGCTTGTCTTTTACTGTCCGCAAAAATTCGTTGGTCCTGGCTTCCATCGGATCAATGTCTGCAATCAACTCATCCAGCGTAGACTGTGGGATAACCTGTTCTAGCAGGAATCCGCCGTCCTGGTTCCATGTATCGGCTTGCGACTCGGTAATTATGCGGAAAGGGCCTTGGGTATCACGCCAAACAAAGTCGGTATTTTTTTCGTGTTGTTGCAGGCTCATCGTATTCCTGTTCGTTAAAGTCTAACTGAAGTCAAAATGATTCCAGCATTGGTGGCAACAAGCAAACCGTTACTCGATAATCAACTCAGTTTTAAAGAGTAGCGCACTATGGATTTTCCGAAAGGTTTCATCTGGGGTTCAGCCACTGCAGCTCATCAGGTAGAAGGTAACAATACCAACAACGACATCTGGTTGCTTGAGCATGTGGAGCACAGCATGTTTAAGGAACCATCATTGGATGCCTGTGATCATTTCCATCGTTACCCGGAGGATATTAAGCTGTTAGCGGACCTGGGTTTTAATTCCTATCGATTCTCGATCGAATGGGCCAGGGTCGAACCAGAGGAAGGCCATTTTTCAGCCGCTGCTATTGATCACTACCGACGCATGTTGATGGCATGCCATAGCCATGGAATTAAACCTTTCGTGACCTTTCACCACTTCTCCTCACCCCAGTGGTTAATCAAAGCCGGTGGTTGGGAGAGCGACGATACACCTGCGCTATTTGCCCGCTATTGCGGTCGCCTGGCTGCAGACCTTGGAGACCTTATTGCCGGAGGCTGTACCATCAACGAGGCCAATATCGGCCGTGTTTTGATTTCCTCAGGCGTACTGCCGCCCATGGATCTAATCCGAACGTCACCGGGTTGGGTCGAAGCCTCTGATCAATTGGGTATCAGCGCCGATGACTTTAATCCCTTTATGTTTGCCGTAAGTGAACAAGGTCAGCGAGTGGTTATGGCAGCTCACCATCAGGCGGTGGAGGCTATACGTGCCACGGGTGCGACCTTTCCTGTTGGCGTCACCTTAGCCGTGCAGGACATTGTTGCGGTAAAAGGGGGCGAGGCTATTGCCGCTCAACATCAGCTAGAGGTTAACGAACAATATCTGACAGACCTTGTGGGTGATGATTTCGTTGGGGTGCAGTGTTATACCCGCCATCGTTACGACGCTAACGGTGCCATGCCAACGGAAGAAGGGGTCGAACTCACCCAGATGGGTTATGAATTCTGGCCTGAGGCGCTTGAGAGCTCTATCAGACAAGCCCATGCGTGTTCAGGGCTACCGGTGCTGGTGACTGAAAACGGCCTGTCTACCACTGACGATAGTCGCCGGATCGCATTCGTCGAGAGAGCACTGCAAGGCGTGAAAAACTGCCTCAAAGATGGTGTTCCGGTGATGGGTTATACCTATTGGTCTTTACTGGACAACTATGAGTGGATGCTCGGTTACCGGCCAACATTCGGTCTGATTGCCGTCGACAGGGCAACCCAGCAACGCACTGTAAAAGACAGTGCAGTTTGGCTGGGTAACATTGCGCGTAGTAATCGTCTTGGCTAGCCGGCCAATAGGTATCGACAAATTA
>JABJED010000362.1 GCA_018665025.1 Gammaproteobacteria bacterium
CTGCTACTTTTGTCGCATCTTGCCGCTTACCCACGCCATTTGGGGAGTTCTGGATGCACGGCTTTGAAGATGCGGATACCGGCCAGGAGCACATTGCGCTGGTGCTGGGCGATGTCGGAACTGGGGATGCGGTGCTGTGCCGCGTACATTCGGAGTGCCTCACGGGGGACTGCCTGTTTAGTATGCGTTGCGATTGTGGGTCACAACTCGAGTTTGCGATGCGCGCAATTTCTGAAAATGGTTCTGGTGTGATTCTTTACCTGCGACAGGAAGGTCGTGGTATTGGCCTGATTAACAAGATCCGTGCTTACGAACTGCAGGACAAAGGTGCAGACACTGTAGAGGCGAATGAAAAACTCGGGTTTGATGCAGATCTACGTGACTATACGATTTGTAAGTCTATGTTTCTCCACTTGCAGGTCGACAAGGTCCGGCTGATGACAAACAACCCGGTGAAGGTGCAGGCACTAAACAAGCTTGGTATTGAAATTGTTGAGCGCCTGCCAATCGAAACCGGGCAAAATGATCACAATGCAAGATATCTGGCGACCAAGGCGGGCAAGCTTGGCCATCTGTTCGGTGACCGTCAGAACTAAAGTCGTGAGTTGATCTGTGACTCAAGGCTCGCGGCTGTTAATCCTGCCACTTTTCGCATGTTTGCTGGTTCGTCCTGATCGATAAATAGGTCGGGAACACCCAGGTTAAGCAGTTGGCATTCCAGTTTCTGGCTTACGACATACTCATTAACTGCCGACCCAGCACCGCCTGCAATGGCGTTTTCTTCGATGGTAACCAACAGTTCGTGCCGGGTGGTAAGTTCAGTAATCAGTTCGGTGTCCAGAGGTTTTACGAAGCGCATGTCGATGAGCGTCAAGTCGAGGTTCTCTGCGACCGATTCGCTGATATTTCGAGTGGTGCCAAAAGCGAGGATAGCAGCGCGTTTTCCGTTGCGGCAGATGTGCGCCCTGCCAAGCTGCAGTGGTGGTTCCTGCTCGCCAGCCGTTGCAGTTCCCCGGGGATACCTGACCAGGCATGGGCCTTTGTACTCAAAGCCGAAGTCCAGCATCTGTTCCATCACAACTCGGTTTGATGGGCTCATGATGACCATATTTGGAATCGCTCGCACAAAAGAGTAATCGAAGACTCCGGAGTGCGTAGGACCGTCTTCCAGCAGGGATGCTCGATCGACTGCAAACAGGACATCCAGGTTCTGTATTGCGACATCATGGATGAGCTGATCAAAGGCGCGTTGCAGAAAAGTCGAGTAAATAGCAACGACTGGCTTGGCGCCGCCCGTCGCGAGACCTGCAGCCAGGGTGACCGCGTGTTGTTCGGCGATGGCAACATCATGAAATCGGTTCGGGAACTGCTCAGAAAACTGGGTTAACCCTGACCCTTCCTTCATTGCTGGGGTGATCGCGAACAAACGGTTGTCCGCAGCTGCTTTCTTGGTGATCCATTCTCCAAATACCGTGGAGTAAGTGGTCTCCCGGTTTTCACTTTGCTTCTCAAGCTTGGTCAGTGAATGACTGGATACCGGTGAAGTTTCAGCAGGCGCATAACCTTTGCCCTTCTTCGTGATCAGGTGCAGTAGTTTAGGGCCGGAGTGCGCTTTTAGTGCATCCAGATTTTCAAGCAGGACATTGATGTCATGACCGTCTATGGGTCCGGTGTAGCGAAAACCCAGATCTGTAAAGATACTACCGGGGGTAGTATCGCGATCTTCATCTTCACCGTTTCCCGGACCAGAATTATCCAATTCGTAAGCTGAAATATTACGGGCGAAATAGTTTGCCAGGCCACCCACATTCTCTGAAATCGACATTGCGTTGTCATTGAGTACGACCGTCAGATTTGCTTGACAGGCAGCCACATGGTTCAGTGCTTCAAAAGCCATACCCGCTGTCATCGCGCCATCGCCTATCACCACAACGGTATGTGATTCCCGCCCTGCATTTTTGTTGGCGAGTTCAATGCCAAGCGCTGCGCTGATCGAAGTCGAAGAATGTCCGGTGCCAAATACATCAAAGATGCTCTCGGATTGGCTTGGGAAAGGTGCCAGGCCGTCGGGCTGGCGGAGAGACTGCATGCGCTCTCTCCGACCTGTCAGGATTTTATGGGGGTAAGTCTGGTGACCGACATCCCAGATGAGCTGGTCGATGGGGGTGTTGTACGAGTAGTGGAGTGCAATCGTGAGCTCAATCACGCCAAGTCCTGCACCGAAGTGTCCGCCGGTTTGACCAACTGAATACAACAGGAAATGACGGAGCTCCCTGGCAAGGTCAGTCAGCTGTTCTGGTGCCAGCTTTCGAAGCTCAGATGGGTCTTCGATGGTATCGAGTAAAGGGGTGTCAGGCCTTGAAGTAGGGATCTTGTTAAACATTGGTTGGAATAGGCACGAGTTTAGTTAGGAGTTCGACCTAGGTATTCAGCGAAGGATTGTCGAGATCTTCGAAATCCTCTTCGGATATCTGGCCATTTTCTTCGATGAGTAATTTCACCTTTTGCTCAGCTTTCACTAACGCCTGCTGGCATTGCCTCGTGAGTTTGATCCCTTCCTCGAAGGTCTTTAGAGACTCTTCCAGTGACAGGTCTCCTTCTTCCATCCGTTCGACTAGCTGTTCTAGTTTTTCAAGCGATTGTTCAAAGGGGTAATTTTTCTTTGCTGCCATGACGCGGGCTCGGTAGGTTAACTTCGGCACCTTACGTTTCGGCTGGCCGAAGGTCAATTGTGACTGGGGTGAACTGTGGGTTATGCTTCGCGGCTTGTATTGAATGGTAGGAGTTTTAGATGAAGCAGTTTTTAAATGGTGTGTTGGTTTTGGCGTGTCTCGGCTTTGGGCAGTTTGCTCTGGCAGATGGAGAGGTAGAAGCTAAATACAGGGCATCGGTGATGAAATCGATTGGCGGCCACATGTCTTCAATGGCTACTATTTTGAAAAATCAGGTGCATATGGAGGACCTGGTCATGCATGCCAGAGGTCTTGCTGGTCTGGCAGATATTGCGCCGGAAGTATTTCCTGAAGGCAGTAATATTGAGAAATCGAAAGCGTTACCTGCCATCTGGGAAAA
>JABJED010000363.1 GCA_018665025.1 Gammaproteobacteria bacterium
ATCTCGTTCCATCCACTGCAGATAGTCCCGGGCAATCAATTGCGGATCATCCAGCAAATCTGCTCCATTGTTCAATACGGCGGCGACCACGCCGGCTTGTTGAAGCTGGTGCATCAGCGAGGTCGCGTCCTGGCCTTGAGTCCACTGAGACAAGGACGTTTCGATCCGGTCGCGCTGTTCCAAACGTTCGCCTGCACTGAGTTGTTGGAACGACTGGAGATCCGGCGCCTGTTCGCACAGGTGTTTCCACGCTTCGTCGTTTCGAACCTGAATCATAATCCAGCGGTCATCTCCCACGCAGGGATAAACCCCGTCAGGCACGTGTTCAGCGTGTCTGTTTCCGGTGCGCTCCGGTGATTCACCGTAAACCGATTGATGCAGAATCCCCGGTGCAGCGTGCGGGAACAAGCATTCCACCTGGCTGAGGTCTACGAACTGACCTTGCCCTGTGCGCTTTTTGTGATAAAGCGCTGTCAGCAGCGCTGCAGTACCATTGAGGCCCCCGATAGCATCGCCGAAGGCGACATGTTGCATGGTGGGTGGCTGCGCATCGCTACCCTGCAAATGAGGCAGGCCCGAGGATTGTTCGACGGTTGAGCCGTAGGCACGGAAACCGGACCATGGCCCAGTGCAGCCAAAGGCTGGCATCGAGACCATTACCAATTGAGGGTTAACTTCAACCAGCTGTTGATACTCGAGTTTAAGTTTGGGTAATACTCCACCCGAATAGTTCTCAACAAGCGCGTCCGCATCCGCCACCAGACGCAGCAAGAGATCGCGCCCCCGGGGGCTCTCTAAATCCAGAGTGACATTAAGTTTATTTCGATTAGCGTAAAGAAAGGGAATAGCTTTTTCCGCACCATCGTCAGCAATCCACTCTGCTGTGGCTTCCCAACTGCGCCACCAGTCAAAGCGAGTACAGCTCTCTACCTTGATGACCGTGGCGCCCAGGTCAGCCAGGTTTCGCGCCGCCAGCGGCCCCGCCCACCCCATGGACAGATCAATGACCTTCAGCCCTTCAAGCGGCAGGCGCTCTGTTTGCGCCAACTCAGTAGGCGTCGTCGAGGCTTGTGTTGTCTGCCGAGGCGACCTCAAACTCCCGGGATTGGCAGGGGTTATCCATTGATCGTTGTCGGCACCTAACTCCGCTGCGCGACCACCAAATGCCGGCGGAGTTTTCGCTAATCGAAAAGGCACCGAAGGCGCCTTAAATGTCTCTTCACCAAACGAAAAATCGCTGAAAGCCTGACGCTCAACATACTGGTCGACGTGAAACAATTCATCCATCGTTGGCACGCGCGCCAGCGGAATTCGCATGGCCTGACCTTGATAAAACAGATCCTGGGCACTACGTGTTGATAACGCCTCAAGTATGAGCGGCTCCAGAAGATCCGAGGCTTCCAGGCGCGCTACAGAGCTCTCGAACAAGGGCACATCGGCCAGATGATCGAGCTCTAACAGTTTACAAAAAGCTTTCCATTGGTTGGGACGCAGGCAAGTGACCCCGAGCCAACCATCCATGCAGGGCCAGATGCCCATGGGGTATGTCGGAGGGAAACGGTTGATACCCATTCTGGAGGGCAAAGGAATATTGTTGTAAGCGTTGATAGGACCGATGTCTGTGAGGCACATGTTTGCTTCATAGATGCTCGCGTCAAGGCAAAAGGATGGCGCTGACCTACCCGCTATTTTTTCTTCATGCTGGCCTAACAGATAGCCGAGGGCGCCGTTGAAGGCGCTCAGCCCACCGATCATTTGAGCCTGATAACCTTTAGAGATTAGCGGCGGACCTTCGGGATCACCGATACCGTACATGAGTCCCGTCAGCGCGTGTATAACACCGTCAGATCCTTGAAAATCCGAATAGGGGCCACTCAACCCGAACCAGCTAATGGCGCAGAGGTTGCAGTCAAAGTCTTTTAGCGACACCGACGCCGGCAAGGTTTGCGGATCCAGCAACACCAGGTCTGCTTCGGCGACCGACGGATGGTTCGCCGCAACACCACCAGCAGTAACGCTTTGTTTATTTGCATTCAGATAACCGTGCAGGGCGCTATGGCCGTTTTTCAAGGGTGGTTCAAGACCTCGGGTGACAAAGCCATCGTCTGGTTCCACGTTGATGACTCTCGCACCATAGTCGACCAGGAGTTTACCCGCGTAACTCGTGGCAATGGTGCCACTGATATCCACAACCAGGAGATCCTGAAACGGACCTTGTGTGGTCTCAGTTAGTCTGTCGATGGTGTGTTTTGAGTCTGTCATTTCATAGGCAGCTTACTAAAATAAGTTCGCTCTGACTCGCGGCTTCTTCAATTGATTCGTGTTTTGCTATCCCATTTTCTTTGCACACTTTGCCTGCTCTTTGGAACAATGTCATTGTAAGAAAAGCGTCGAACAACCGAAGCATCGCTTTGAACATGTCACTCAGCACGCCTGGTCAGAATAACGGCCGCTAAGGGTCCAGAAGGATAATTCGTAAATCCCTCTTGTGGTAGGTTTGGAAAGCGTAAACTAGCTCTTTGCTGAAGTCAGAAACTCTTGAGCCTGATAGGCGATGTGTGCTTAATGCAGGGGAGTTTTGAAAATGGATGTTTATAGCGGTTTTAAGCAGATCTGGTCGGGCTTTGACAGGATCAAGAAATTTTTGGATGAGGTACAGTCCACATGATGACGAATCAGGAGTTGGCATGAGCAACGAGATCGAATTACCCGAGAGTGTCGGCATGAGCACGCAGCGACTGGCGCGCATTGGTAGCGTCATGCAGCGCTATATCGACGACGGCACTGTCCGAGGCATTTCGACGATGGTGATGCGCAAGGGCAAGGTGGTGCACGCCGAGCAGTTCGGCCACCGCGATGCAGAGGCGGGGCTCGAGATAACCCCTGACACGATCTTCCGGATCTACTCAATGACCAAGCCGATCGTCAGCACAGCCCTGATGTTGTTGCACGAAGCGGCAGCTTTCCAGTTGCAGGACCCGGTCGCGAAGTACCTGCCGGCGTTTGGCGCCACGCAAGTGCTCGGTGCTGATGGCTCGTTGGCGCCCCAGGCCAGACCGATGGAAATCCGAGACCTGCTCACCCATACCAGCGGTCTAACCTACGACTTTATGGAGGACACTCCCGTCGGCCATCTATACCGAGATGCGCGCATCATGAACGATGCAACCCGTACCCTGGAAGAGGTCATCGATGTTCTTGCTAAAATCCCTCTGTCCAGCCAACCCGGCAGTCGGTGGCACTACGGCCTCGGTATCGACGTCGCTGCCCGACTCATCGAAGTGCTATCCGGCCAGTCACTAGGCGCCTTCTTGGCTGAGCGGGTTTTTGGGCCGCTTGGCATGACCGACACCGGCTTCGGCGTCGCAGACAGCAACCTCAATCGGCTCTCGGCCATGTACGGCCTGCCCGACCTTATAGGCCTGGACCACACCGGCACCAGGCTCGCCGAGGCTGCCCTCGGCGGCTTCAACGAGCGCATTGATGTTTCTGCCACCTACCCGACCGGAGCCCCTGAAGTATTCGCGCGTGGCGGGCTGGGACTGTTCTCGACGATCGGTGACTACGCTAACTTCGCCCAAATGCTGTTGAACGGCGGCCAAATCGACGGAACCAGGATCATTGGTCGCAAGACGCTCGAACTAATGCACGCCAACCACCTCCCACCGGAGCTACTGCCCTGGGAGCTTCTGGGAAAAGACAACGTTGGGCTCGGATTCGGACTCGGATCCCGGGTGATGATGGATGTTGCCGCCAGCGCCGGAGCGGGCTCCGTCGGCGAGTACGGGTGGGCAGGTGCAGCTCAGACCTACTACTGGGTAGACCCCGCAGAAGACCTGGTTGGGTTGTTCATGGCGCAGTACATGACCGGGGTCGCGCTGCCTGACCAGGCCATGCGCTCCCTCACCTACCAGGCCATCGACGACTGACCACGAACGGCTGAAACGAATAGATGTCCAGGATTGATCTATGAATAAAAAATATTTCCTAAATCGATTACTTATTATTGGTTTAGCGACTGTTTTAGCGAGTTGTGTGTCGCCTGACTCAAATCGACAAAGTGCTGTGTCTGAAGGGCGAGAAGTGACATTGCTCTTTACCAATGACTTCGAAAGTGCATTCGACCCAATCCCTGCCTACTGGAACCCCGAGGTGGAATACCTGGGAGGCATCGCACATCTTGCAACCCTGGTTGATAATCTTCGCGAGCAGGAGAAGGTCGTCTTCCTATTCGATGCGGGCGATATATTTACCGGCGTTCTATCGAAGAAAACCGAAGGCATTGTGCCGATGGAAATGATGATTACCATGGATTATGACGCCATGGTGATAGGTAACCATGAGTTTGAATATGGTTGGCAGTCCTTTGCAAAAATGAAAGACAGACTACCGTTTCCGGTATTGGGTGCGAATTTGTTTTATGCGGATTCCGGCATGCCTTATGCGCAAGCTTATAGCATTGTTGAGCGGCACGGAGTGCGGATTGGAGTCGTCGGCGTAATGGGACAGGATGCCGGAACGGCGATTATTCCATCACATATTCGTGGTGTTGATGTTCGTGATCCGATTGAATCGATTAGGCCATATGTTGAACTTCTGAAACCACAAGTTGATCTGATTGTTGTACTTACCCACCAGGGGAAGACTGCACCCATGCAGACCGATGATGAAGCACATCCAGAAATACAACGCGGTATTGATGCCGAGATCAAGTTGGCTGGCGCAGTTACCGGTATTGATGTGATCTTTAGTGGGCATGCTGATTCTGGTACAGAGTCCCCCTATGTTCACCCAACAACGGGTACATTGATTATGCAAACCTACGGGCAGGGTACACGGCTGGGTTTCTTGCAGCTCCAATTGGCTGAAACCAAAAAACACAGCCAGGTTATTGCTCATGAAGGCAAACTAATACCCGTCGTTAGCAATGATCTACCACCACACCCGGTTGTTGCGCAGAAACTAGCAAAATACAAAGCACAGTTTCCTGAGTTGCAAGAAATTTTGTGTTTCTCAGAGGAGAGGGTAAGCCGACTCTACAATGAAGAGTCTGATCTTGGTAACTTGTATGCGGATATCATTCGCGCGGAGGTAAGTGCAGAGATTGGTTTTATGCCCTCGGGCGCATTAAGAAAAGATCTCCCTCAAGGGGATGTGCCATTGATGGACGTGATCGATTCGTTTCCTTTTACAGATCTTGTGGCTGAGCTTGAAATGACAGGCGAGCAAATTCTTGCTGTTCTGGAACAATCGCTAACCCTTGAGCGAGGCATGCTTCAGGTGTCTGGATTGCGGGTTGGCTACGACCTGAGCCGACCCGTTGGGAATAGAGTCATGTCTGTCCAGGTGAATGAGGTTGATCTCAAATTAGAGCAATTATATCGTGTGTCGACGGTGGAAATAATGGCCCAGGGTGGTGATCTATTCACGACATTCAGAAAAGCTACGCGGATAGAGCGGCCTGATATCCGATTCTCTGAGGTACTTGCGAAGCGTCTTCGGGAGATGCGCACACTTGTCATTCCCAAACGTGGCCGCTTGCTGCCTTACAGTTGACGTTTTCAAGCTCAACGAGCGATTTCCAGCTAAGCGTGGCAGCAACCTTCTAACAGACCAGCGTTCGGCATGCACGAAGACGCGGGCAGCGACTGGGTCAACAGCCCCTGAGTCGCCCCAGGTTCGTGATTTTGTCCTCCATACCCCAACATGGGGAGCAATATTTATATCTGCGTTCTGATATTAATTCCGCGGCTGACCAAAAATTCTTCGCCGTATTGATGGTTTTAGCTTTACGCTATTCGGGTCTATCGGCAGTTTAAACTGCAGCCCTAAACCTGATTCGATCATGCCGTCTTCATGTAAAGGAGTCAGTCCACCAAAACCTGCGAACAGCGCTTCAATGCATTGTTGATCTTCTGCGCAGAGTTCGGAAATTCGCGTTGCAGTTCCTGTCAGCACCACACGCGGTAATGCGTAGTTACCGTGCCCTTGAACTGCAAACTTTCACCGGCAAAGTCAAAACGTTCTTTATGTTGCGAGAATGCCAGTGCTGTTATAGCAATCAACGAGGTGACGAAGCCAAGCGCTATCAGTAATTTTCTTTTCATGTTAATTCCACCCCAATTGATATCTTGGGCCCCGACGTTCGGGGTACTTATGTTCTTCCGGTAGCTGACAGAGGCGATCCATTCGGGTTGTCGAGCCATCTGCGTATTCCCAGATGAGTTGTTCACCTTCCATATATCGACGCACGACCACCGGTCCCCAACCGAACACATGAAAATCCAGCACGCCTTCGTTCCAGACCATGCTGGCGGACGTTCTGGGGCAGTACTCACGATCACCGATCGTGAACAGCACAGCACCTTCCGTGTCGTTTGAGGTCAGACCACCGGTGCTATTTGGTCCACTATCATGAATGAGGCCGGAAGAGGTCACTACGACCCTAGAGCCGCACTGCTCAACCCGCTCGACATGACCAACATGACCACCCTCTACACCTAGCCAAAGGCCACGGATATCATCCGCCCCCTCAGGCAACGGCTCGGCACATTCAGCCAGAATAGGCAGCGGGAAATGATCGTAGCCACAGCCTGGTGTATTGCCTTTAGATATTTCGATAGCAAGTTTGCCGCTACCGTCGAGCACAGACAGCTCGCAGTAATTAAGTTTGCTGCCGTCACCAGCCAGAGTCAGCGGGTCAGTTTCAAGTGGTGGGCGCTCAGAAAAAAACATCGCCCAAAACCCCACGCCGAAAAGCAGCACAAGCAGGGCCGCAACGCCAGCCAGAAAACGAAAGTTCCGTTTCATTACTACTCTATCTCTCACTAATTAGGCCAATAAATATATTCATCACCTTCAACAAATTTTGTCGCCGGTGTTTTATCTACAGCTACCGGCATTTCAGCAACGAACGGGTAAAGTGGTTGACGTGCTGAGGTCTCGTGCTCTGCAAGTAAAGCTTCAAGCTATGCCAGCGAGAGTGAGCGCGATACAAATAATGCCGATGATCTTGTTCATCCGCGGTTGGACCTATTAAAGTCGATAACAACTTGAGCCAGTGTTCTAATCACTTCCATAAGTATTCTCCAATCGAAGGGTTGATTGACCTAAGGCCGAATCAAAAAGCTCAAGTTCTGTACCAGAGACGCCAACAGGATCAACACCACCAAGACAGCTGACGGAGGCTGTAGTACCGTGCTCATCATGATGCGTGTTGGGTAAGAGATGGTTCTGTCTATCGAGGCGAGCTTGTAGATATGCGCGTCGGCAAATGCAGGATCGAGGATTAGCTCAGCAATGTCCCTGCGACTCTTGTAGCGCATCATCGCGGTCGCACCAAACCCGACATTATGATCAGCATTCCAGCTATCAATGTTGCCGCCGATCGTTCTCGCCTGAAAGACGGGGTGACCGCCCCGCTTGAACAGCGAAACCGCAAACGGACCGAAATATTCCCCTACGAGGTCACTAGCGCTCATTGCCTCTCCCGTTAACGGATGGGCAACTTCACCAGTATGCAGCTGTACAAGATTCAGCATTACAAATTCGCCGCCGTCGTCCTCCTCCAGGAATTTCCTAAAAGTTGCCGAATCGGTATGCTCGCTACCTTCAAGCTTGTCGAAATCGAGCATAAGTCTATTGACCTCTTCAGTACTAATTGGGCCTTGCCAGTTGAAGTACCAGGCCGCGAACAAGGCGTACAGCACCGGTACGCAGATCCAAATCTTCCATGCCATCTCAACGCTTCTCCTACTGTTTACAGCGGCTAAATTGGGCCAAATCGAGTAGACCAATGTTGATGGAAAGTATCAATAATGTCATGCATTACTTCAAGAGATTCAAAACCTGATTGTTCGAGCAGGCTGTAGTCAGCTCTCCATATGTATTCGTTTACAGCTGTATTCCGCCTTCTTGCACGCTTATAATTAGAGTATGACGACAAAACAGCCACGCTCACGAACACCAAACAGCCGACAACCGAGAAGTGAAACCACTCAAATTGCTCTGATGGACGCAGCAGAGAAACTCATTGCTCAGCACGGTGCACATCACCTGACGCTAAAAGACATTGTTATTGAAGCCGGCCAGAAAAACCCATCAGCACTCCAATATCATTTCCAGAATCTTCAAGGCTTGCTAGACGCGACCCATAAGCGGCGCAGCGAACAAACTCATAAAAAGAGAGCCGAGATGATCGCCGAATTAGAGCGCAGTAAGCGGGTGATGAAACTGCGTGATCTGTGTGAAATCATGATTTTGCCGAGTTTTCTACTCGCAAAATCCGACATCAAGTATCGAAACTACGTCATGGCGTTCAGCTTCGATATCGTGACATCCCGCGATTCTGCGTTGGATAAAGTCAATAAGAATGGCGGTGGTGGTGAAAGCGGCGCTCAACTAGGCGCCCTACTACGAAAGACACTACCTCATTTCGACGAGAAGACCTACAGGGCCCGGATGGATCTTGCCGTCAGAGCCTGCAGTGCTGCCATGGGTGGTTACTTTCAACACAAAGGCCCATTGAAAGGCGCTAAGGCGGAGTTCTTTCTGACCAATGTCGTCGACTCCCTTGAGGGCATGCTCAGTGCACCAGCTTCAAAGCAACACAAACCGGTCCTGAGACACCTATAAGCAAAAATGCAATACCCCCTCTCCCAGCAGAGTGCAGGGCTGTTTTCCAAGATCACAAAAAATTAAAATCTATATCTAACCTTTACGGTGAAGTTATCTGCCTGAGGATCATTCCAAGGACGTTTGTACAACGTGCCTAAGCTGTCCTCTTCATCAAATTCAATTATCCTTCCCCCTTTGGAATAAACCAAATAGGCATACGCTAAAGGCATAATTTCATACCGATATCTAATTTGGAAGGCTAGATCACTCAAGCTAAATGGGAGAAGCTCCATTTCAGTGGGGTTCAAAGAACCGGATACACCACCAAGATAGGCCCTTGGTTTCCTGGCTGTAAAAGCCACCATCTGAGCTTTGATTCTCAACTCATGTTTATCACCACCAAACCAATTCATTGACACAACCGTCGATCTTTGGTTTTTTGTATAGACGCCCAACAAATCATCTTCAACCCAATTTAACCAATCGTCTTCTTTGCTCTGGTAGTACTCTAACGAGAAGTTGAGGTTATCTTTAGGCGAGATATTAATCATAGCCATGTAATTAGTTGCGAAACCTAATGCCGAAAATGCCCATTGGTCGCCCTTTCCTCTCTCAACCTGCAAGGCGTAATTAAAGAACTTTGTCGATGGCCCCCTGAACTGCAACATCGTTCCATAATTCTCAGGCTTATTGATATAAGGGGCCGCAGCATTACCTCTGGTTATCCAGAAATCTTTGCTGGAACTTCTATAAAAATTAGTGAACTCAACGGCAGAAGTATTTCTAAAGCTAGCCCTGTAAGTCATATAGACAGATTGACTCGATTTATCCAGGTCTGCATTGCCTTCAATCCCAAAACCGGCTTCAATTTCACTAGAAAGAAAGATGGAGGTTTCGTCATAGTCTGTAAATTTGAAACCATTCTGGTTACCGACGAAAAACCAATTATCCGTTATTTGATAACCCATATCCCCAATATCCACTTCGTCGTCAAAAAAGTAGACGCCCATATCATGCCAGCGTCCCTTTCTGGGCGAGGCCGTTAGCCTAAACCTAAAAGCTTCTCCTGACGTCTTGGTGCCATCCAAACCTTGGTCAACGTTTGAGGTAATCAAAACAGTGTCTATTCGCACTTTATCAGTCGGCCGATAGGTCAAATCGACAGAATGCACTGTCGCCTGCCTATCCAGAACTGGTCTTTCGGTGTAAGTACCTAGATAACCGATGGAATAATTGTCAGCATTTTTCCTGGTTCTAAATGCATAAAAATCTTTGCCTTGGCTGAATTTCTCGTCAGCTTCTGAAGCCCCCAGGAAACCGAAGTCCAGGTTCTCGTTTTGCTGTGTGTATCGAATAGCATAGTCGATATCAGTCACACCGAGTGGGTTAGACTCACAGCTGGTTTTTAAAACCCCGGTATATTCCGCGCAATTGTAATCCGGGGCAGAACCGATTCGCCGGGTATTGATGACGTAAAAGAAGTTATAACCTTTAACTTCAAACAAAGAATGATTTTCTGAAAAGAAAGGTCGTTTATCTGAATAGAAGGTTTCGCTTGCCGAGAAATTAACCACCAACTCATCGCTTTCAACTTGTCCAAAATCCGGGTTTAACGCTATGTTTAATTGTTTGCCTGAGTCAATTTTCCAAAATACCTCCATTCCTACCTTAGTCTTTACATCTCCTAAAATCCGGTCTTCCGTAACGTTTACGTAGGGGAAAAAATCCAACTTTGAAACACTGTAATTTTTAAAGTCATATTCTTCAAAAAGAGACATGAATTTCTCTTGCCTTGGATTGCCTTTTATTGAGGTATTAACCCGCCCTTCAGCTACTACCATTCTCCAAAAAACTAATTTTACCTTTCTTACATCCCCTTCCTGCGCCTTCATTGGAGCAATACTCCAGGGAATAAACATTTCAGCAAACCAAGCATCTCCTTCAACATGAGTCGCCGAATCCCAATCCGCATCCCAGTCAGCGTTAGCCTGGTTTTCATTGATATAAATGCTGTCACCAATGGAGCCGCCAACAGAAACAGTAAACCCGTAAGCAGTAAGACCATCGCCATCAAAATCTATGGCTAGGCCAGCTTTATCGGCATTTGCCATTTCATTATCTCTTTCATGCTTGTTGGCACGGATTGATTCGTTTGGCTGCTCATTGATAAAGCCGAAATACATGCCTTTCTCGTCCTGGTGAATTAAAACTTTTTGAAAATGTTTTGGCTCAGCAAAAGAAAATGGCACTGATTCATAGTACTTGGTCCACTCGCGGGCAGAGGACCAATCTGCCTCATCTAATACGCCATCAATTTTGATATCCGCTGAACAGATTGGCATTGCAATTAAGACGCAGAATGCCAAAAAGAGAGAAGAAAAAAGACCAGGGTTCCGATACAAGATATTTACTCCTAAAACTGAAACACCCTTGAGAAGGGTAATTATAAAGCGCGTTTTTCCAATAATACAAAAGTATCTTCATAGGCATACTTAGAATAAATACCGGGAAAGGCTGCTCACCGATCCAGACGCGACCCAGACCATTCTGGCGCATCTGAAGCAAAGGGCGCCCCCTGATGCTGTGCACCGGCAAAGACCGGAGCAAGGGCCCCAAAACGATCTCCTTGCCGCTAGCTAATGGTTGAAACCACTGCAGCGCATTTATCCCTACGCCAACAGAAAAGCACCTTGGCTAATCGGCTATCACCAGGTCAGCCAATAACCACCAACAACAAAAAACTTGGTAGCGTTTAGCCACTACTCGTCATACGGCGCCACTCGTTCATAAAACAAACAGGCAACCGAGCTGATTTGATACTCAGACTTTCGCTCGAAAAGCCCTGTTACAATTCTTATCCTCCATGTATTCCTAACTTCACCTGACTTCCTTAAACTAGCGGCTGGGAAAACATTACAAGAGAACTTATGTCGGATTTACCGTTCTGGTTAGAACGCGCTCTCGCTGTGCCATCAGAAACTGGCAGTGTCGAAGTCGCGGGAGCCAATATTGTCTATGAAACCTGGGGAGAAATTGGTAATCCCGGGATCGTGCTCATCCATGGCAGCAATGCCCATCTAGAGTGGTGGCGTTTCACCGCACCCTTCCTCGCGGACAACTTTCGAGTCGCCGCCTTAGACTTATCGGGCAACGGCGACAGTGACTGGCGCGAGCGCTACACCAGCGAACTGCTTGCAGAAGAAGTTTGGCAGGTCTGTCAGGCGGCTGAGTTGGGAAACAAGCCATTCGTAGTGGGCCACAGCTTTGGCGGTTGGGTGGCGCTGGAAACAGGTAAATACCACGATGCAGAATTAGGCGGCATCTTATTCATGGATTTCACTACCGCTCCCCCTGAGGAGTACTTAGAGTGGGGGCTACGGGCAGAACGTGAGGGCGTCGATCCGGGTCGAAAACTGCGGGTTTATGAAGAAAAAGAAGCTGCGTTGAAGCGATTTCGATTTATTCCAGAACAACCAGGCGTACACCCCGCTGTTTTGAATCACTTAGCAGAATACGGTCTTAAGGAGGTAGACGGTGGATGGACCTGGAAGTTTGACCCAGCACTGTTTGATCACATGGAGATGGGGGCTGCACAACGGGACACGTTCACCCAACTCACGACGAACAGGGCGTTGATGCTGGGCGAAAAATCGGAAGATGAAGGCGCTTTTTACGCAGAACACATGCTGGAGATAACCGACGGCCTACTGCCAACCATAACAGTGCCCGGCACCTACCATCATCTAATGTTCGACCAACCGGTGGCGGTGGCTATGTCTATGAAGATGTTATTGCTCGAGTGGCATCGCCAAAACAATAACTCGGCCTACGAGGCTGCGCTTTCGGCAGTTTCTCAGGCTGGCAATTGAACCCTCGCATCTGATCACTTGATGTGACCCGCGGGCCTGACTGCAAATCAGGCGGACGGGGTCAAGTCTTTAACAAGCTGGTCGTGAGCCGACTTGTCCAGGGGATAGATTTTTGTCAGTACGACAAGAATCACCATAATACCGATAGGAACCAAGGTAAGGACGCCATGAATGGCGTCCAAGGCTTGCGCCGACTGTACTTGATTAGCTTGGTAACCGGCGAAACCAAGAACTAGCGCTGCACCCGCACCACCAATCGTCTTGGCAAGTTTCTGAAAGAAGCTGGCGATGAGGCTCGGATCACCGACGTTGTATATAAAGAAGTAGGCTGTCGTCGACTGGCGAACCGTGAAAGACAGCATGCCGCAGCTGAAAATGCCGATGACCACCATGAGCGGTGGGTTTTTGAGAATTGCTTGAGCGCTCTCAGCAAGGGATATTCTTTTGTCACGGTCGGTTGCACCACTTCCTCGGTGGTTTTGAACGTAACAAACAACAGTACAGTCGCCACGATAGAAAACAATGCCATCAATACCTGAAAACCTTGTGCCTCACTTTCAAACATGGAAACAAACGGCATGGTAAACACAGAAACAGCAACGCCACCGGTAAATGCACAAGCGATTCGATAGGTCGAGAGCCTGGTGCGGCCGTCATAGTCGGAGGTAATAGAGGCGGTCAGCGTTGCGTAGGGAATAGTGACCACCGTGTAGATGATGCCGAACAGAATATAGGTGGTATAGGCCCACACTAGTTTTCCATTACCATCGAGATCGGGCACGGTAAAAGTCAGTATTGAGATCAACCCCAATGGCAACGCGCCAAACAAGAGGTAGGGGCGCATACGACCATAGCGCGTGCGGGTGCGTTCGGCGATCGCACCCATCAACGGATCGGTGACAGCATCGATGATACGAGCGACAAAAAATACGCCACTCGCAGCAACTGCGCTGATGCCCAGCACGTCGGTATAGAAATAAAGGAGATACGTCATCACGGAGATGAAGTAGAGGTTAATGCCGAAATCGCCTACCGCGTAACCGGCCGCGGCGGTTCGACCGTGATAACGTTGGCACCCCAACCAGCCAACAGGCGAGCGGCGGTAGGTCCGGCACGCGCGATCGTGAGATCAAGCACCGTTACGTTTTGCAGCGGTCCGTTCATGCTTCTTAGCCTTGAGGCCGGATCAATCGTCCCGGTAACGCATCAGTAGGCTCAGCATTTTCGTAGGTCACCTGACCATTTACGACAGTGGCGAGATAACCATCTGCACGCTGTTGTAATCGCGCACCGCCAGCGGGTAAATCATGCACAATTTCCGGTGAGCGTACCCTCAGATTGTCAAAATCGATGACGTTGACATCCGCTTTCATGCCGACTTCCAGCGTTCCTCGATCGCTCAGTTCAACTGCTCGCGCGGTATCGTGGGTTTGACTCTTGATGAGTGTGGGCAAATCAATTTGCTCACCGCGAGTTCGATCTCGCCCCCAATGGGTGACCAGCGTCGTAATAAAACTGGCATCACAGATGGTGCCCACATGGGCACCGCCATCACCTAAACCCATAACGGTGTTGTCGTGAAGAATCATTTCCCGGCAGCAATCTAAGTTGTCATCCGCGTAATTTGCAAACGGCATATACAAAATCGCTTTACCTTCATCGCCAAGCATTGCGTCATAAACCATGGACCAGGCATCCTGCCCATTGGTTTGCGCCATACCTGCGAAACTGTCTTCTGGTGCAGGTTCGTAGTTGGGTGGGTCAGTCATCAGCCACACTTTGGCGCCACCTTGCATCATTTTGTAGAGGCGTTGGAATCCGGGTCCGGTTTCCTCTGCCAAAATTCTCGCTTTCCGCTCTGGATCGCGCAACGCCACAATGCGTTCGGCTATCGGCAGTTTCGATACCTCCATGTAGGAAGGTCGAGTGGTGAAAGGCGTCAAAGTTGTGGTGAGACCCATGAGGACACCAATAGGCCGGGGCGCCACTTGACCACGCATCACCAGACCTGAAGATACGGCCCCTTCGATTCGCGACAAAATTTCACGCCACCCGTTCGGACTCAAACCTTGCGCCAACGAGATAGACATGGGGCGACCTGAACGGGTCACCATCTCCTGCAGAAGGTTAAATTCGTCATCTAGATCGACGAAATCAGAAATCATTTCAATAACACCACGACCGCTCGCTCTTAGCCCATCTGCGACGCCAAGCAATTCATCAATTTCCGCTTGCAGTGAAGGGGTTGGCGCACCGGTCGATGAGCGGTGATTCAATGTTCTCGAGCTGGTAAAACCCAGAGCGCCCGCCTGCATCGCCTGCTCTGTTAAATCACGCATGCTGACAATGTCTTCTGGGGTGGCAGGCTCACGATCAGCACCACGCTGCCCCATAACATAGACGCGCAATGCTGCATGTGGAATTTGCGCGCCAATGTCCATATCAAACTGGCGTGTCGAGAGGTAATCCATGTAGTCCGGAAATGACTCCCAGGACCACGGTAAACCCTCGTGCAAAGCAACACCCGGAATGTCTTCGACACCCTCCATGAGTTCGATCAGTAATTCATGGTCACTAGGTCGAACCGGGGCAAAACCCACCCCACAATTCCCCATAACCACCGTCGTCACACCGTGATGACTCGAAGGTGACATACGGTTAGACCAGGTCGCTTGGCCATCATAGTGCGTATGAATATCAACAAAGCCCGGGGTTACCAGCGCCCCATTTGCACTTATTTCCTGATGCCCTCGACCGCTAACAACGCCAACCTCAGCAACCCGACCGTCATGCAATGCAACGTCAGCACTGCGTGCAGCTGTCCCGGTTCCATCAATGACTGTGCCGCCACGCACTACCAAATCAAACTGACTCATTCCACCGCTCCCATCGATTTCATCTCTACCATTACTACCACAGAACCCCGGCCAATACGACAACCCCCCCAGCCCTTAAGAAAAGAGGGTCAGACCCTGGGGTCAGAGTAAGGCGTCAGGAGGATAGGAATTATAGATCGAAAGTCTGAATATCGAATCAGATCGGTTGCCCGCTTGTTTTATGAAAGAGTGTAGCCGTATGACTAGTAGTGGTTAAACGCTACCTAGGTATGGGGTATGGGGAATCTATTTGAAGGTCGGCGAGAGGTTTTAACGTTACTGACAAGTTAACAACCAAAGTACCACCAAATCCCCAATATTTTCTTCTTAGACGTTGAGCATATTTCGACCCGAACTTGTTGCACCAAAGACGAATAACTTCATAACTTCATAACTTCATAACTTACGGCTGAACCTCTTTCAGCCAACAAATCTTCGAAGTCGCGATAGCTTAACTAATATTTGTCGAGCAATACTTCTAAAGCTAACAATAGTTTGATAGTGTTGTTCCTTGAGAAATGCCAATTGGAGTTAAGATAGATGCTCAAAAATCACATTTTGAAATTAGTTGCGGCGTTCGCAGTTATTATGTTTCTGCCGACCTCATTGCAAGCCCAGGATAAACCCAATGACAAACCCAATATCGTGGTGATATGGGGAGATGATATAGGCTGGTTCAACGTCAGTGCCTTTAACTTGGGAATGATGGGCTATAAGACCCCGAACATAGATCGTTTAGCGAATGAAGGCATGATGTTCACCGATTGGTATGGTGAGCAAAGTTGCACTGCCGGCCGTTCTGCTTTTTTGACAGGCCAAAGCGGACTGCGTACAGGTAACCTGAAAGTGGGTTTGCCTGGTGCAGAACAAGGTCTGCAGGCGCGCGATGTCACTATTGCAGAATTGCTTAAGGCCGAGGGTTATATGACAGCTCAGTTCGGTAAGAACCATCTGGGTGACGCCGACGACACCTTGCCCACAGTCCATGGGTTTGATGAATTCTTTGGTTCGCTATACCACCTTAACGCCGAGCAAGAACCAGAAAATCCTGACTACTTCAAAGATCCTGTTCTCCAGAAAAGATATGCTACACGAGGTGTACTTCACACTTTCGCAAATGAGGACGGAACCCAGCGCATAGAATCCACCGGCCCGCTAAACATCGAAAGGATGAAAACCATTGATGATGAGATCACTGCGGCTACGCTGGAATACCTGGAAATGGCTGCGGAATCGGATCAGCCCTTTTTCCTCTGGTGGAATTCCACGCGCATGCATGTATGGACCCATCTAAAAGACTCAAGCATAGGCGTTACCGGCTTGGGTACCTATCCTGATGGCATGGTGGAACATGATGGTCATGTTGGTCAGATTCTGGATAAGCTCGATGAATTAGGCCTGACGGATAATACTATCGTTATGTATTCGTCCGATAATGGTGCAGAAAAATTCACCTGGCCCGATGGAGGTACTTCACCTTTTCGTGGCGAAAAAAATGAGAACTGGGAAGGCGCGTATCGGGTACCGACAATCATTCGATGGCCAGGCTCCATCGAGCCTGGCATTGTCAGCAATGAGATAATGTCGCACATGGACATGCTGCCAACAATATTGGCGGCGGCAGGCGTGCCGGATGTGAAAGAGCAACTCCTTGACGGTATGCAGGTTGGTGATAAGACATTTAAAGTTCACCTCGATGGCTACAACATGCTGGATACCTTTAAAGATGGCGCTGAAAATCCCCGTCACGAATTCTTCTATTTCAACGACGACGGATCTCTGGTAGCGCTGCGTTTTGATCAATGGAAAATGGTATTTCAGGAGCAACGAGGACACGGCTTTGAAGTTTGGGGCGAGCCTTTTGTAGAACTACGGCTGCCGAAACTGTTTAATTTGCGCACAGACCCTTTCGAAGAGGCAGATCATATTGCTATGGATTATGACCACTGGCGTTTTGACCGTGTCTTCCTGATGGTACCGGCACAAGATTATGTAGGACGATTCCTGAAGACCTTCCAGGAATATCCTCCCAGTCAGAGAGTGGGTAGCTTCAGCCTCGATGCGGTCATGGAGATGCTTACAGATCCCAGTAGCCATGATTAACTAGCACTAAATTCACATACATAGGCTACATCCAATGAGCCGCGCTCTTCACAACCGAGCGCGGCTTTTTGGTTTTTATTTCTAATACTATGTCCAGAAAACCCCGCCGAAAATCTAAACAGGAAAAATTGACGCCTATCGAAAAAGATGAGAAGGGTGCTGTTTCAATGCAGGCCCTTTTGCTGCTTCTTTCCGGCATGGTCGCTTTAATTTTCCAGGTTTTGTGGATCAAGCAACTTTCACTCATTGTTGGTATTGATGTTTATGCAGTGACCCTGGGGCTTAGCACCTTTTTTGCAGGGCTGGCACTGGGTGGGCTGGTGCTAGGTCGTTGGGTTGATCAAAATTCACGTCCCTTACAATGCTACGCACTGCTTGAAATCGGCATTGCAATTCTGGGTGTCGTCACAACTATTTCACTTGCCAATAGTGCAGAACTGTTTGCAGTTATGGAAACCCGGAGCAGCATTCTTGCCTGGGCCCTGATCTTTTTACTGCTTTCAATTCCGCCTTTCTTGATGGGCGGTACTTTGCCGGCTATAACTCGTTCACTAATGCTTGAGGATTATAGAATTGGCAGGGGCGGTGGCGGGATGTATGCCGCCAATACTACAGGCGCCATTTTGGGAGCTATAGGCTGTACCTTTGTGTTAATCCCGCACCTGGGCATTCAGGGAACAGCACGAGCAACTGCCTGCATTGGTCTTGTCGCAGCGGCTGGTGCCTATTGGATGGATGGAATTGCATCACCAAAAACAGAGCCCAGCCAGAAAAGTACGATTAGAACGCAGTCCATAAATCCGATTCGCATTACTCCCGACAGTTCTGCTGTCACGGCCATAATTTTTTATGCCATAGCGGGCGGCATAGCATTGGGCTACGAAGTGGTGTGGTCGCAATCGCTAGTGCAATTCATGAGCACCCGCAGCTTTGCCTTTTCAGTAATGCTTGCGACCTACCTAGCAGGGCTCGCTCTGGGTGCGGCGATATTTTCTCGTTACGTCGATCGCGTGCAAAATTTATGGGGTATTTTCGGTTTATTGATCGCCAGTGCAGGAATGGTTGCTCTTCTGGAAGTGACATTTCTAGGGCCGTGGTTACCAACTCTTCAGTCCATGGCAGACCGCGCCGCGTTGACATTATTTGATAGTCGCTTAGTTGGAATGTGCGCGCGCTTCGCCGTCGCTGCGTTATGTATCGTTTTTGTTCCTACGATATTGCTCGGTGCCGCTTTTCCAGCGGCATTGAAACTAATTGTCGATAGTAGGCATGTGGGCCGGGATATCGGAAAAGTGATTGCACTTAATACTTTCGGCGGTGTTATTGGCACGTTAGTGACAGGTTTTGTGTTGGTTCCGTATTTTGGCCTGGTAAATTCATTGTCCATTCTAGCTATTGCCGCCGCCGCGCTCGGCTTATTGGCGGCATTACAGGGCAGGGCTAGAATGAAATCGGCTAATAGTACTTCGCCAACAGACTGGGCTCTATGGAGTACGTTAGCTGTTGTTGCGTCAGTATTAGTGGCAACAGTTTTCACACCCTCTGAAAAATTCGCAAGTTTGTTAACAGACGCCAGGGGAGGTGTCAGGGTTTTCTACCAGGAAGGTGCTGGTGGGACGGTAGCAGTGCTTGAACAAGATGCCGATCGGAAACCGTTCCGACGTTTATATATACAGGGAGTCTCTAATACTGGAGACGCCATGCCCTCA
Source organism: Gammaproteobacteria bacterium (assembly GCA_018665025.1). Taxonomy (GTDB): domain Bacteria; phylum Pseudomonadota; class Gammaproteobacteria; order Pseudomonadales; family Azotimanducaceae; genus UBA9659. The sequence goes on from JABJED010000363.1 coordinate 19,174, forward strand.
CTGCGGTATATGCGTCTGCAAACTTTGCTGCCGCTTATAATTCACAATGGTGATCCCAAATCGGCTCTAGTAATTGGTCTGGGAACCGGTATTACTTCAGGCGCCATGCTTCGCTATCCTTCACTGGAACAGCGAGTGGTTGCTGAATTGTTGCCTGAAGTCTTGCAGGCAGCGGACTATTTTTCTGGCAACTATGGAGCAGCGACAGATCCACGTCTTGATATTCGATTGCGTGATGGTCGTCGTGAATTACTCAGTAGTAAACAGACCTATGATCTGATAACGCTGGAACCGCCTCCTCCATCTGCCGCTAGTGTGGTCAATTTATATTCAACCGAATTTTATGAATTGGCAGCAGCTCGACTAAACCAACAGGGTATCGTAGCGCAATGGTTACCATTACCAACACAAAATGACGAAGACTCACGGTCGTTGGTTCGTAGTTTCCTGGATGTTTTTCCGTACGCAAATCTATGGACTACTGAACTTCACGAAATGCTATTAGTCGGCTCACAACAATCAATTCAGTTGAATAGCCAAACTATTGTTCAACGATTCAATCAACCCGAGGTGGTAACTGCATTGAGTGAAGTCGGGATTGTTTCTCCTGAAGCATTGCTTGCAACCTGGGTTACCGATCGAGCAGGTCTGGAATCTTATGCTGCAACTGCACTGCCAGTAACCGATGATGATCCTCGTATCGAATATGCTGAATGGGTGCGAATTGATGAGTTGCAGCGGGTGTTGCCTAACTTGCTGCAATTGCGAGTTGATCCGCCACTGCAAAATGCAGATTTCAACTTTGTTCAGAATGTGGCGACACAGCGTCAATTGTTGTTAAGGTTTTACCAAGCTGCCTTGAACAGTGCTGCAGGGAATGTGGAGTTGGCGGCACAGGATGTGCGCCGAGTAATGGTGCGTGACGGCAGTAATGCATACTTCCTTTGGTTCAGTAACAATACGGAATAGACTATTAGTTAAGAGGGTATTGGCAAGTTAATCACTCAAATTGAGAAATACTATTACTAGGCATTTCTACGTTGCAACTGTCTTTTTCCCCGGACGCGAAGGCACGCAGCCGCAATAGCTATAGTTTCCCGCCGAATCTAAGTGCCTTCCCAAGTTGAGCAGGTTAAATACAGCGGCATGAGTATATAAAAAGCTCTGCGCCTGGCCCAATCCTTTTCTTATCATGATGACGCGTCTGAAAATCAACTACCGCGTATGCCAGGTGGGTGACGTATAGGCACGTTCCTGTATAGAGCGCCGATCATCATTGTGTATATTTGATGACCAGCGATCTGACCCTAGGGTCTGAAGGCAATATACGGGATAGGCTGGAGAGAAAGGGCAATAACTCAACACCGCGCCCCTCTTGATCCAGAAAGGTCAGCAACAGCATCAGGGTATCTGGCTGGTTTGGCCACTGCGATTCGGATTGTATGAGCACATCGATGGCCGCTTGCTTATCACCTTCAGATTCTAAAGCAATGGCATAGACGTAGGCGTAGCGAGGTGAGGCATCTTCCATCAGCGTTGCCTGCCGCAGATACTCCAAAGCTGTTTGCAGCTCACGTCTGCGAATTTGCAGGAGACCCATTGCATGTTGGGCCGCGCCACTGTCAGGTGCGACAGTGAGCGCCGATTGCAAAAGTAACTCCGCCTGTTCTTCGTTTCCGTCCTCTCGACGAAAATCAGCGAGATTTAGAAGCGCCGGCACGAAAGCTGGCTCGAGTTCCAGCGCCCTTAGATATGCTCGCTCTACCGCAATTGGATTGCCGCGTCGGTAGTAAAATGAACCAAGGGCAAGCTGGCCGCCAGGTGAGTCTTGATTAAATAGCAGGCTCTGTTCGTATTCTTCATATAGCCGCAATAATGTAGGCCTTTGACTGTCAGGACTAAAAGAAAAAGCGTCTGCCAACTGATTAGCGACTGCCAACCTTACGGTTTTGACCTCGTCGTTTAGTAAAGCTTGTAATATTTGTAGCCTAGCTTCAGGAGGCAAGAAGGCAGCGGCCTCAACTGCGCCCCTTCTGACCAGGGGATCGGGATCATTCAGGTTTTTCTGCAGGCTTTCCACGGTAATCCGGGCAGGAAAATTCACTGACTTCATAAGTAAGCTGGCGCGACGGATAGCGGCTACAGACTCATCATTTGCAGCGCTAAGAATATCCGGTAAGGCGAGCACGTCTAAGCTGTTAGCTGCATAATTTGCTTCGCCCCATGGCGAATCCTGCTCTTCGCCAAAAAGTCTCACATAGCTAGCGACGACTTCGCTTTCTTCCCAATCATCGTGACAATTGCCACAGGCATTAGGCGCGCCGACTTTGTTGGCGAGCGCTGGCCGAGGAATGGGAAAGCTGTGGTCGGCTCTATTATCCACCTGCATATAGGTTCGCTCCGGCATGTGGCAACTGACACACTGAGCACCTGCCGATTCTGGAACATGTCGGTGATGCTCGGTGGTTTGAAAAGTACTTCCCCGGTGGCAACTGCTACAAAGAGAGTTGCCTGGCGCTTTTAGCTGAGCGGTATGAGGATTGTGGCAATCGGTGCAGGTAACACCTGCCTGATACATCTTGCTTTGCAGAAAAGAACCGTAAACAAATACCTCGTCGTCGATCTGCCCGTCGGCAAAATACGATCCATGGTTTAGCAGATTGACCTGGAACTGTTCATGGTAGCCCTGATTTGCCTCATAGCCTCCGGTCATGCTACGTCTTGAATGGCAGACCGCACAGGTGTCGAGCTGGCCAGTACTGGAGCCGCCGGAATTGCTGGCTATAGGCGCATCACTTTCGTACACAAATTGATTTTTGTCCGCGATATCGATTTCAAATCCGGAGTTAAGACCACTGAAGCTGGAACTCTCTGCCATTGCTAAATGATCACTGCCAGGGCCATGACAGCCCTCGCAAGACACGTTGATTTCGGACCAGGTAGTTGAATAACTACTCTCTTCGGGGGAATAGTTACGCTGTAGGTTGGTGGAATGACATTCGGCACAACGGCTATTCCAGTTTTGAAAATGATTAGCCCAGAAAAATGGATGCGACGGGCTGATGTCCTCATCCGGCTGCAGATGAAACCAACGTTGGCCTCCTTGTTCGGCTGGCCGCGAGTCCCAAGCTGTATTAAGTGCCTGGATATGACCATTGTCCAATTCCACCAGATACTGTTGCAGAGGATCATGACCAAAGGTGTACTTCACCTGGAAGCGCTCTAACTCGCCATTCTTTCCCGGAGTTTCGACGTAATAAAATCCGGCGTCGGTGAAAAAGCGTGAGTTAATATCGTGAAAGCTTACGGTAACATTGGAGAAGTCGCCTAATACACTGTCTGTTACCGCCAATTGCATAGATAGTTGATGATCTGAACCCTGCCACTGTTCAAATTCTGCCGAGTGGCAGGTCTGGCAACTGCTATTGCCTATATATTCAGCAGCCAGCGCCGAGCCTGGGATCAGTAGCAAAATAAATAAGTTGGTCAACAAACGCATCTTACAAAAATTCTCCAACCTAAAACTGCACAGCCAACTAGCCTTCGTTGTATTTTGCCTAGACATCAATTAAAGATTACTAGTACATAGCTCTTCAAGTACATAGCTCTTCAAGTACATAGCTCTTCAAGTACATAGCTCTTCAA
>JABJED010000055.1 GCA_018665025.1 Gammaproteobacteria bacterium
AAATCCTGAGCCCAGGCAAATCCAAATGCGCCTATAACGATACCCTGCCAGCCAATAAGCAGTAACGCCAGAAAGAGCACCGGCAGATAGGCGCCGACGCCGCCGTAGACAAATCGGTAAAGCAGTCCGCTGTTACAGGCGGTTTTGTAGCCGATGTAGCCTACAAGAGCACCGATAACGAAATTGGTAAAATTGCCGAGAAAAGTAGCATAAATGAGTTCCGGCCAAAAATTCACACCGGCACCAAGAGCGCCACCTACAAAGAGTCCAGTGACGAGAAAGCCCCAGCCAAATGCCAGGGTCAGCAAGGGCAATGCTTCTCTCCGCTGTTCTGCAGTCAGTGGTGTCAGTGGATTGTCTGGGCTTGCCTGCTCCAGTTCTGCGTCAAGTTGCCACCAGGTTTTAAATTTGTTCCGCATACCGCCTCCGCCTATTGGTTCCCCCAAAAAAGCCTTTATTTCTCTAATTAGTGAGTGATTAGAGAAATATTTTAGCAGTATAGTTTATCATCTGATAAATTAACAACTTGAATCAGGTCGCCTCCAGGAGGGTTACGATATGGCGGAACAAAGCGGGTTGCCGCTGAGCGGTGTTAGGGTCATAGAATTTTCGCACATGGTGATGGGCCCTACCGTGGGCGTGATACTGGCAGATCTGGGTGCGGATGTTGTCAAGATTGAGCCCATTAATGGCGACAATACCCGTAGGTTGCGAGGTTCCGGTGCGGGTTACTTCGCGATGTACAATCGGAACAAGCGAAGCATTTGCGTTGATCTGAAATCTGAAGCGGGCAGCGCTTTGGCGAAGAGGCTGATCAATGGGGCAGATGTCCTGGTTGAAAACTTTCGGCCGGGGGCGATGGACAAGTTAGGGTATGGCTACGATGAACTTAGTGCCGAAAACCCTGGATTAATTTATTGCTCTGCCCGTGGGTTCCTCAAGGGGCCTTACGAGAATCGAACCGCACTGGATGAAGTCGTCCAGATGATGGCCGGGTTGGCATACATGACAGGACTTCCGGGCCAGCCGATGCGGGCTGGAGCCTCAGTCGTTGACGTCATGGGTGGTATGTTCGCTGTCATAGGCATACTGGCGGCGCTGGAGCTTCGTCATCAAACAGGCCGAGGTAAAGAAGTCGTGAGTTCTCTCTTTGAAAGTACGGCATTTCTCATGGGGCAGCATATGGCGCAGCAGGTTGCCCAGGATGAGCCGGTCAAGCCCATGTCTATTCGAACCTCAGCCTGGGCGGTCTACGATATTTTCCAGACACAGGGTGACGAAAAAGTATTTGTGGCGGTCGTCAGCGATACCCAGTGGCGAGCTTTCTGTCAGTCGTTCGAATTTCATGAATTCCTTGCAGACCCGTCACTCGCTGAAAATGGCGATCGTGTGCTGGCGCGGGACAGAATACTACCAGTGATACAGGATTTGTTTTCTACCCTCACGAAACTTGAGCTAATGGAACGTCTGGAAGGCTGTGGCCTGCCTTTTGCGGGTATTGGCACACCCGGTGATCTTTTTGACGAGCCTCACCTTCTGGCTTCGGGCGGTCTGATTGATGTCACGATGGAGGATGGAAAGTCGACCCGGCTACCAGCATTGCCCCTGCAGATGGACGGCGAGCGCTTCGGTCTGCGCCATGACCTGCCAAAACATGGACAACACACAGTGGAAATTCTTGAGCAAGCTGGCGTGTCTGATAAAGAAATCGAAGAGTTCTTTAAAACCGGTGTTGTGGCGTAGTGCTGAGACACATACAGAACCCGTACCTTGGGGGTGCATCGGTCAACCGAGGCGAATTTTCAATGAAGCTGAACCGACTGTTGAAATATAGGGAAATCCTATCGTGAATTGTGCATGACTGCCCGTTGTTTATTGTCGCTTAAGCGTCAAAGAATGCGTCTGGTCCTTATTCTACTTGCAGTTCTAAGTGGAGAAGTTTTGGTGCCGTCGTTGTTATCCGCCGAGCTGTACACCCTACGTATTGGATCAGGTCATCCGGCGGGGCCGACGGTATATGTAACGGTGTTACGGGACTTTTTAGTACCGGAGCTCAAGCGTCGGGTGGAAGCTGAAACCGAGCATGAGCTGAGGATCATAGAGGGTTATGGCGGTTCTATCGCAACAGTGTCAGAGACTTTGGAAGCTGTGCAGGCGGGAGTCCTTGATATTGGGGCGTTTTGTACTTGCTTCGAGCCCGCCAAGATGTTTTTACATAACTTCCAATATTTTGTGCCGTTTGGCCCGCAGGAGGCCAAGCTTGGGATTCGGATGGCTCGACGGGTTTATGAAGCTCATCCCTGGCTGTCAACGCACGTCGAGGAAAAATTCTCCCAAACCGTCATTGCGATCAGTGGCTTTGATAACTATCACCTGGGTACCAGCATTCCCTGGAAAACTGTAGATGAATTGCAAGGCGTAAAGATCGCGGGCGCCGGACCCAATCTGCCATGGCTCAGGTTCGCCGGCGTCGTGCCAGTCCAGTCGACATTGCCGGACGGTTATATGTCACTCCAGACAGGTGTCTACTCCGGTTGGGTCATGTTCCCGTCTGCTTATTTCGCTTACAAGTATCATGAACCTGCGCCTTACTACACCCTAATCGGCTTTGGGGCGATGGGTGGTGCCGTCGTTGTTACGATGAACAACCGATCGATGAGCCGGCTGCCTGCTTCTGTGCAGGACATAGTCAGGGAAGTAGCGCGTCAATATGAAATAAAATCTGGCCTGGAGCTGGATCAGCGCCAGGCGTTGGGGCTCGAAAGTTTACGTCAGTCTGGCGCAGATGTGCGTACTTTAGCACCTGATACCCGATCAGCCTGGGCTCATTCGCTACGAGATTTCCCAAGACAGATGGCGGAAGAAGCCGATGCAAGAGCCTTGCCCGGGTCTGAGGTGCTGCGTACCTATATTGAGGCTGTCAACCAAAGTGGCTACGAATGGCCCGTGGATTATCGTATTGATTGATCACAATAACAGTATTGAGAGAAACCGTGATTGAACGGATTGCGCAAACAACGCACGTTGTCTCCACGTTCTGGGTTCTGGTTCTGGCTGCCATTGTCTTGGTGGATGTCCTTGGTCGCTATTTTTTCGGTCAGCCTTTGTTGGGTGCGACGGAGGTCATTAAGAACTCAGTAGTGTCGATTACATTTCTTCAGTTGCCACTGGCAATTTATCGAGGTGGCATGATTCGCAGCACCATTCTCTATGATGCGCTAGGGCCAAACTGGCAACGAGGATTGAGGAGCTTCTCTAATGTGTTGGGCTTATTGCTTTTTCTGGGTATGGCATTTAGTGGCTGGGGTCCAGCACTTGAAGCTCTGGATGTCAGTGAATACGAGGGCGAGGGGGCACTCAGAGTACCCACCTACCCGGTCAGATTTCTAGTGGTAGTGACGTCGGTGATCGCTTCTTACATTTATCTGCATTTAATGATACTGGATTGGACAGGGCGCCTTGGCCTTGAGAAGCAGCAGGTCGCCGGTGTTTGAGTCGATTAAATTCGTAGTGAGAGCCCTGCCATGATGGGTCCAGAGCTTATTTTTGTCTCGCTGGCGATC
>JABJED010000364.1 GCA_018665025.1 Gammaproteobacteria bacterium
GACTACCTCATCCCCCACCCGATCTCTCGGAAAGTCTGTGAAAGCACTTTGTTACCCAATAGCGAACACGGCTATCAGTTGCACGTCACTGCCGCTCTGGAAGTTGGTCCTGGTTCGCGTACCCAGATACTCCATCGGGAAGAAGACTCGTTCACCTTCTTTCCCCTCCCGCGCCCCAACTTGATCGTTGCCAGCATGTGGGCGATGACAGATTTCCGGTCTGATAATGGCGCAACGTTGCTTGTGCCAGGAAGTCACAAGTGGCCCGAAGACCGGGTAGCCACCAACGACGAAATTGTCGAGGCAGAGATGCCCGCCGGTTCCGTACTCTACTGGATGGGCGGGCTACTTCATGGTGCGGGGGCTAACACGTCACAGGATTGGCGCTATGGGGTCATCCTGACCTATTCAGCAGGCTGGGTGCGGCAGGAAGAAAATCAATATATGAACGTACCAGTCGAAAGACTTACCGAGCTATCGCCAGAGATTAAACAGATAGCAGGGTTTGAGATGTATCGTGGCCTTGGATTTCACGATCCATCGGTCAGCTGACTACAACAAACTTGCTGAGACTGCTTTCGCTATGTTCTCCGATTCGACACACTACCGCTGGTATTGCACCTTTGAGCTAGGGGGCCTTCGGCGCAACTCGTTCGATATAGTTCTCAAGCAAGTGCGCACCGCCCTGCCCATCTTGTTCGAGCCGCAGGTAGTCAGCCAGCACTAGTTCGTGCGCGGTAAATGTCTGATAAACCGGGAGTAATTCCCTGGGGGCGTGTGCTTCAGCGGCTTTGAACTTCTCTACCGCCGCTTGAACAATCGGTGTCACTCCTTCTAGTAAAGCAGCCCAACTGTCGATAGACATGGCAGTGACCCGCCTCTTTGCCGCCGCCCGGCACTCGGCCTCTGCATCCATTGAAACCGGGGACAACAAATGATGGCTTAAATAGGCAGCTGTAACTCTTTCGACCTCCGCCAGCATGTGCAAGTCACCGGCACGCTCTGGCAGGGCTTCCGCCAATAGCCGGAAGGTCGCTTCGCCGCGAATCTCGCCAAGATAGGCGTCCAGCAAATAACGTTGGGATGTATCCGTTGTCTGCATAAGTACCCTCGTCAACCAGGCCATGTCTGCCGATTCTAACCTTCCGTTGGGGTGAGCGCGAATGATTGGGGTTATTACCAGTCGCCTATTAGACCTACTGCCGTCGCTATCAATAGACGACAGTGGAATTCGATCCTTGAACGGGTGCCGGCAACAGAAACTTGCTTGGGTTGAAGACCATCGTATAAAGAATCCAGCAAAAATGCCCGGTCCCACTGGTGAACTCAACCGGCTGCTCAAAAGGGCTGTTCAAAAGCGCGAGCGTTTTAATCTTCAAAGAAATCATTAATTGCAGTACTTCACCGTTCTTTTGAAAAATGTGGTTTACAATCCCTATCCTCAATACAGCGAGACGAATAGGACGCCATGGAACACAAATCGATTTTTATCACCGGCGCTGCCAGCGGCATCGGGCGCGCGACGGCAGAGCTTTTCCACAGTAAGGGCTGGTTTGTCGGATGCTTCGATGTGGATAACGATGGCCTTCAGGATCTTGGCAAGGCGCTGGGTGATCGATGTTGCACAGCATATCTAGACGTGCGTGACAAAGCGGCTTTTGATGCCGCGCTTGCTTTGTTTGCAGAACAAACAGATGGTCGTTTAGACCTTATGTTCAACAATGCGGGAATCACCGTCGGGGGCTACTTTGATGAAATGCCTTTTGACAAGATCATGGACATCGTCAATATCAATTTGATCGGCGTCTTAAATGGTACCTACGCGGCTATCCCGCTCTTAAAGCAGACAGAAAATTCACTTTGCTTTACTACATCTTCATCGGCAGCCATCTTTGGCGCACCAGGAATGGCCGTGTACGGCGCCACAAAATACGCAGTCAAAGGTTTTACCCATGCGATGAGTGTTGAGCTGGCACGATATGGTGTCAGAGCCGCAGATGTCATGCCCGGCATTATTGATACACCGCTGTGGGGCAGTAGCAGATACGTCGATGGCAAAGCTGTGGCTACTTTCGCAAAAACACCCAAAAGAAACGCGGACAGAACAGACGCTAGCAGAACCATTGCACCATCCGAGGTTGCCGAAGCTGTGTGGCGTGCCTACCACGGGACGAAACTACACTGGTATGTTCCGCCGGAACTTGAGAAAAATGAGACAGTAGACTTTGACGCAAACCGTGACGGGCAGATAGAGCGAAACCGCAGATAGATGTCTGCGGCAGCCACTCCTTTCTTGTTTCTATTTTCTACTTCATGATTCTTGCTTTAGGCGTTTCGCACCGGCGCTACTTTCCCCACCGAAATCAGCGATTCCACACAGTCGCGAATCGACACGTCCAACGGCCGAAATTCCATATCAAGCGTTTCCCGGATGCGATCATTGCGAAGTTCACAGCCTCCCCATATGGCCCTGAATTCAGCCTCTTTCGCTTGTACTTTTTCAGGAAGCGGGTCGACGAGTTCCGCCCCAGCAAATCCCAGCTCGGGAAGCAGACGGCCAATACTGGCGCAGACGTCTTCGACATTGCGGGTTTCGGTTGACCAGGCAATAAAACGCTCACCGTTACTAACGTTAACGCTTTCGAGCATTCTGATGTGTGCTTCTGCCACATCTCGCACATCGACGGTATACCATGCACGATAGGCGCCCACTACGTTCTGTGAGTACTTGCCAAGCAGCATTGTCTCGATGTTGTGTTGCCACGGCCCAGAGTTCTTTTGGTGTGCTGACTGGATAGGACCAACGTTGTCACCGGGACAACAGGTGATAGCGTCCCAGCGCCCACTTTCCTCGGCGGCATCAGCGAAGGCACGTTCAGCGAGCACCTTGCCCATTGAATAGCCCTGGCCACGATTGGCCTGGCGTTTGGGGTTTTGTTCATCAGGGTATCTGTCTTCATAGAGGACTGGACGTCGGACAAGTTCTTGCATATCCGACTCGGAAATAACAGCCGCAATACTAGAGGTCACAACCACACGGTTGACAGTTTCTGACAGGTTGACGCTGTTGATGACGTGATCACAAACCATTTTGACATAGTCCATATCATCGTAACTGGAAACATGAGACAAGTGCGCGACGCCGTGACAACCTTTGAATATCTCATCAAAACAGCCAGCTTCATCAAGGTTCGCTGAATGCAGTGTCAGACGACCGGAAGCGAAGCCCGGCATGGCCTTAAGAAATGACGTCTTGTCTTCATCGTTAAAATCACGAACGCAAGCACGCACCCGATAGCCTTCGTCCAGCAGTTGCCGGACGACCCAGCCGCCAATAAATCCCGCGCTGCCTGTTACAGCGACTGTTCCACCTTGAGGTATTGGTGCCATAGATATTCTCCTGAGTTTGCTTTTGTTTTAATCGCCCAATAATACTTGAGAAGCATAAATTTTATTGGTGAATGATTTAGTACATGCCGATTATCACAACGCAGTGTCGGCGAATAACAGGTTGAAGGCTAACCCTGGAAACTGTGATGCCGTTGCTGCGACCAACTCTATTGTAATATTCGTCAATAGGGAATAGTCTGACCCAAAATAGTGAAAATACGGTGAGTACGATGGCCAATACTGCAGAGGATATCAGGACGAGCGGCACAGCAATCAAGGGTATTCATCACATTGGTATTTCCGTGGCCGATGTGACGGCATCTGCAGCATTCCTTGAAGATGCCGCAAACTTGACCCGCCTGGGTGAAGGCAGTTTCAGCGGTACGGGCATCGCTTCGTCAGCGCCGTCCGCATCATTGATCATGAAGGGCCCCAATGCGTACCTGGAACTCATGCAGTTCGATAGCCAGACTCCCGAACCAGTGCCGGTTGAAGGGCCAGGTTTCACCCATCTATGCTTTCAATCACCCAGTGAACACCTCATGTATAAAGGTTTCAAGGATGCGGGAGCCACGGCCGTGTCCTGGGGTGAAGGCCCGGTTGACCTGGGCGGCTATGGCGTTCACTACGCTTATTTAAGAGATGCAGACAAGACCATGTACGAAGTAGAGCAGGTTGATCGGCCACCGTTCGAAGGACAGGTATGGATCGGCCACGTTGCGTTAGCCAGCCATGACATTGACAGGCTTGTTGAGTTTTACTCGAACGTGTTTGGCATC
>JABJED010000365.1 GCA_018665025.1 Gammaproteobacteria bacterium
GACGGGAAGCTCACGATCTGCGCGAACGCCGGACACCTGCTCCGCATTTAGGGCAAGATCATCTCCAAGGACCCCGGCAGTTCTGACTGCGGCGACCTTGGTCATGGCGGCGACGTCGTCCAATACGGCCGCTATATCATCGAGTAGTACGAGCAGGCTGGTAGCCATCAGTTACTCCGCATCTTTTCGGCTATGTAGGGAGAGCGCCTTGATGCAGGAATGTGCGTGTGCTCAGGAAAGAAAAGCGAGTCCAGACCGCGCTCATCTATAGCTTTTGCTGGCTCGACGGGGTGCATTGCGTAGTCTGTTGGAAAAATCAGCGCACCAAATTCAGTCATTGAAAAACTCTCTGCTTAAAAAGATAAATTAACGATCACTCCCTTAGGATAAACCAGCATTGCTTCCCGTGCCATCTTGGCCGTTCAGACACGCTCGATGTTGTAGAACAGCGCGGCTGACTCGCCCATGATCAGGTCCTGCTCATGAGCGCTTAGTTTCCCGATGTACAGATTCATGATGTCGTACACCTCTTCGAATGTAGCAGTCAGTGTGCACACTGGCCAGTCGGAACCAAACATCAGTCGCTGCGGTGTGAATTGCTCCAATACCTGGTCAAGATATGTCAGGTATTGGTCTATAGCGAGTTCATCAGCTTCAGGATTCTGCGGTGGTAGCTCTGTCACCATGCCGGAGATCTTGCAAAAAACATTCTTTCTTTCCGAGAGTCTTTTTATATCACTGGCCCAACTTGCGAAGCCGGCTTCCGAATAATCGGGTTTCCCGAGATGATCGATAACGAACGACTGGTCTGGAAATTTATCGGCCAGTCGAGCGCAGTTGTCCAGATGATGCGGTCGAACCAGAAGGTCCAGGGTGAAGTTAAAATCCGCCAACATCCTGATGCCGCGTTGAAAGGATGCACCCAGCATGCGTTCACCGTCAGGCTCTTCGTCCAGCGAGAGGCGAAAGCCTGATACTTTTCCCTCGTACTGTGACAAGTTTGGCTGCAGGTTTTCAGCTTCCAGGTCTGTCCATCCGACGATTCCCTTAATGAAGCTGTTTTCTGATTGTAGTTGCAGCAGGAAGTCAGTTTCTCTGTCGACCTGGCGAGCTTGCACAGCGATAGTACCGTGGAACCCGTGATCGCGCAGATACGGGTCCAGGTAGGCAGGCAGATAGTCCTGCTTGAGAATATTGTGGTCTATCCAGCCATAATCAGTTTCGTTGTACTGCCAGAAGTGCTGGTGTGAATCTAGTCTTAACGCCATGGTTTCCTCGGTGTAACAATCGGAAAGCGTCGTTCGAATTGATCGAACAATCCGGACAATTGTAGCAAAGCACCCGCATCGCCTTCTATTTCCAGTTCCCCTTCAGTCATTAGGGTAGCGGCATCTTTCTGTCCCGCCATCAGGAGCTTGAAGTTGAGTTGGCTGATTTTCAGCGTCGCTGCGGCATCGCCTGACTGGCGTCCACAGAAGGTATTCAGCACTGAGTTCTTGATACTGAGCAACGTGTGTTCGCTGTCGTTAAACGCCAGATTGATTTGCAGGGTGATGCCATCAGCGCGATCTGCGTTTAACCTCACCGCCATGATCTGGTACAGGTTGTCCAACGGGATTGAGCCAGCCATGCCCGCGCTGGCAGCATAGTTTGCGCCTGTCGGTAGGCCCTCCCGAAGTTCGAGGACGCCGCACAGGTAAAAATTACGCCACGGTCCTGATTCTGACTGGTAGCCCAGTTGCTCAAGGGTGTCAGCAAGCAGTGCTCTTGCCTCAACCTGATCGGGGTTGTCCATCACGACATGATTTAATACTTCAGCCACCCAACGGTAGTTGCCTGCGTCAAAGTCTTCCTGGGCTTTCAACACTATGGCGTCGGCGCCGCCCATGTAGCGGAGATAGTTCCCTGCGGCCTCGACGGGAGGCAGTGGATGTAACGTCGACGGATTACCATCAAAGAATCCAAGGTACTTGACGTAAACAGCTCTCGCATTGGCGTACAGAGTGCCGTAGTAGTCACGGTTATAGAACTCAAGCCCCAGCGAGTCGGGTAACTCAAGTTGTTCGGCGATTTCCTCTTTGTTGTATCCCATGTTGGCGAGTCTGAGTGTTTGGTCATGAATAAATTTGTAAAGATCTCTTTGTTTCGTCATGTAGTC
>JABJED010000056.1 GCA_018665025.1 Gammaproteobacteria bacterium
ATTGGACCGCCATCGTAATGCATACAACATCCTGCTCAGTGAAGAATCCTTCTGGATTGCGAAGAATATGGGCTTGGAGAATGCCCATGAGGCTAAAGTATGTTTGGATTGCCACGCTGACAATGTAGCGTATGAAAAACGAGGTGATCGATTTCAGATAAACGATGGCATTGGCTGTGAAGCTTGTCATGGCGGAGCGGAGCGATATTTATCGAATCACACCGACCCGGGCCAGACACATCAGGATAATATTGATGATGGTATGTACCCAACCGATCGGATCGAGGATCGAGCCAAGTTATGTCTTTCCTGTCACATTGGCGATGATCAAAAAATGGCAAGCCACGAGATAATGGGGGCAGGACATCCCAGGCTGTCCTTTGAACTGGATACATTCGGCGCTTTGCAGCCTGCTCACTACATATTGGATGAAGATTACCAAACGAAAAAGTGGTCTGCTGATCATGTCACCGTGTGGGCGCTCGGTCAGATAGAAGCAGGATACCAGACACTAATGTTGATTGAATCCCACCTCCCCGGTGGTCAGCTCTTTCCGGAACTCAGCTTGTTTGATTGCCACGCATGTCACCATGCAATGTCAGACCTCCGCTGGCAGAGCCAGCAACGAATCGGTTTACCTCCAGGTTCTGTGAGGATCAACGATTCAGGTTTTGCAATGCTGTTCCCGATTGCCCGATTGGTTGCACCGAGTCAGGCGGTTGTGCTGGAAGAACAGATCAAACGATTGCATCTTGCGGTAGTTGATAAGGGAGATGTTATAAAGTCTGTTCGTGAATTGCGTTCCACGCTCGAAACTCTAAAGGCGTCAGTCAACAAGGTCGACAACATTGTTGCTAAATCCGAATTGCTGCTGGGTGATGTTATGGAGATTGGTGGTGCAGGAGAATTCCAGGACTATGTCGCGGCTGAGCAGGCGGTGATGGCCGTTGATTTGTTGATGAGAGCAACCGGCGAGTACGAGGCGCATGAGGGCTGGCTCGATCAGCTTTATACCGCAGTCGAAGATGAAGACATTTTTGACCCTTATTCCTTCGCGGACATCATGCAGAGCGCTACTTTCTGACGCCAGCTTGTGCATAATCCTGCTGGATAGAATTTTCTGGTACCAAAAGTGTGGGCAATGAAATTTGACCACCGACAATATTCCACGTCTTATGGCAAAATCCTCCGTTCTTATTCCCATACTTAGTCATATGCAATGACCGAAGCGCTCATCACACCTCAACCCATTAATATCAGCTTTCTTGAAACGCTCAAGTTCATCAAGCAAAGCTACAATTACCCGCTTGAACACAGCCAGCATCTTCGCGAGCGATTCGGCGATGTCGTTATGCAACGCGCGGGACGCATGAACATCGTGCATTTGTTTGGTGCGGACGCAGCGCAACTATGTCTTGTGAACCCCGACCAAACTTTCTCGAATAAGAAGGCATGGGACATGATCATTGGTCGTATTTTCCCTAACGGTTTGATGCTTCGTGATGGAGTTGATCATCGATACCATCGACGACTCATGCAGGTGGGGTTCAAAAGTAAGGCAATGCAGGGTTATCTGAGACAAATGACCCCTCAAATTGAGCGAACACTGGCTACATGGTGTGATTCGCAAAGAAACGAATTAGCGGCTTATCCCGCCTTTAAACAGATGACACTGGACCTTGCCGCAACGATTTTTTTAGGTATGGACTTGGGGCCCGGTGCGAATAAGCTCAATAAGGCGTTCGAAGCAACCGTCGCCGCTTCTATGCCTCGAATTCCTCTCGCCATACCCGGCACAATATTGTATCGCGGCATTCAGGCACGCAAGTTCATGTGTCGTTATTTTTTGGATCAAGTCGCCAACAAGCGCGCCAGTAAAGATCAAGATATGTTTGCGCTACTCTGTCGTGCAGAGGATGAAGACGGCAATAGGTATACGGACCAGGAGATCGTCGATCATATGATTTTCCTGATGATGGCAGCTCATGACACAACGACCAGTACGCTGACGAGCATGGTGTACTTGTTAGCCAAGCATCCCCATTGGCAAGAAAAATTACGCGCTGAGGTGCATTCACTGGGCACCGAACCCCTGACTCACGAAAGCCTGGCAAAAATGAGTCAAACCGATTGGGTCATCAAAGAAACCTTACGGCTCTATCCGCCGCTGTCGACCCTACCCAAGTTCAGTAACCGATCATTTGAGCACAATGGTTATCTTATACCTTCGGATACATTGGTGATCACCTATCCTATCCATACTCATTATATGGGGGAGTACTGGGACAATCCGACGATGTTTGATCCGGAGCGGTTTAGTGCCGGGCGAAGTGAGCACAAACGACACAACTACAGCTGGGTACCATTTAGTGGCGGGGCGCATATGTGTATTGGCCTGCACTTCGCTGATATGCAGATCAAACTGGTGATAGCTGAAATGCTTCGAAACTTTCGCATCAGCGTACCCGCTGATTACGTGATGCCCGTACAACAATCGCCTATTTCAAAGCCAAAAGACAAGTTGCCCATCGTGCTCGAACGTTGCTAGCAAGCTATCGAGCGCTCTCCCGGCGCCATTTTTGTGAAGCTGTCCTAAAGCCGGTTGACCGCCTCTTCTGACAGTTCCAGGGAGCCTTCAATTCGGCTTCGCATGTGTTCCAGGTCTACACCTTCTGAGCTTTTCTTACCTTCCATATACCTCGCGTACACGCCATGTACGATGCACGCCGATTTCCAACGATTGAAGCCGGTGTAGTAGTCCAGGTTTGAAAGGTCCCGTCCGGTCCTGGTCCCGTATCTTGTGGCCATCTCGGTACGAGTTGGAAAGCCAGCAACGGCTGTAGCAGCCTCCGGGGAAATCGGGATTGTATCCGAAGGGTCCGGGAAGAAATTCAGCGCATAAGCGAGGTCAGCGAGAGGATCCCCCAGTGTGGAAATTTCCCAGTCTACGACTGCCGCCACCGTGGAGTCTGGTCCGGTTAGACAGTTGTGCAATCCATAGTCGCCGTGAACCACTCGTGCTTTTTCTTGTTCCGGCAGGTTTTCCAGGAAAAATTCCTGCAGCTTGTGGGCTCGTGCATCATCAAAATCAGCACCTTCAATTGATGAAGTCCACGACCGATACCAGGTCTTTAGTTGGCGCCCAACGTAACTGTCTCTTTTACCCAGGTCGCTTAGACCAATCTCATCCGGGTCAAGAGAATGAAGATCCGCAAGAACATCAACGAATGAATTCGCCAGAGTGAGCCGTTTTGCCTCGGGTACCCATTCCTCTGTTTCTTCATTGCTGTAAAGCGGCCTGCCATTGATGCAACCCATGACGTAGAACCAGGCGCCAGTAACATCCGGGCTTTCGCAAAAACCCAGTGCTTCCGGTACCGGGACGGCGGTTGGTCCAAGCGCCGAGATGAGTGACCATTCGCGACTCATATCATGTGCTTTGGGTAGTAGCTGACCCTGAGGTGGTCTTCGGATGACAGCTTCCTTGCCATTACTATCTTCAAGCTTATAGGTAAGATTGGAATGCCCGCCTTCCAACCTTGTCCACACAAATGGCGGCGAAAGGCTGGGAATATTACTGGCTATCCATGCTTCGACGGCATCGACCGTATAGCCTTCTGGTGCGTCTGTCATTTAGAGACCTCATTAGTGATGTGCAGAATGTAACGAACTTTGGCTGCTGAGTAAAAATTAAATAGAGAATATTTTCGAACTGAAATATCCATCTCCCTATTTAGGAGTAGAGGTTTTGGAGTACTTCGTGAAACCGCTCAATTCTTTAGTGTGCCGGTTCTTCAGCTGCTGGTTCTTATGTCCGTTGCTATCAGCAGTTGAAAGCAGCTATCAGCAGTTGAAAGTAGATAAAGCCTATTAGCGGGTACAACCTTCATTGGCGCGGCTTATATAAGCCGATTGTAACTAACACAGAGTTTGATACTGCCAGACGATATTTCTGAAATTTTGGGTAATGTGGCGCAATAGGCCTGAGACAGACAGAGGACGCAGCGTGAGAAAGGATTATCTAAACAACGCGACGTG
Source organism: Gammaproteobacteria bacterium (assembly GCA_018665025.1). GTDB lineage: Bacteria > Pseudomonadota > Gammaproteobacteria > Pseudomonadales > Azotimanducaceae > UBA9659. The sequence continues at coordinate 4,039 of JABJED010000056.1, forward strand.
GTTGCTAAGCAGTCGTAAATATTCATACTTTCTTCTCTGAAGGTTGAGCGAAAAAATATGCTGAAGCCTGAATGAAGTCAGATCGGTTGAGTTCGCGAGTGGTCTCATTGGTTAGCTGTTAGTGGGGTTACACAGGGTCGTTGAAACGTTCCGCTCTCTTCGATCCTTTTTGGACTTTTCATCTAAACTATTACTTTTTGGGGATCACGCCTGTGTATCAGTTATATATCGCCAACAAGAACTATTCCTCTTGGTCGCTGCGCCCGTGGGTACTATTGCGTCAGTTAGGTATCGAATTTGAAGAGTGTTTCGAGTCTTTTGAGACAGAGGATAACTTTGAAAAATTCAGGAAATTCTCTCCTTCAGGGACGGTGCCCTGCCTGGTGGACGGTGATGCAGTAGTCTGGGATTCACTTGCCATTGTGGAATACCTGGCAGAGAAGGAGGCTGGAATTTGGCCCGATAACGCAGGTGCGAGAGCTTTTGCAAGATGCGCTAGCGCTGAAATGCATAGCAGTTTTTCCAGCCTACGAAAAATTTGCCCCATGAACTGCGCGATCACTGTCGCCCTATCAAGCCTTAATGCTGATCTTGCGCGTGATGTTTCCCGTATCGACGAACTCTGGCAGGAAGGCTTGGCGCGATTTGGTGGCGGGTTTCTAGCGGGGGAAAGATTTACCGCAGTTGATGCTTTTTACTGCCCGGTGGCATTCAGGGTGCAGTCCTACCAGCTGGCAATCTCACCTGAGTCGTTCGCCTACTGTCAAAAACTGCTTTCGTTACCTGCAATGAAAGTGTGGGATGCTGCTGCGATCAAGGAGTCCTGGCGTGAAGAAGCTCATGAGGAAGAGGCGGAGGCAGCGGGTCGTGTCATCGCGGATCGAAGAAAATAGTGCAGGCGAAGGCTGTCTTAAAGCCCATCTCATCCAGTACGGCGACTGCACGACCCTGAGTGAGTAGTATGCAGAGGGTCAGTTTCTCCAGGTCCATATCCAAACCTGCTAGAAAATTTTCTGGATGTGCGTTCTGCTGACACCCGGGTCACGCGCATCGGGCCGAACAAGAATTCCAAGTTCACCTGGTCAATTCGTGTTAACTGCTCGGTCATTGAAACAACGTCGTCTCAGCCTCTAGACATCAAACGTCTCGCCAAGCATTTCTTCTGACATGCTCCACAGGCGTCGTGCGTCATCAGTCCCCTGAGCCCATTTTGCCCATCCTCCGGTTCCGGCATCGGCAGCGTCTGGTTCAACCAGACCGCAATCCTGCGCGTACTGGCCACCGACACCTTCGAGGTCCGGAGAGGTTGCCATCCACACAGAAGTTGCGGCTCCGGCAGGTATTTCCTTAAACACCATTGCCGGGGATCCTTCGGGTCTGTTGCCCAAGATTGCCTGGATGTCTTCTTCTGACATGTGCCGGCCCAGATCGGTCATGATCACGCCTGGGTGCACTGCATTGACTCTCACACCGCGACCTTTCAGTCGGTTGTCGAGCTCGATCGAAAACAAAATGTTAGCGGTCTTGGACTGGCCATAGCTTTGGAATTTGTCATAGTCACGATGATTAAAATGAATGTCATCGAAATTAACTGGAGCGAAATTGTGTCCGCCCGAGCTAAGGTTCACGACCCTTGCAGGTGAGCCTTTGACCAGCGCTGGACTTAGCAGGCAGGTCAGCAGGAAATGTCCTAAATGATTCGTTGCGAACTGCATTTCCCACCCCTGCTCGGTTCTACTCAAAGGGCAGGCCATGACGCCAGCGTTGTTAATCAGGAGGTTCACCTCGTTGTGATTCGCGAGATAGTTTTTGGCGAAAGCCCTGACACTATAGGGTTTATCGAGTTCGAGTTCTCCGACATCGACGTTTGGATTGGCAGTGCTTTCTTTGATCTGGTCGGCCATTGCCTGGGCGCGGTTAAGATCCCTCGCGGCTATGGTGACAGCAGCACCTTTGGAGGCAAGTGCGCGGGCAGTTTCTGCACCGAGGCCACCAGAGGCACCGGTCACTATTGCGACTTTACCGGTCAGGTCTATGGCTTTAAGTACATCATCTGTCGTGGTTTGCTGGCCGAGTTCAGGCATTGTCTTAACCTTAAGGGGTGGGGAGCCGGAGATTAACACTCACCTACTTGTCAAAACAATATAGACTCGATTTCCATGGATATACCAAGTGAAGAATCGGTTAAAAAAGTTATAGGGCATGAGTTTCCAGGTGGTGAGTACCTGATCGCGCACTGGGAGAATTTCCTCCTGACAGAGTGCACGGGAGCGCAGGCGCTGCCTGATGGGATGGCGCATCCGGTGGCGTTGTTTCATGTGCCATTTCTGGGCGCCAATACTTCGATTGGTGAGATGTTTGAATTAGGCCAGGCGTCGTCAGAGTTTTCTATCGGAATAGAGAGCTATGAATGGGAGTTTTTTAAGCCGTTGATGGAAGAGGAGCTTTACCAGATCTCTGGAAGCATCCTTGAGGTTGAAAGAATAGACAGCGAGGACGGCCTCTTTGATCGAATCAAGTTCCAGTTTGATATCAGGCAGGATAGGCAGGATATAGCAAGGTCTACCATTATATGGCATTACAACCGGGGGCGTTATGACCGAAGTTAGTGTTGGAGATGAAATCCCGTCATGGGGAATGCCATGTGTTGAACGATCCCGAATGCGTACGATGGCGGCGATACTTCGGGACCCTAATCCTGTTCACTGGGACGCCAAGTTGGTATCGACATTGCCGCTTGGAGCAGGGGAACGAACAATCAACCAGGGGCCGCTGGGTTTAAGCTACATGATCAACATGCTGCATGCTTGGGCAGGGCCAGCTTGTGTCAAACGGATCTTTATGACCTTTCCAAAGATCGTATTAAGTGAAGATGCAGTTACGGCAAAAGGCGTTGTTACAGAGATAGGCCCAGAGGGCAATGTGACATGTGACATCTGGCTTGAAAGGGAAGGGGTCAGGTTACTCGAAGGCAATGCAACGATCGTTTTTCCAGAGCAAGGCTGATTCGGCGACACGCAAAATAGTCTTACCATAGCTCGGTGTTCGTCGCCTTCGGGTAACGTTAACTGGCAGGCGCTCTAGTTGTTTTTCACACTATCTCTGGCTGACACCCTTGCATGCCACTGCCATAGGTTTTCCAGGCCCTCGTCAGGTTGCAGGTCTACCAACCTGGCGCCGAAATCGATGGCGCTGATGAGGGATATGTCCGCAACAGTAAACCTGCCTCCTGCAACATAATCGGACTGGCCAAACTCATGATCCAGACGTTCATGATAACGCCTCACATTTGCGTCACTGGCTTGCTTGGCTCGAGTGTTCGGCTCGACCTGCCACATTTTAGTGACTATTGGCCCATTCACCCAAGAGACCCCTACCTGGGTCCAGAGCTCAAGTTCAATCTGGCGGTTACGCATTTCGATGTGCCCCAGCTCAAAGGGGTCCCGGCCGAAAAGGTTTGGTTCGGGCTGGATAGCTTCCAGGTATCTGCAGATAGCAACCGACTCTGCAAGGCACCGACCATCATCAAGCTCCAGGACAGGGATCTTTCCGCTGGGGTTTTTCTCAAGAAATGCGGGTAGCTTGTGCTCTCCTTTCGCCATATCACAGTTCACTGCCTCGTATGCGAGGCCTTTTTCATCCAGAAAAATTTTGACTCTGCGTGGATTGGGTGCGCTGGGATAATCGTAAAGTTTCATGAAATTCCTTTCCTTGGTTTAGTAATTATTGTCGTACTGTAAAGGGGATGGTCGCGATCAAGCTTGCTGACTATAACAGCCCAGGAATAGGGACGTGTGATGACCTACGAAATTGAGGAGATCTCCTTTGATATCGACTGATATCAACCAGTAGTGTGAGCTATTTATGATGACTCAGTAATAAGATATCGTTTATTCCAGATAAATTATTGAGTCAAAATATATGATCGTATCCAATGCGGTATATCCAAGCCAGGAGCAGTTCACAGGGTTGCTGGAAAGTGATTTTACGGGCCCGGTATGCATGGTGAACCTGCTCAAATTCAAAGCGCAGGCAGAATACGAGGATGGCCGTTCCACTGACCTGACGGGTATAGATGCCTATAGACTCTACGGGGAACAGATGCGGGTTTTTGTGGAATCCAAGGGCGGAGAATTTCTGTACTTTGGTTCCTGTGCGCACCTGATGATTGGTTCAATTGATGTGCTCTGGGATCAGGTTGCCATCGTAAAATATCCTTCCAAGGAGGAGTTTGTTGCGATAGCGACCGCACCGGAGGTCGCGGGTTTTGGTATTCACCGCGCCGCCGGTCTTAAAGGGCAGCTACTGATCGCGAGTAGGCAGGACCTGGGAATGGGTTAGTTACTGGTGTGAATAATCGCAGCTGAGTCGCTGGGCAGTTCGAACCAGTCGCCGTCATTTGCCAATAGAAAGTTCTCCGGCAGGTTTCGCTCGAATATCTTTGACATGAGCAGGTTAGCCGGTGCTGGCACTAGATGATAAAAAGCGATTATGCCTGCATCGATATCAGCGTTCAGATCAATCAGTGAATCTGTGCTGGCGTGATAGTCCATCACGTCGGGAACGATCTTTGTCAGCGTTGTCAGGCCTGCTGTGGCGGCGGCTTTTGTCGCTGCTTCAGTCAAGGGCAGGGACAGTGCATCGTGCAGCAGCAAGTCGACCTTGCTGGCTATTCTCCTAGTGTCGGCGGTAACGAGACTGTCACCTGAGATCACAACGCTTCTGCCTCGATAATCAATACGGTAGCCGACAGCAGGCTCAATCGGTGCATGGCTGGCCGCGTAGGCTGTCACCGTTAGATCGCCGTCTTCCAGCACCACGCCCGTTCTTATGGTTTCAGCTTTTAGTTTGGCGAGTTTTGGGTTCAGAAAATCGCTGCCATGGTGTTCAACCCGGTATCCGACGTCTAGTTCGTAGGTATCGTTAATGCCTGCGACAACTTTTCGCACGCCTTTTGGGCCGTACACGCGTAGCGCTTTTGGCCGGCCCCTTACCCAGGAAGCCAGGTTCAGCTCATAGAGCTCAGAAATATGGTCGGAATGGAAATGAGTAAGAAACACGCCTTGCAGTCTGGCGTAAGGAAGCCCCGCGCCGGAGATATTGGCCGTGGAGCCTGCGCCTGAATCGAATACATAAAAATGTGAAGGCGTTAGAACCGCGATACACGCCTGGGCTCGATTGGTATTCCCCAGGGGTGAAGCGCTCCCGCAAACGAATACTCGGAGGCTGTCAGGGTTTGGTAAACCGTTTGCCGCGTTCGACATTCCTGCCCTGTATAGCTGTTCAATGGCGATATCCTGGGCGGACTCGAATTCGAGTGAATAGCGAAGAAGGCCACTCAGTACGACTACGGAAAGAACGAGGTAAGTTAAGAATTTGATCATGTTGGTGCTCGAGTGATGTGAATATTCAGACCGATCTTCGACTTATTTCGGATTCAACCCGCCAGAGGCGGTCTTGCCCCCAGCAGCAAAACGGTTCTTCGATTGTGCCGCCTGTTACCCTGAAACTCGGAACTCCCCAAAGCCCGGCGGCTAGCATGTCGGAAACATTATTTTCAAGCAAGGGTTTCCAGATGTTGTTGGCAAGCTGGTTTTGAGCCTCTTGCCAATTGGCACCGGTTTCTTCGACGACCTGCTGTAAACCCTGTTTTGTGGTGATATCAACGCCCTCACACCAGGCTGCGCGAAGATAGTTCGCACAGTAGTCGATACTTAGCCCTTGCTCGGCCATGAAAGGCAGTAACGCGAAGGCCCGTTTAACCGGTTCGCCAAAAGGGTCGACCACGGGACCGAATTTTTGACCATAGTAGTCTGCTTCTCTTTTGGTGTCGGTCATGATGTAGAGTTGCTTGACTCGTGGTGCTGGCACTCCGCGCATCATCATCGGCATAACAGGGCGTAGCTTAAGTTTCACCTTTGTTCGCTGTGCCAAAGCGATTGCCCGATCAAAACTGATGGCTGTGTAAGGGCTGCGAAGGGAAGGGAAGAACTCTAATGTAACGGCGCTGGCATCTTTATCGTCAAGCGGTTCAGGTGTTGGTCGGGGAACGCATATCCCGCCAGGAGCATTTGAGAGACCCATATCACGCAGGCGGTTCTCCAGATGAACCAGCCGGTCGACACCCCAATACCATTCACCTTCAAAATAAAAAGTGGCGCTGAGCCAGTGACCGAGTTTCGTGCGAAGTGCAGAGCCATCTGCAGCGGCATTGCTCGCGGGTAGTTCCTCTATTGGGTCACCAGACCAAAGCCGATGCCCAATGGCAACGGCCTCGCGAGCAAAGTCAGAGTCTGCCAGGTATCGAGACAAGTAACTTTCTGCGTGCTTGGCCTGATGATTTTCAATCTGATCAATATTCTGTGGCAGTTCGGTACCATAGTCGGAAGCGATGGCGCGTGCATCTCGCAAAGCCCAGACAGGAAACCGCAATGCATCACCCTGTTCGTGGTCGGTCGGGTTCTGGACCAGATGAAACTTGAACCTGACCTTGTAACGATTAGCAAGTGCGTCGATTTTCTGCACTGCCAGATGGCTGTGAGGATCATCCACCTGGTGAAAATAGTGGATGGTGGGCTGTCCTCTTCTGGCAAGGCGTCCCCTGGCTCGAGCGATCTGGCGTCGGGCGTCACTGGCGATAAATCCCATGACCAGCATTTTTATGAGCGTTGTGGGTTTCAAAAAAAGGTCCTTCTGTCCATTGGATAACTATCGTTATCATCGCCCCTTCGTGACTGATTTTCTATCTGCCGGTCATGAAGTCGCGATAGTGTAATCAGCGTAATGAGTAGCGGGCGTTACTTCCAGAATCCACGTAAACAGATCTTTAGGGTTTATACCTGACCAGACAAGGGTGATTGTAAAAACAAAGACCCAGGCAGCGGAAAAGGGAGCAACCGATATGGTGCCAGGCATTTAGTGGTGCCGCCATTTCCGATCGTAGATGACGACATTATCTTCACGAAGTTGCGAGATGTCCTGGTCATCCATCGAAAGCCAGCCTTTTAGCACCTCGTCAAAATCTTCACCTCTATGCGCGACAGGACCCCGCACTCCGCTTTTTGCGGCTGAAAATCGATAGGGTGATTGCGTAATAGGTCGGGTTCCACCATTACGATCGTCGATATCAGTGATCGCGCCCCTTGCCTTAACGGTTAATTGGTCGCGCAGGTTCTCTGGACTACGAACCTCGCCCCAGGCGACGTTCACTGACTTCATCGCCGCGGAAAACTTTTCTGGAGTGTCGAGCGTATTGAGAAAGTCGCCGACTGCCTTGCGCCGCACGTTGATTTTTTCTTCCAGTTCCATCTCGGGATTGGAAGGATCCTCTAAGCCGAGGGTTGTTAACGATCGGAAAAACATACGAAAGTCTGTAGATAGCAGTACTGGGCCTATCCCAGACTCCCATATTTCGTTGGGCATTGGACCCGTTCCAATTGCGTCTTCGAGGTCGTAGTGCAGTTGGTCATCTGTGGCCACTGTTGCATCAATCATAGCAATGTCGATATGTTGGCCCTTGCCTGTACGATGCCTCATGTGCAGCGCTGATAATACGCCCACCAAACCGTGAAGTGATGCGTTTGTATCCGCAACTGATAGCGGTAGGTCGTGCAGTTTGACGCCGTCCCTCCTTGTTGAGCGGGCAATCAGTCCCGCTTCAGCGTGGATAACTGGAGCATAGGCTGCTCGCCTTGACTCTGGTCCATCTCTGCCGAATCCGGAAATTGAGAGCATGATAATTTTTTCGTTTACGGCATTAAGGTCTGCATACCCGACGCCAAGCCGATCCATGACATCAGGCCGGTAGTTCTCGATGACGATATCCGCCTCGGCAACAAGTCGTTTGACAAGGCCTGGCGCATTCGGCGCCCGGAGGTCGATGCAGATATTTTTTTTGCCAGCGTTTTGCTGGTGAAAATAGCCAGTGATATTGGCGATCTCATGACCCCAGTATCGAGTCACGTCGCCATCTGGTGGCTCTACTTTTACAACGTCGGCGCCCAGGTCTGAAAGCATTCTTCCAGCGAAGGGGCCGGCGAGTACTCTCGAAAAATCCAGGACCCTAAGCCCCGCTAACGGATGTTCCATAAAATTTCTGCCTATACTCGAATTGGACATGGTACATCTTATGCCCCTATTTAGACGGGACTTTAAAGGGGACTTTGAAGGGTACGGAGGGGATTAAATCATGGTAATTTAATCGCCTCCGTACCCTTCAAAAAAAAGGCGGGTTTTTAGAAGGTTATGATGCGGTTTTGTAGCCAGGCTGTCTTGGCGATAACGCCGTCCGCGGCGTTGAGAGGCTGTGCTGCACGTACAGCCTGGTTGGGGCTGCTGCCGACAATCGTGGGGCAGGTGCCGTCTTCTCGATACTGTAGCGCGGCCCTTAGCCTGCCTTCCAGAGGGTCGCCTAATTGCCGGGTGAAATCATCAGAGACAAGGCAGCCGGGGACGGGCACCCCTTCTACCTGTGGAGTGTTCGATGGGGAAAAACCATCGGTGTAATCGCCGAAGCCTTTCTGGTTTACGCCCCGAAACTGAATGGAGAAGTAAGTTGTGCCGCAGTTGTCGAGTGGATAAAAGCCGTAAGGTTTTCCGCAGGAAGTTGCGCCCACCTGAATGACTTCTACATCAATTCCCCTGAGGCCGTTAATAACAGATTCGCTGGCGGAACAAGTGCCTGATCCCGTCAACACGAAAACTCTGGTCAGTCCAAGACCAGGTAGTGGCGTGCCACTTGGTTCGGAAAACCCCTGTGTAGTCGAGTGAAACAGACTTGGAGTAAGAGTCCTGCCCGTAATGGGGTCAAAGTCGGGGTGCTGGTCATTGAATTCAAGCTCTTCGAATATTTGTCCGACTGCCGGGTCGCCGGCAACCATGTAGGCAAGTTCGTTTGCTATGTCGAGGAATCCGCCGCCGTTATAGCGGATATCCAGGACCAGGTCGGTGACACCCAATGCCTGCAGTTGTGTTATTGCATCAATCAGCTGGGTTTCGGCGGTACTGATATGGGCATTGAACGTCATGTAACCAACAACACCCGAGCTCGTTTCTATGGTTGAGACATTCTGGACTGGGGTTGAGACGATTTGCGCTGAGGTTATGCTGATAGTTCTGGTCGTGTCTCCACCGGCATCCTGGACGACAAATGTATGGGTTTCGTTGTCCCCCGGGAACAGACCGTTGTTGAGGGTATCGACATCACCCCCGTTTACCAGATCTTCGCCGTCGACCTCCAGGATCACAGTACCACGTAACAAACTGACGTCGGGTGCGGTCGCGGGGGTGTTGGGTTCAGTGTAGGCAACAACAATTTGTCTGGGTGGCGACCCTTTAAGGATGACAAAGGTTGCTCCGTATCCACCGGATATGCCCCCCTGGGATTGATCCTGCCAAACGTCCGTAGCAATCGTGAAGTGATATTTGTCTTTTGGTGCGCCGGATGGGGTGATGTCGAAGGTTTGCATCTGCTCGAAGTATTCGGGTGTCGTGGAGTTACCCGGGTCAACATCAACTATTTCGTTATACCAGAGGTACAGTTCATTGCTCGAAGAACGTAGCCAGTTATTCTCATCTTCTGTGTCGCCCTGGGTGTCTCGGAAACTATTCCCGTTTCTATCGGTTCCCGTTCGCGGTGTTGCACACATCTGCTCGAAGGTCTGGTAGGGCGAAAAAACGCCATTGTCGAAATCAGACGCAGGTTCAGGTTCAGGTTCAGGTTCAGGTTCGGGTTCCGGTTCGGGTTCCGGTAGGGGTTCCGGTTCGGGCTCCGGTTCGGGCGCAGGGGGTGGGCTGGGGGGTGGAGCAGATGAACTGCCACCACCACCACCGCAAGCTGAGACAAGTCCAACGATCGCAACCATTAGCAAAATTCTGGCGGCTGATAATACCCTGTTCAACGTCAATATCCGGTAGGTTTAAGGAGCTTAATCATACGTGTGTTTTCACTTATCGACCAATCGTTAATGACGGGCGGTATTTCAAACCATGGTTTCGACGCTGGTTTGGCAGCATCAAATGAAAACCCCTGCTGGCAGATCGCAATTTCGTTGGTCTAATCGACTGAGGCGACCTGACCACCGTCTGCCGCTATGTGGGCAGCGTTTATCCAAATGCCAGCGGGGCTTGCGACGAAGGCAATGGCTCTTGCGATCTCATCCGCAGTGCCCAGGCGGCCCAGGGGGATACCCTTCTCCACGGACGCATAGAATTTTGGGTTTTCGATCTTACGTTGGTCCCAGGAGCCGCCTTCAAACCAGACCGCGCCAGGTGAAATAACATTCGCCCGAATACCGTGCTTACCGTGCGCCTGTGCCAACTCATTCGCATAAACTCTCATTGCGCCCTTCGCCGCCCCGTATGAACTGGGTGGTCGGCCGAAGTGAAATTTACTCGCCATCGAACCTACGAAAGTGATGCTTGCTGATTCGCTCTGTTTCAGGCGCTCCAGTGATTCTTCTACCACACGCACACCTGCCATCATGTCAACCTGGAAGCTACGCATCCATCCTGCCTCGTCGCCAGACATGTCGAAACCACTGGCGTTGTGCACAAGGATATCGACGCCACCGAGCGCTTCGATCGCCTTGGATACGAAGGCGCGGGTAGCGTCACCGTCTTCCAGATCAGCTTGAAAGCCGACAACGGTGCCGTTGCCTTGGCCGCCTATTTTGTCTATTGCTGCATCTATCTCGGGCTGGCCCCTGGCACAAAATGCAATGCAACAGCCTTCCTGGGCCAGCAGCATTCCTGTGTGCAGTCCGATTCCTCGACTACCGCCGGTGATAATTGCTTTTTTTCCCTTAAGCCCCAGCTCCATGCGTCCTCCAGATTGGATTTCGATAAGGCGGGAGCATACCATTGTGTTTTGCCATTCGTCTGGAGTTATATCGATGAAAGCGCTGGTCTACCAGGATCACTAAACTGTTTCATATCTGGATGTTCCGGACCCGTCAATTGAGGCGCCAACAGATGCTATTGTTCGAATAGAAAAAACAGCCATCTGCGGTTCCGATCTTCATATCTATCATGGCCCTAGCCGATTGGAGATGGGGGAGTTCACATTAGGTCACGAATTTCTTGGGACAGTTGAGGATGTCGGTAGCGACGTACGGCGATTCAAGAAAAGGGATCGAGTGTTGGTCTCGTGCACTATTGGGTGTGGCGGTTGTGCACTTTGTGATGACAACCTTTACAGCGGTTGTATGGAGACGACACAGATGGGCCCGGTGACCAATATTTTCGGGTCCCCTCTTAACCCAGGTGGGCAGGCGGAAGGTGTTCGAGTGCCGTTCGCTGATACCAATCTTTTCAAGATTCCTGATGGGCTTAACGATGAGCAGGTCTTGTTTCTCACTGACATTCTGCCAACGGGATACATGGGTGCTGACCTTGCTGAAGTTGGGCCAGGCGATACGGTAGTGGTTATCGGTTGCGGTCCAGTTGGCGTCTTTGCGCAACTATCGGCGCTGATACGGGGTGCAGCGACGGTGATCGCGGTTGACCTTGATGACGGCAGACTGGAAAAAGCCAGGGCCAGGGGGTGCAGGCCCTTGAATCCATCCAGGGAAGACGTTACAGAAATAGCGAAATCGCTTACCGGTGGTAAGGGTGCGGACTGCGCGATTGAAGCGGTTGGCAACCCTGCGACGGTGAAGCTGGCGCTCGATGTGGTCAGGCCAGGTGGGCGGGTGGCCGTGATTGGCGTGGTTGCAGGAGAGCAAGTCAGCATTGATTTTTTCCCCGTAATGACAGGCAAAAACATCACGCTTCGTTCGGGTATTGTTAATCCTCAGTACTATATCCCCAAATTGTTACCGATGATCGTACAGGGAAGAATTGACCCGACGGAAATCATCACCCATCGAATGTCACTGAGTGAGGGTGCAAGAGGATATGAAGTTTTCGACAACCATGAAAAAGATGTACTAAAAGTTGTAATGACTCCCTAAGCTAAAAAAGTGATATGGTATGGGTTCGTACCCGCTACTTAACAGGTTCTGTCTAATGAAGTCTTTGACTATATTTATTGGATTAATGTTGTTTTCTGCGTCTAGTTCAGCCGCGTTTTTTGGTAAGGATGACGATCCAGGGAAAGAAGCTGAGAAGATCTCCGAGGCACAAAATGCGACCCGAAAAATGCGCGATGAAATACTGGAAGAATTGTATGAACTTAACCCGGAAACTAAGGGTTTGGTTGAAAAATCAACAGGTGTCGCTGTCTTTGACTCGCTTGGTTTTAATCTTTTGCTGTTGTCGACTGCCCGTGGTGGTGGCATAGCCCGGGAAACCAGTACCGGAGAAGAAACGTTTATGCGCATGTTCTCCGCCGGCGGTGGATTCGGGATGGGCGTAAAAGATTTCCGTGTCATCTTTATTTTTCATACGGAGCAGTCATACAAAAATTTCCTTGACTCGGGCTGGGACTTTTCTAGCCAGGGAGATGCGGCCGCTGAGCTCGGTGATAAGGGTCAGTCCTTAGAACTTGCTGCTACGGTGACTCAGGGAACCAGTGTCTACCAGATAACGAAAAATGGATTGGCACTCCAGGTGACGCTCCAGGGAACCAAGTACTACAGGGACAAGAAACTGAACTAGCTCCAGGCAACAGAATATGGCGCTGCCAGATATCGAATAAACCTGATTGTCAGGGCCATGCGATCGACTATCCGAAAGTCACCCAAACCTACCCAAACCTACCTGAACCATCATCTGGATTCTTCCAGGTGGGAGGTTTACGAACCTCAGGCTGGTGACATTGTGATGACGACCTCCTACAAATGCGGAACAACGTTCACCCAACAGATTCTGTACAACATGTTGGTACGGAATACTGCAGGAGATCGCGAAAAGCGCACAACCGTCAAAAATGCCGGAAGTCTTTAAAGGCGGGCAAGCCACGTTTATCAACAAGGGCACAAATGGTCGATGGCGAGATGTTCTCACCGATGAGGGTCTTGACTTATACAAAGAAACCCGGGGCAAAGTACTCAGTCCGGATTGCGCGACCTGGCTGGAAGAGGGCGCCGGTAAGAATATTGAGTTGGGATATGATGATTATTTTTAATTGGAGTACCTGTGATGGGAAGACTGGAAGGTAAAGTAGCGGTAATAACGGGTGGAGCCAGCGGTATTGGCGAAGGAACAGCCAGGAAGTTTGTTGCTGAGGGTGCCAGATGCGTCATTGCGGATCTGCAACTGGAGCGAGCCCAGGTGCTTGCGACGGAACTCGGTGACGCCTGTGTTGCCATTAGTGCGGATGTGGCGATTGAGGATCAGGTATCCGCGGTCGTTGATCTTGCGGTGGAAACATTCGGACAGCTGGATATCATGTTTAATAATGCGGGTATTCTTGGCAGCGTCGGCCCTATTGCGGAGATTAGCGCTGAGGGATGGCATCGGACGATGGACGTCCTTCTGTCGAGTGTCTTTTTTGGTATTAAGCACGCGACCCGAGTGATGTCTCCCAAAGGAAGCGGTGTGATTATCAACACCGCATCGACAGCAGGCGTTCGAGCCGGATTAGGACCGCATGTCTATACTGCGGCTAAGCATGCGGTCATTGGGCTTAGTCAGTCAGTGGCGCCAGAGCTTGGGCCTAAAGGTATCCGTTGTAATGTCGTCTGTCCTGGCGGTACGGTAACCGGTTTAACCGCGCGGCTGGCGGTCGGGGACCATAACAATCTCGAAGAAGCGACAAAAGTGATAGGTGTTAACAACCCAATGGGTCGGGGTGGCAGGGTGGAAGACATCGCCAATGCTGTGACGTTTCTTGCTTCCGATGAAGCCGGTTTTGTAAATGGGTCGGTATTCGTCGTAGATGGGGGAGGCGAGGTCATTGCTGATCGCAACGGTACTTTCGTCGACATGGGCGCAATTACCGTGCAGGAAGCAGACCGGACGGGAGTGTAACAATGGCAGAAGTTGGACAGGTTCCGAATCTGGAAGAAATGGCAGATCGGTTAGCGATTATTGAAATCATGCACACCTATGCGCGCGGTGTTGATCGGGCTGACGCTGAAATATTGAAGTCGGCTTGTTGGGACGACGCCGAGTTGGACTATGGCGGTTATAAAGGCCCTGCTCATGCATTTTGCGATGCGTTGCCCGATGGGCTGCGTAAGTTCGTCAACACCCAGCATCAGATATCAAACACGCTGATCAGGATTGAGGGTGGCATCGCTAATGTTGAGTCTTACTTGACGGCACATCATCGCAGGCCAGACGATACCGAGATGACCTACATCGGCCGTTACCTGGATCGAATGGAAAAGCGGCAGGGCGTTTGGAAGATCAAGTTCAGACAGATCGTAATGACCTGGCACCAGGACACTGCGATATCGGAAGACTTCGATAATAACCAGTCATTGGTGCCAATTACCCGTGCGACCCATGGACCGGATGATCCTTCGTTTGAGTTTCTTGATTAGTTTGTAAGGCGCTTAGATGTTCGGATGGTGTCGTTGGCCTATTTACTTTTGCGGGTAATGACCGAGAGTTAAACCTCTTCGGCGAACCTGGCCTCCATTTGCAAGTAGCCGTCTGCATCCGGGTGTCTTGACCAGATATCCTGCCATCCTTCTCCTTCAAAAACCTCTTTGAACCCCTTGGCCCTGTGTTCTTTTGAGTCCCAGTTGATGATCCAGGTCACGTTAGCTGCGCCGTGCTTTTGCGGCGTCGGGTCGGAGCCGGTTAGTTCAATGGCATTGCCATTATCGAGCCAGAAGCCGACAACATTCAGGTTGGCTTTCAAAAATGGTGCAGCTTCATCGATCGCCCATTTCTTGTAGTCGTCAAACTTAGCGGGGTCATAGTGATAGCATCTTATTTCAAACATTATTCTTCCTCTATATGTTTAAGTAACAGCTCAGCGAGTTCGTCGCCATGGGTATTTTGCAAAAAGTGGCCGGCTTTTTCGATGGGGTCGAAGCTGGCGTTCATTTGCCCTGCCCACTTGCGGCCCCATTTTTCGTTGAAAACATCGTCGGCACATCCCCAGATAAAGTGGACGGGTTTAGCCCACTGAAGCAGGGTGTTGTAAAAGTGAGTCTGGGCGGCACCGTTCCCGCCGTCGTAATTATCGAAACAGATGGATAGGGGAAATCTGCGCATGCCGTTGAATGCTTCATCGGGCATGTCATGAATAGGTGCGCGGAATCCGTTGTACACATTGGCAGCTTCGCCTGTCAGCCCTTCAATGGTTTTGCCCTTACTGATGGCCGGAAATGCTACTTCCGGTCCAACCAGACCTGCGCTCAGCACCATGAGCGCCGCTATATCTGGTTTCTCACGGAAAAACCGCCCACCTTCATGCCAGTTTTCGTTCCAGTTACGAATCGCCGCTGAGTATTCGTATTCAGCATGGTGAAGCCAGGTGTTCATGATCGTAAGTCTGGAGAATCGCTCCGGCATAAACACAGCCTGTGCAAGGCCCGTTGGTCCGCCCCAATCCTGGCAGACCAGGGTGATGTCTTTGAGATCTAGTGACGTAATCAGGCTGGTCAGGATTTCTGTATGGCGGGCGATGGTGTACCAATCAGGGTCCGTTGGCTTGTCTGATTTACCAAAGCCTAGATGGTCTGGTGCGATGCATCGATAACCCGCGGCCAGTAGCTTCGGAATCACATGTCGATAAAGGAAGCTCCAGGTTGGCATGCCGTGCATAAGCAGCATGACCGGAGCATCCTTTGGACCTTCGTCCACATAGTGCATCCGCATGTCTTGCCAGTTGTGGTAATTGGGTTGATAGAGAAAGTCCTTGAGGTGTTTAAAATTTTCGTCCGGCGTTCGAAGGAAATCAGTCATGCTTGCCTCTTTTCTAATTTTCAATAGATCTGTATAGCTATCTACAACGGTTAATGCTCTATCTTAGCTGGCTGCATGTCGAGATGATGATCAGGTGCCGCAGAACGTCTGGCGAACGACTTGTTCCGGTTTTGGCCTTTTCGCAAACCTGACATCAACTCCCGTCAGGTCATACGGGGTCGCCAGGTTATCGACTAGTGTGTTGAACAGATCGAAGTTCCCCTCCGTAGAGGCAGCTACGATTGATTCTTCGATCAAGTGATTGCGTGGAATGATCGCGGGGTTGGTGCTGAGCATGTCCTGTTGGCGTGTGGGGTTATCCTCTGTATCTAAACGTGTCTTCCAGCGAGCCATCCAGCCGTCAAATGCGGAAGGGAAGCCCGCTAGTGAACTGACATTAGCCGTTGGCGCGGTACCTGACAATTCTGACAAGCGGCGAAAAGACAACGTGAAATCCAGTTGGTGGGCCTCTAGCAGGTCGAGGAAGTCCTTCGCCAGTATTTCATCATCGTCATGATGTGCTGCGAGTCCGAGCTTGCGTTGCATTCCTGAGACATTAGCATCAAGAAAGTAGGCAGGGAATTTGTCCAGTGCGTCTTTTGCTATTTCAATAGCATTTTCTTCTTTGTCAGCTATGACCGGTACCAGGGCCTGAGCGAGGCATGCCATATTCCAGTGAGCGATACCTGGCTGGTTACGATAGGCATAGCGACCACCGTGATCTATAGAACTGAATACGGTGTCTGGATTGTAGGTATCCATAAAGGCGCAGGGCCCGTAATCGATGGTCTCCCCGGAGAGCAACACATTGTCGGTATTCATTACCCCATGGATAAAGCCGATCATTTGCCAGCTGGCAACCAGCTTTGCCTGCGCCTGCATGACCTCGTCCAGTAACATCAGGGCCTTGGAGTTAGAGCTGGCGCCTGCCTCGACTGCGGTCGGATAATGTCTTTCGAGAACATGGTTAACCAGTAAACCCAGTGCTTCTTTGTCTTCTTTGGATGCGAAAAACTGAAATGTACCAATTCTGATATGGCTTTTCGCGACACGAGCGAGCACCGCGCCGGGCAATGTTTCCTCGCGGTAGACAGGTTCTCCTGTAGTGACCGCTGCTAACGATCGGCTGGTTGGAACACCTAGAGCCGCCATGGCCTCACTTACGATGTATTCTCTCATGACGGGGCCGAGTGGTGCTCTTCCGTCTCCCATTCTCGAATAGGGGGTTTGTCCAGACCCTTTTAGCTGTAAGTCGTATCTTTCCCCGTCTGTACCAATGACTTCGCCAAGCAAAATGGCGCGACCATCACCCAATTGAGGATTCCAGGATCCGAACTGGTGCCCGGCATAAACAGTTGCGATGGGATCGGCACCCTCTGGTAGCAGGTTTCCGGCCATGGTTGCGATACCATCATCAGACGATAACCATGCGGGATCGATGTCTAGCAATTGTGCCAGCTCAGGGTTGGCTCGAATGAGCCCGGGGTTTTCAACCTTCGTCGGCGATTGTCGGGAATAGAACCGTTCTGGTAGCTGGACGTAGGTGTTGTTGAAAGGCACACTCATAAGGACGAGTTTACCACACTAGGGAATAAGCAATTGACGGAATCACGACAGGTAATACGCGATCTGGAAAGCGTTGCAGCGGGATTTGCGGAAGATGTCATCTCCAGACAAAAACGCACGCAGCTTGACCCCGATGATTTTGAGCAATTAAAGGGAACCGGATTCCTTCTTACAGGTGTCCCTGCAGACCAGGGTGGGTTGTGGCAGGGACCAGCGCGTTCGGCGCGTATGTATTCTGAAATGGTTCGAACGATCGCCCATGGTGATCCTAGTGTAGCGCTGGTCGCGTCGATGCATCCAGCGGTGACTGCGTTTTTCCTGGGTGTTGAATCTGTAGATGACGAACCTGATGCGTGGAGAGCTCAGCGGCAGTGGGTTATAGAAAGCGCGCGCGACTATTGGTGGGGGACAGTGACTTCAGAGCCGGGTTCCGGTGGCGATATTTTGAAGACCCGGTCAATCGCGACACCTGAAAAAGACCATTTTCTTATCACAGGTGATAAACATTTTGGGTCCGGGTCCGGACATGCCGACTTTATGATTACCACGGCTAAGGTTGAAGGTTCAGAGCTACCGGAACTCTTCTTTCTGCAGAACAAAGATGAACCTTGGGATGGGTCAACCGGGTGCAAGCTGACAGTTGAGTGGGATGGTATTGGAATGTCATCGACCCAATCCCACGCCTTTCGCTTTGAGAATTTCCCGGCGAACAAAACAGTTTCCAGGGAAGTGCTGAGCAAAGTCGCGCCGATAAGCAGCCAGATCAGCAATATGTTGTTTACCGGTGTGGTGCTTGGGGTCGCTGATAACGCGATGGGTTTTGCCCGAGGAAAGCTTGAAGGAAAAGAACAAGGCATGCGAGCGTTTGAGAAAACGGAATGGGTGAGATGCCAGAATGAACTCTGGCTTGCTGAACAATCCTATGAGGGCGCGCTGCGCGCCATTGAGGCTGGAGAAGACGCAGCGCACATAACTGCTGTTCGTTGCAAAATTACCTGCGCTGAACTAATAGAAACTGCACTTTCGAGAATGAGCAAGGTGGTAGGTGGGGCGAGTTTTTCAAAAGCTATGCCGCTTGCGCAATGGACTCAGGACGTGAAAGCCCTTGGGTTTCTCCGGCCGCCTTTGCCATTGGCTTATGATCAATTGATGATCTAAGTTGTTGCTGGCCGGATGAGGTTCGTGAGCAGATGCCCGGATTTAGGTGGTTAGCGGGTCAATGTCCGCGCCGCAGGTGCAGAGGTGTCATATGAATGTTGTTGAGGCTGGTGAGGAGGCGACCATTCGGTTGCTGGTTTTCCTGGTGCTGTTCACTGTCTTCGCGATATCGGAGAGATCGTTTCCGCGGAGAGTGAGGAAAGTCGATTGGAGGATTCGTTGGCTTAATAATATGCTGCTGTCGTCTCTAAATACGCTTGTGCTTCGTATTTTCGTACCCTTTTCTGGAACTTTGTTTGCGGCTTATTTGTTTGAAGAGCAAGGCGCACTACTTAAACTAACCGACCTTCCATGGGTCTTGTCGATTGGAATATTTATCGTTTCGTTTGACCTGGCGATATACTTTCAGCACCGATTTTTTCATTGGCTACCTGCTTTATGGCTGTTACACCGTGTTCATCACACTGATCTTGATTTTGACGTAACCACCGGAAGTCGTTTTCACCCGATATCAATTTTGATATCCATGCTGATTAAGTTCGCGCTTATCTTTGGCCTGGGGCCGTTCCCGGTTGCAGTTCTGGCGGCAGAGGTTCTGTTAAACGGAACCTCCATGTTCAACCACAGCAACATTCGTCTCCCCGATTCGGTCGACAGAGCGTTACGATGGATTATCGTCACGCCGGATATGCACCGCATCCATCATTCGGTGGTTGATACAGAGCATGAATGTAACTTTGGTTTCAATTTTTCCTGTTGGGATCGTCTGTTTGGCACTTACCTTGGCGAGGCAGCATTGCCCCAGGGTCAAATGGCGATAGGTATTACGCCGTTCGACGAAACAGACTCTGTTCGGCTGGATAAATTGCTGACTCAGCCTTTTAGCTGGCGTCCTTCTGGGTCATAAAAAGCGGAGAGCTGCACGTCGAGCGGGTAACGTATTCCGGCGACTTCAATTTCAAACTGCTTTGAGGCCAGCCACTTTTTCGTGACACCTTCGTCGTGTTTTAACAGCGCGATGCCGAGTGAGCGGTTGATCCTGTGACCCCACATGCCTGAAGTACTAATGCCGACCAGTTCATCGCCGGCGTAAACCGGCTCATCATGGTAGAGCAGGGGTGGGTCTTCATGCTTGATGGCAATATTCACTAATTTTTCGGCATATTTATTACTGATGTCTTTGAGCGCAGACTTTCCGATAAAGTTGGCTTTACTCATATCAACAGCGAAGCCGAGTCCGGCGCTATAAGGTGTGATCTCGTCGCCAATATCATCGCCGAAATGTCGGTAACCCTTTTCGACCCGGCACGCATTCATCGCATGATATCCGGCATGTGCAAGTTCGAAGGTTGCGCCTACTCTGAGGATTTCTTCGTACACGTGTTGCGCGAACTCAGTGGGGATATATAGCTCATAGCCGAGTTCGCCCACGTAGGAGAGCCGATTCACCCGGACGCGTGCATAACCGATCTCGAGATCCCTGGACTGATAGTAGGGGAGCGCCGCATCTGAAACATCATCCGGTGTAAGGCCGGACAGAAGGTCGCGCGACAGGGGCCCCATAATTCCCAGTATAGTAATTGCGCTCCCGGCGTTGGTCGCGAAGGCGTGGGTTTTACTGTCGATGTGTGATGTTAGCCACTGGAAATCCCTGCCTTCCGATGCGCAACTGGAGACGATCATAAAGCGGTTATCACTTATTCGAGTGACGGTGACATCAGCTTCTATACCCCCCCTTTCGTTGAGCCACTGGGTGTACACAATCTGGCCTGTATCTACATCCACATTGTTAGCGCAGATATGGTTAAGGGTCGTTAGTGCCTCTATTCCGTCAAGGTAGAACACCGGATAGCTGGACTGGTCAAACAGAGCTACGCTGTCTCTCAGCGCCAGGCATTCTTCGCGGCAGTCGTCGAACCAGTTTTGTTTTCCATAGGAGTATTCGTAAGTTGCACGGTTATTTCCACGCACAAACCAGTTGGGTCGTTCCCATCCCGCAAGCTCGCCCATCACAGCGCCATGGTCGATTAAACGGTCATGGATAGGGCTTCTTCTGGCACCCCTTGCGGTTTCATACTGGTGATACGGCCAGTGCATCGCATATAGTAGTCCCAGGGTTTCCCTGGTTCTGTTGACGAGGTATTTGCGGTTTGACTGAAATGGAAACGTGCGCCTGATATCCACATCCCATAAATCCATCGGTGGGTGATCCTTTGCGATCCATTCAGCCAGTACCTTTCCGGCGCCGCCGGAAGATTGAATGCCAATAGAATTAAAGCCTGCGGCGACAAAAACGTTATCGTATTCAGGGACCTTACCCAGCAGGTATCTGTCATCCGGCGTAAAGCTTTCAGGACCGTTAAAAAACAACTGAATCCCTGCAGTATTTAATTTTGGGAAGCGTCGGAGCGCTAGTTCCAGAATGGGCTCGAAGTGATCAATATCCTCAGGCAATGTCCCGAATGCGAAGTCCTTGCTAACGCCATTAACAGACCAGGGTTTTGCCACTGGCTCAAATGCACCAAGCAATAACTTCCCGGCATCTTCCTTAAAGTAGGCGAATTCATCGGGCACGCGAAGAGTGGGCATACCCGAACGAAGCGAATCCATTGGTTCAGTTACGATGTAGAAATGTTCCGCCGCCTGCAGTGGTATCGATATACCAATACTGGCGCCCAACTGCCTTGACCACATACCGGCTGCGATCACTAGTTTCCTGGTTTTAATCACGCCATCAGCGGTAGTAACCGACAGGACTTTTTCCGCGTCGGTGCTGATTTTCTCGACATGTTGGTTTTCAAGAATAAGTGCACCACCTTTTCGTGCACCTGCGGCTAAAGCCTGGGTTGTATCAACAGGATTGGTTTGTCCATCGCCGGGAAGATATACCGCCCCGCAAACGTCTTCAATGTTCACGTCGGGCCAATGAGTAGAGACATCCGCTGCTGATATCTGCTCGACTTCAATACCGAATGCGCGTGCCGTCGAAGCCTGTCGGTTAAGTTCTTCGAGACGCTCAGTATTGAGTGCCAGGCTAAGTGATCCGGTTCTACGATAGCCCGTTGCCTGACCTGTCTCGTCTTCAAGACCGGCGAAGAGTTCAGTGGTGTAGCGAGCGAGATGGGTCAGGTTTGCGGTGGCGCGAAGCTGGCCGACCAGTCCTGCGGCGTGCCACGTTGTTCCCGCGGTCAGTTGATTTTGTTCCAGCAGGACGACGTCTTTAATGCCGAGTTTGGTCAGATGATAGGCTATCGAACAGCCAACGATGCCACCCCCGATAACAAGAACTTCGGTTGAATCAGGCAGGTTACTCACTATTTGGCCCTGCCTTCTCTGACCATCGTGCCTTATAGATCATCAACAGGCTCACATAATTCCGCCATGTGACCGTCGTGTTCTTGCCTATGAACAAACTTTCCATACTAGGGTTCCCGGACCTTATCAATAATCTCAAGGACTATCGATTCCAGTTGTTTGAGTGGTTCCGTCATGTCAGTAACGCGTTAGTTCAACGTAAAGCTGCCGTCAAAATAGTCACTGTCCGCCGTGAAGAATACTCCGCCTATGCTGCTTACTGCCATCTCTTATGTTTTTTGGGGCTTGCTGTGTAATCTTGCGAGCAACCGCCCGGATCGCTTTTGTCTGATTGTGCGGGCGCTCGCGAGTATCTGCCAGAAAATCAGCTATTGAGGTTACCTTAAAACTAGTGGGTTTCGGTTATTTTCAAGGTAAACGAGATTCGCATGAGACGTGTAAACTGTATAAAACCAGGTAAAACCAAGTAAAACCAGGATGTATGAATAATGGCAGCAGATCCAATGTACGAAAAACCGCTGCGGTCCTGTTTTTTACATTTGTTGTCTTGGGTCTGGCTGGGCTCGCCACTTTCGAGCGTTCCAGGCAGAGCAATCGGCGCAAAAATTTAACCCAGGGATGAAATAAGTTGCAATGTTGATCAACCACGAACGACTTCGAGAGTTTGTAAAAAAAATATTTGAACAGGCGGGTGCTTCCGAGGACAGGGCATGGCAGGTGGCTGAACACCTGGTTGAAGCAAACCTGAAAGGGCATGATTCGCACGGTGTGGGCATGATTCCCAATTACGTGAATGGCATCCAGCGAGGGCACCTCCGGGTTAATGAAGACGCAGAATTGGTGGTAGACAAAGGAGCGGTGTTGCTTGTCGACGGCCATTTCGGTTTTGGTCAAGTAGTGGCGAAACAAGCTACTCAAATGGGCATTGAACGTGCGAAGCAGATCGGTATGGCCTGTGTAGGATCAAAGAATAACTACCATATCGGTCGTGTTGGAACGTATGGCGAGCAATGCGCCAGAGAGGGTTTGGTCTCGATCCATTTCGTTAATGTGGTCGGTCACCCGCCTTTTGTTTCCCCATGGGGTGGCAGGGACAAAAGAATGCAGACCAACCCCTTTTGTTGCGCCATACCAACTTCAGGTGACCCAATCATATTGGACATGGCAACAAGCGCGATTGCACTGGGTAAAGCGCGTGTTGCCAGAATGAAAGGTGTGTCTGTGCCGGAGGGGTCGGTGTACGACGCTGCAGGCCAACCCTCAACTGATCCAAATGTCCTTGAGCAGGGCGGTTCTCTTGCCCCCTTCGGAGAGCACAAGGGTTACGGGCTGGCGCTGGTTTGTGAATTGCTTGGTGGCGGCCTGGCCGGGGAATGGACAATGCAAAATGTCGACAAGCAAACTGACATGACCGTTAATCACATGCTGGAATTTATTATCGACCCGAACCTATTCGGTGGGCTCGAAGCATTCCAGGAAGAAGTCGAAGGAATGTCAGGCTGGTTGCGGAGTTCTGAGCCGGCGGTCGGCAACGATAAGGTCCGGTTGCCCGGTGAACCAGAACGTGAGTCAATGAGGGAGCGAAGTGCTAACGGTATCCCGTTGGACGACCGATCATGGGACTCGATTGTTAAGGCGGCAGAAGTCGCTGGTGTGTCCAGCGAGACCGTTGAGTCGCTAACAACTTAGTTAAACTGCTGGTTTATGTATTTGTCTATCCAGCTGTGATAATGCTGAACCCTGGCTTCATCATCATTCAGCCAAGCTTCCTTGAAGCCACGGGAATGCATTCCTTTCTGGACGTCCCTGATTAGGTGGATGTCCTGGTCAAGAGTAATCGTCATGGTTTTCTCCCCGGCAATGATGGCCTCCTGGTCGAATTCGTCGTGTTCTGGCCTGGCGGTCCCGTCGCTATCCTGATCAAGGTTGAAGGAAACATTCGCGCGATTCTGCAACGCCGGGAACTCAATTTTTGTATTCTCCTGCAACTGGACGTCCGGTAGCATTCGAAGCGCGAACTTGTCCCAGTAACATTTGTTTGGGTCTGTAGCATGCGGCCTGGACCGAAGGATCCAAAACTCTTCAGGTTGAAGAACCAAGATAGTGTTGGGGAAAATATTGTATTGCACAATGTCAGAGAGCTGGTTGTCACTTAAGCGGTCGTAGTTGTAACCGAGTGAAGGGCCCAGCTCCCGTTTGCGAAGCTGGACATCGCGCCTGACATCAAGGACTCGGCCTTTGTAATTGTCTCTCTCCATGCCAAGGGTTTTCATTTGGGCCCATTGAGTCGGCGGTACTTCTTCAGGAATAGGAAGACGTGAATTTACGGTGAAGCCATCGATCAGGACGCGAGTATGCCCGCCGTTAAAGTATTCCGCGGTAGAGGTTGGGCAGTCGAATATCAGTTCGTGCTGTGGATGAATGTGCTCGACATGGTAGAGCTCACCGAAATTGTCGAAGACCGCTTTCCAGTTACATTCCAGCCTGCAGGTCTGGTCTTCCACCAGTCTCATGTCCTCGGGTCGGAAAGGCTCGATCATTTCAATGACAGGGCCAAGGTACTCCTGCAGGGTCGGCGCGTCTTGATCCATGCACACCCAGACCATGCCTCCCCACACATCGACTCTGAGCGGTTGAAGGCTAAGCGCCTCCTTGGGGACACCTCGGCTGAACTTTTCTTCCTCGGGGACTTTGCAGAGACTGCCGTCGTTGTTGTAGACCCATCCATGGTAAGGGCAGGTATAAGTTTCCATTGCACCTTGGTTGGTCAGTAGTAGGCGTGCGCCCCGGTGCTGGCAAACATTGTAAAAAGCATTAATGGTGCCGTCTTCTGCGCGGGAAACGATGACAGACTCTGGCTCGAAATCGAAGACAAAGAAATCGCCCGGGTCCTCGACATCCTGGACAACGCCGGCGACCAGCCAGGTCTTTGCCCAGAGCTTCTCCCTTTCCTGGAGCATATAGTCAGGTGAGATGTAGCGATCAGCCGTGATTTTTGTGAAGGGTACCGAACCAGATGACTTGCTTGCTTCTGACATATCAACATCCCTTTTTTACGATGATACGAGAGTGGTTAAAGTTTCGCCAGTTGTCCACCGTCCAGGGGAATGTCGTGACCGTTGATCAGTATGACTTTGTTGGCAAGCTCACTCATCCATCGGTGGCGATAATTATTTCGTTGTCTTCGTTGCTTACGGAATAACTCGCTATATCCTGAAAGGCTGGTCCACCTAAACATTTACCGGAGGTAACATCAAACCGAGCACCATGGAGTGGGCAGGTAATCGTTGTGCCTCTTAGTCTTCCCTTGGATAGAAGTACCCGAGCATGGGAGCAGATGTTGGATACCGCGTGATACTTACCTCCGATTCTGCATAGAAGGATGTGCTGGTCATCCTCTTTTAAAGCGATCGATTCGCCCTCTTTCAGGAGTTGGCTCACTCTAATTTCTGGCATTAGCGAATAGGATCCTTGCCGTTCCAGTTTCTTGCCGTCTCGGCAATTTCCGCAAATCTAGCGACCGTGCCTTCGTTTTTTGTAACGACCTCAAGCATGCATCCCATCAGCGGACGGGTATCGAAGTAAGCGAATTCAATACCGCCCACCTTGCCAGTGTTGGCGGCGGCATAGTTCAGGCTTTCCATATATTTCAGGTCCGCTTCGAAATCTAGCGTCCAGACACACATATGGTGAAAAGCCATCTGACCTTTAGGGACGCTGTCACGATAAGCACATTGATCTGTCGCAGGCTCGATCAGTTCAATCTGGACGTTGCCTGCCTGCGCGATGGCCACTTTCATTGACAGGTCCGATGGTTTTCCCCGATAGGTGATTTGTTCAAACGTGCCGGGCGTGTAATCGGTCAGGAAGAAAGGCCCGACCCCGAGTTCGTTCACCCATTTCATACAGGCTGATTCGATGTCGGGAACAACCCAGGCATTTTGGAAAATGGTTCGGTCAGTAGGCTTATTCATGTTGGGTGAATGCTTGCTATTTGGGTGAGCGCCTAAGTGTAGAGAAAATTGTTTGTGAGTCAAAGTGACTAGGTTCGTACTATAGTATTGGTTCGATTCAGTCACATTTGGAGTTGAACGTGGGCTACACGCTGGACCAGCTGTCAGATATAGAACTTATAAGAGATGTCGCCAAACGCTACTGCCGGGGAGTAGATCGACTCGACGAAGCCGAGATGAAATCTGCCTATTGGCCGGAAGCGACAGATGATCACGGCACTTTTGTGGGTAACGCCTGGGAGTTTGCAGAACACTGTATGGTCGGTCACTTGAGATGGCGATCTACGAACCATTGTATCTTTAATCATTTGATCGAACTGGATGCAGACGGTGATCATGCTCGGGGTGAAGTCTACAACGTCAGCTATATGCTGCAAAAAGATGCAGACGTGCTGGACACCTGGCACGGCCGTTACCTGGATCTGTACGAAAAGAGAGATGATGATTGGCGCATAATGGAACGGGTCTGCGTTCATGAGTACACAAAATCCGAAACAGTTTCTCCGATGCAGATTGATAGCGCCAGATTCAGGCAGGGAGAGTTCGACAGACCTGCCGAAGGAAGATTGATTGGGCCATAGCCTGTGAAAATGAATAGCCTGTGAAAATGAATAGCCTGTGAAAATGAATAGCCTGTGAATAGCCTGTGGAAGTGGTTGTGAAGATAGTCGAGAGAAAAATATGAGAGTTATTGTTGTTGCCCTTTTGATGTTCAGCTCGCAGCTGATCGCAGGAGATTACCGGTCAGCAATTGATGAGCTGAACTTCGCGAAGCTGAGTGACACTTATGGTGATGGAAAGGTCTCTTCCATTCTGGAAGGGCATGGAGTGAACCTCTCGGCCGAAGAGAAAAGTGCAGCGGCGGTACTTATTACTCTGGGTGCGCTGGATGCCGAGGATCTAGCGAATGAGAAGCTCGCCTCGAAGAAAGTTAAATCGTATGTTGCTGTCGTATCAGGTAATCATCCCGCTCTGATGGGACGAATTGGCGATGCATCCCTTTACCACCATATGGCAGGCGCTTTCGATCATCCGACTTTACTGAAAGATAACGTGTTTCTGGAGGTGCTTGGCGAGGCACTTGTCGACGGTGTCCTCACGGGATATGACCTGCGCAGGAAAGGGGTGTATGACAATTTCCCGGTTGCACACACCTTTATCTATTCCCAGTCGAGTATTCTGCATATGCGTCAGCTTGTCGCGCTGCTGGATAGTGAAGGTATAGAGGGTTGGGTTTACATCACACCCAAGGTGTCAGCATTTCTTTATCGTGACGACTGGGGGCCTGCTTCCGATGCAGTCGTGACACTACCCGGCGGTGTTCGCGTCGTTCAGGGGCGAGAGGTCGCAGTACTGTTCCAGTTTGATTCCGTTGATGATCGGGAGCGATTCCACGAAGTGGTGACGAGATTCGCCAAGAAGGACGAAAAAGATGAACTGGGTCTGATCGAAAATGCCTGGTGGCAACCTTTCTACTACACAGACCAGGCGGTTGAGGGATTTGAACCTATTTCACTGGTGGTCATTTCATCTGACAAGCACGAAGCGACATTGACTGTCCTGGAGGCTAAGACCGCAAAGGTCGTCCAGGTGCTTAAGGATGACCGTTGGGATTTACGAGTGGATCGTGTGTGGGTAAACCCGCCGTTCTTCCGGTTCCTGAACGGCGGGTACAAATAGAACAGATATTAATCCGCGGATTCCCTGGTCTCTGATTCAGAGATATCGAAGTCACTTGCGTCGTGTCGTTCGACCACGCGAGTTTCCTCTGGTCCCCACGTTCTGTTGACACGCCTTCCTCTCTCAACCCCCGGACGCGCTTCGATTTCTGTCGCCCAACGTGCGACGTTCTTGTAAGAGGCAACGTCGAGGAATTTTCTTGCATCGTAAATGTTGTGCAGTACCAATGCACCATACCAGGCGTAGTTCGCCATATCAGCGATATTGTACTCGTCGCCGCAAAGGTACTGACGTGAGCCCAGGTTCCTCTCAAGAACATCAAGCTGGCGCTTAACTTCCATGGCGTATCGATTGATCGGGTATTCCCATTTCTCTGGAGCATAGGCGTAGAAGTGCCCAAAGCCGCCGCCCAGGTAGGGAGCGCTTCCCATTTGCCACATCAGCCATGAAAGACACTCTGCACGTGCTGCTGGATCGGTGGGTATAAAAGCGCCACATTTTTCTGCGAGGTAAATCAGGATTGCACCGGACTCGAATACTCTGGTTTCCGGTGTGGTGCTGGTGTCCAGCAGCGCGGGTATTTTGGAGTTTGGGTTGATGTCTACGAATCCGCTGCCAAATTGGTCGCCGTTACCGATGTTGATCAGGTAGGCGTCGTACTCTGCCTCTTCCTTGCCCAGTGCCAATAATTCTTCAAGCAGTATGGTGACCTTCACGCCATTCGGTGTAGCCAGCGAATGTAGCTGAAGGGGATGCTTGCCACGAGGAAGTTCCTTGTCGTGAGTGGGGCCTGCGATCGGACGATTGATATTGGCGAACTTTCCTCCGCTTTCTGCATCCCAGGTCCAGACTTCCGGTGGCGTGTATACATCTGATTCGGTCATGATTGATCCATATTAATTTTAAGAAATGAAAAGCCTAAACAGGCGGTATAGTTAAGAGCCCGAGAGACTCCCTCCTATTGTGGGTTCGCCCCTTGCCTGCCGTCCCTGGTAATCTTTATCAATTAGTCGTTTTGGGTGGACGCCGTCGACGTATCCCATGAACCCGGGAGACCGGACACTGTACCCTAAAAGTGCCTGTACCCGTGAGGAGAGTGATTGTGCTTTCTCAGGAGGTACACTTAACACCATATTCTCTAACTGGCGGAGCCAGGGTTGGCAGTACTGCGGTGTTATCGCGAGTCGGGTTTTATCGGAACTGTTGGCACCGCCCCGGTGATACAGCGAGCCGGTGAATATTAGTACTGAGCCAGTGGGCATCAAAACCTTTACAACGTCTTCTTCTCTCGGCCGCCAATCCCGTTTCGTATGGCTGCGGGGAATGATCTCTGTGGCGCCATTGTCATCGGTGAAATCATCGAAGTTCCAGATCGTACTGATTCCATGAATCCCGGCGATGTCGCTGTGCATGCCGCCGTCATTGTCCCGGTGAAAAGGTTGTGGGGTCTCGCCCGGGTGACAATTAATCGCAAGGTTTGCTGAAAGTAGGTAGTCGGGTTCAAGCAACTGGTCAAGAATTTTCAGGATGGTAGGGTGCTCGATGATGAGCGAAAATTTAGGGTGTTTGGCTAGCAGCGCATACACACGTTCTGAGCTTTCACCTTCAAAATTATTTCGGCCCATTAGGGCGCCCTGTAGGAATGGCGACAGGGCTTTTTTTATGTCCGCTATCTCATCGTCGGTTAAAACAGATTCGAGAATCAGATACCCCTCGTCTCTGATGATGGATGCGTATTTTTCGGTGTCCATAGAAATGGTGTCGAATAGCCGGGTCTTAAGGCTACAATAAAGTATGAGCGAACAACATAACCTGACTCATTCCCTATTGGAAGAAGAGCTATTCACCTATAGGGCGCATGGGTACCTGATTAGAGAAGGTGTCTTTAGTGCTCGAGAACTGGCGGACCTGACAGGGTCCGTAGAGCGCGCTGTAGCGTTGGCGCATGCCGAATCAGCGAGTGGAAACGCCTATCATCTGGATGGTAAGCGGTTCGTCGATATCGGCAATATGACCGTGCAGTTCGAGCATGGGGACAAAAGTGAAACTATCAGGGTTATTGAGCCGGCGCATCACCTTGATGCTGTTCTGGAGGCGCTTGTCGAAGATACCCGGATCGTAGATCCTGTGAAGAGCATTATTGGCGTCGATGCAGTTAGTATCTGGACGAACAAGCTGAACCTCAAAAGAGCAGGAGAGGGTTCAGGGTTTGGCTGGCATCAGGATTCACCCTATTGGGC
>JABJED010000057.1 GCA_018665025.1 Gammaproteobacteria bacterium
GCCTTCTGCATCATCAGTGCCGCAGTAGAATCAAGATCCTCTCGTAATGATCTTGCGCCCATAAAGTAATGAAAAGCTGCCCAAAAGTTCGCTAAAACACAAAGACAAAGTGCATAACGCAGTGAGTCAATCTCGTAGTCCGGTGAAAGCATGTCGCTAGCGGCGCCGACAAAGTATGGGCCTAGTCCCATGCCAATGATATTCAGCATGAACAACAACAAAGCGGAGGCGACCGCACGCATGCGTAAGGTCACCAAGCCCTGGGTCATGGCGAAAGATGGCCCAAGATACATGCCCCCCAATATTGAAACGACCGCAAGGGCTGGGATGACTGCAGTTAAGTCTTCGTATAGATATGCAGTGAACTGGAATGGCACCATGACCAGGGTCGAAATCCCTGCTATCCACAAATACCAGCGCCTATCTGCTGTCCAGTCGCTGATCTTATCTCCGAGATATCCTCCAGCAAAAGTGCCGATAGCGCCGATACCTGAGATTATCGCCAGCCATGAACCGACTTCTGTGATGGGCATTTCGTGACTGCGAATCAGGAACGGCGCGTTCCAGGTTCCAGCGCCATAGCCCACAAAGGCGTGTAGGCCGGCTGCGAAGCCAATGTGCCTGAAGGAACGGCGGTGCCATAGAAATTTAAAGACTTCTCTCAATGAGGGTGCTGGCTCTGCAGTTTTAGCGACCGCCGCTTTCACTGCAGCGGTTTCGGATAAGCCTCTGGGTGGTTCGCGTAGTGTCCCCAGTATCAGGAGTGCGACAAAAATCCCCGGCACTCCTACCAGGAAGAAAGTCATTCGCCAGCCAAGCTCTGATGCTCCCCAGCCTCCTACATAGTTACCGATCATGGAACCGAAAGGGATACCCAGAGCATAAATGGACAAAGCCGTTGCTCTGGACTCGATGGGGAAATAGTCCGAAATAAGTGAGTGTGAGGGCGGGCTAGCGCCTGCCTCGCCTACGCCGACACCTATTCTTGCAAGCAGAAGCATCGTGAAATTGCTTGCGGCCCCACACACTGCCGTCATCGCACTCCATATTATCATGGAGATCGCGAGAACCTTGGTGCGGCTCCAACGATCTGCCAGGGAGGCTATCGGAATACCCAGGGTTGCATAGAACATCGCAAACGCGAGCCCGCCAAGTAAACCCAGTTGTGTATCTGTGAGCAATAGTTCGTTTTTAATGGGCTCTAGTAAAATAGAGAGAATAGAGCGATCGATGAAATTAACGACATAGCCAAGAAACAGGACACCCAGGGCATAGTTTCTATATTTTTTCGAGTAGATGGTGTTCGCAACGCTAACATCAGACATGTTTGATCTACATCCGCATTGATATTGTCAATTAATCCCAGACTGTATCAGGTTTGAGAACAGGAACTATCAAACGGAGAATAGAAACTAATAAAAATATTATTCCCGAAATTGTAAAAAGTATCCGAATGAAAAATCTCTGGGAACAGGTCTTGGTGAACAGGTATTTTGACAGGGATATTCAGTCAACATTCTGAATATCGAAGCAGCATCCGTTGGCTTTCATTTCGTGAGCAACCGAAATATCTATATCAAAAACACGCTTCAGCCGTTCGTTGGGAGCAAAAAATGGTTGAAAAAAAACCCGGCTAATGCCGGGTTTTTTTTATTTCGTGAAGCTCTTAGTAAAAGAACTAGAATTCAAACGCAAGTTCAAGTCCAAAAGTCCGTCCACGGTTAATAGAACCGACTGCGAACAAGGTGGCGATAGGAGTGAAGGCTTCAAATTCGTCATCAGCCAGGTTACGACCAAAGGCCACAACAGACCATTGTTCTGTGTAGTAACCGATTGATGCACTCACATCGTCACGTTCGTCGATCCTGCCCAGTGGTGCATTGGTCAGGCTGGTTTCGATGTCGCCAACCCTTGCGAACTTGGCGTAGATTTCGAGATCCCCGTTACCGATCGGATAACTGAAAGTACCGCCGATGCCGAGTGTAGACTCAGGTGCATTACGCGGTGTCAGGTGAGTTGCATCTTCGATAAGGTCTACGCCATCTGTGGCATTGATGTCAGTTTCAAACTCATCATACTCGGCATCCAAATAACCATAGTTGAAGAAAATCTTTAAGTTTTCGTTGACCAGGTATTCAGCCTCCATTTCGAAGCCCTTATAGATCACCGAACCCGCGTTATCGAATTTTGACGCAACCGTCTTGGTATCCGGATCAAGTGCAACAAACGACTCCTGCTTGTCCGTGAAATCGTTATAGAATGCCGTCAAGTTTAATCGCAGGCGATTATCCATGTGCATACTCTTGTAACCAATCTCCCAGTTTTCTGCAAACTCAGGATCATACTGGTCTCGCTCAAAGTCACGAAGATTCTGGTTTACACCGAAAAAGCCACCTGAGTGAAAACCTTCTGAGTAGGAACCGTAAACTATCGAATCGTCGGTCAACTGATAAGTGAGTCCAAGCTTGGGAGAGGTTTCTGTCCATTCATTATCAAGGT
This sequence comes from Gammaproteobacteria bacterium, assembly GCA_018665025.1. GTDB lineage: Bacteria > Pseudomonadota > Gammaproteobacteria > Pseudomonadales > Azotimanducaceae > UBA9659. Next base: position 2,500 of record JABJED010000057.1, read on the forward strand.
CAGAGTAGCCTGGAAAGTTGCGTAACCGTTGCCGCTCCTCGTTAGACAGATATGACTGACCGGCGATGAAGTCTTTCTCTTCCCGGGTCCAGCGTAGACCTGCGGTCAAAGTCCAATCCTCGGCAAACTGCCACTCTACCTGAGCAAAGGCTGCAACAGAGTCAGTATCTTGTTGTTCATAGAGTATCTGCGTGACATTCGCGCCAGGCGCAACGCTGCTTATGCCCAGGTCACACGAGATTGGTGCGAAGATGCCGTCCAGACCGTTACTACCCTGGCAGAGACTAAAAAGAAACGGGTCATAAGCTACAGCCCCGAAAAGCGACGCCCAGAAGCCACCGCCGGTAACCCAGTCCTGTTCGAATTCGCTCCTCCAGTAATACAGGCCAGCGGTTAACGTGAGAGTGTCCCAGGAACCGTCGATTCGAAGTTCCTGGCTAAATTGTTCGTACTCGTTCCATCGTTCGATAGTGATGTAATCCGCAGCAGAGCCATCGAAGTCATAGATCCGGTACTCATCCACCTCCCGGCTACCTGTCACACTAACCAATGTTAAATGGTCATTGATTTCGTATCGCATATTCAATGTGATGGCGTCCGTATCGAGCGACGCGTTATTGGTCGTGTCATTCTCGGAATGACCAGGCGTCTTAAGCGTATCTCGGCAGGTTGAAGGATCATAACTGGTGCAGGTAGCAAAGCCGCCACTGTAGTCACCTTCTCCACGCGCTGCTGCTTCAGCACTCGGCGGCGCTATCACACCGGGTGAAACGTTGTAATTCGTCTGATAGGCATTGAGCAGGCTGTCATCCTGGAAGGTCTCGACAGTTAAGGTTGCTTCAAACCTGTCGTTAGGCGTCCAGAGGAAGGTCGCCCCAATATTTTGGTAGTCTTTCTCACCCGAATTATCACCGGTCGTGATATTCCTGTAGTAGCCATCGTCTCCGATGCTGGTTGCAAAGATCTTGGCGGCTAACTTGTCATCTATCAATGGTAGGTTCACGACAGCTCGCAGCTCCTGTTGGCCGTCCGAACCCACAGTCGCTTTCATGCGCGCGCCGTACTCACCAGTTGGTCGACTTCGAATAACATTGAGCACACCACCCACTGTATTTTTACCAAACAATGTCCCTTGTGGACCACGCAGAATCTCTACGCGTTCAAGGTCAAAGTTTTCAAGTATCTGACCGGCCGTGGTACCCATGTAAATGCCGTCGATCATCACACCAATTGGTGCGTCGAACGAATTGTCGTCTGATCGAGTTGGGCTGATCCCCCTGATATTGATCACGGCGCCGCCCGATCTACCGCCGTTTGAGTCAATCTGCACGTTGGGTGCGAATCCATTAAGGTCTGACAGATCCCTGATCGTCGAACTGGCCAGCTCTTCAGAAATTGCGGTAATCGCAAGAGGGACTGCCTGAGAGGACTCCTCTACCTTCCTCGAAGTAACAACGATCTCTTCGATATACAGTCCGGATTTTTGTTCCGCCGACAATACCGGCAGTGACGTAAAAGTCGTAAATAGAAGTGTTGCGGCAAGACCTAACTTACCCATATTTTTTAGTCGCATTAGTGGTGCTCCCCCTTTATGAATAAACCTATCAAAACAATCATCTCTGACGGTTATCAGTTTCTATCGAAACATTGATCCGTGTCAACGTTATAATGCACCGTTATAAGCCTTTTATTCTTTGCTTATGGTGCGTCGCAACAAAAAATGATCTTGAACTAATAGACTTCATAATTCTTCCCGTCGAACAACCCTGGCTACCTACGCTAAAACCCGTGCAGATTGGGTACCTTGTCGGCCCGTCTGGCACCACTAGCACTACAATCTTAGACAGTAATGGGCCCCGGAAATTGGCCAGCAACTGGACGATGTTGAGAATAAGAGTTTTAACAGGGCTCTTCAGTCAAACTTCTGAATATCAAAGCAGCATCCGGCAAAACTACGGAAATGAGAATAAAAAGCGCGAATTCGTTCCTGGTTTTCATGGTACTTCCTCAAACTTCGAGTTTGACGTCTCTCACGCCAAATGGAAAAGCCGACACTCTGTGGGCAGCCTTTCGTCTTATCCGCCGCGTGCCGAGCGCAAATCCTGCGATACGGCGAACGGGCTCGCCCCACCACGCGCGACTGAGTACAATTTTTGGCGGTTTCGCCTGCAGGTTTTGAATGTAATCAACCTCGATCCTGCGTTCTTTCTCTATGCCCTGAAGTGCGGAAGTCATCTCTGTTACTGACGTTGACGAGTTGTTTAATATAGGCACCAGATAATTAGCGGCAACAACCGCATCGCGCAGCGCAATATTGACGCCCTGTCCACCCACCGGCGACATCGTGTGTGCGGCATCCCCAATCAACAAGACCCCCGGTCCACTCCAACTGTCGACACAGTCCGACACGGCATCAAGGAGAAAAGGCTTTTGGGCAGCATCGCTGTGAGCCCGTAAATGAGCAGCTAAATCTGGTGACACATGGCGCGCCATTTCTTCTATCCATGCTTCAATCCCTTTGCTGCGAAGCTCACCAAAGGTCCCTTTAAGAATGACCCACCCTAATTGCAAACTGTGATCCCAGGTGTGGTATGCCACTAGCAAATGTCCACGACCAACATAGGCTTTTAAACCTGGCCAATCGTCCGGGCAAGGAAGTTTGCACCAGACAATGTCCATGGGAGGGCTTTTTTTGGTCACACCGTGACCCAGATGTTTGCGGACTACCGAGTTTCGACCATCTGAACCGATAACCAGGTCAGCAGGCAGGAACCTTTCGCGATCATCATCTCGAATCGTAACACCTGTAACAGCCCCACTGTCCTCGACCAATTCTTTCACTGACACGCCACGTTCAAATTTGAACCTGGGTAGTTTTTCGGCTTCTGCCACAATGGCTTCAAGTAGCGCGGGTTGAGAAATCGCTAGCGGGGGATGTCCATGAAAAACCTCAGGGTCCAGATTTTCGGTGAATAGCAGCTTGCCGTTCATATATAACGCGATGTCTGGCGCAGCATGACTATCTGTTTGCGCCAGCGCTTCACCAAGGCCCATCTGTTGCAGTGCTTCGATTCCACTAGGCATCAAGATTTCACCACGAAATTCCCTGGCGAAATCTCGACGCCGCTCCACCAGTGTCACGTCTATGCCTCGATTCGCCAGCAAATAGGCAATGCTTGCTCCTGCAGGTCCTGCTCCAACGACAACAACGTTTTTCATGGCTAACCCTTATCAAACGGTTTCAAAAAACAGGATAGGTATTTTAACAGGGATATTCAGTCAATATTCTGAATATCGAAGCAACATCCGTTGGCTTTCATTTCGCCAGCAACCGAAACTGCTTTCCAGATAACAGTCATACACTGCCAGGATTTGTGGCTTCACACTGACGTTCCGAGGGGTGATTACAGAGGCTTGTTCTGTGATGGTCTTGGGGTTGGAACTAACTGTCAGGGGCTGGCAAAGCGTTCGTGTTGCGCAGCTTGAAGCCGCTAAACAAAATCAACTTCAATAGATCCTGATTTCCCATAATCAGCAAAGACACGATCTCCCGCTTTTACAGGCACGGGCCTTGTAAACGAGCCAGAAAGAATAATCTGGCCTGGCTCAAGGGCGATTCCATGCGGTGCGAATCGTTTACACACCCAGCGGATACCATGCGCAGGATGTCCCATCACCGCAGCACCCATACCAGAATCTTCAATCTCATCATTGAGATAGAGCAAAGCACCAGCCCATTTGAGATCTATATCCGCCGGCGCAACCTTCTCACCACCACAAATGATGCCGGCATTAGCCGCATTGTCAGCAATGGTGTCACACACATTTCGGGTATAACCCGTTTCAGGATCGACCCGGCGACTTCTAGCTGAAATGAGTTCGAGCGCTGGCTGTACATAATCTGTGGCGTCCATCACCTCTTCAATAGAAACATTTTCCCCAAAAAGCCGCTTCTTCATCACAAACGCAAATTCTGATTCAATTCGTGGGTCTAGATAATCTGCGGCATTGAGCTTCGATTGATTTGGGAAGAGCATCGCATCTGTCAGTACGCCGTAATCGGGCGTATTGATATTCATAGCGACTTGCATCGTGCGAGAGGTCAGGCCAATCTTATATCCAATAATTTTTTCACCATCCTTCAACCTCCGGTTTATCCAGGCTTTTTGAATAGCATAAGCATCGTCCA
>JABJED010000366.1 GCA_018665025.1 Gammaproteobacteria bacterium
GCTTGCTTTCATCGTCCCGGGCGTTACCCTTCTTGCCGAAGACGGCCACTGCGCTGGATATCAGCCCGGGCAGAAACAGGTCTACTGGGGGGACCTTCACGTTCACACTGCTTATTCCCTGGACGCCTGGGGCTACGGCACAATCAAGACTCCCGCTGACGCCTATCGTTTCGCCCGAGGTGGTGAACTTGCCCTTACCGATGAGTTTTCGGTAAAGCTGGATAGACCGCTTGATTTTATGGCAGTCACTGATCACGCAGAGTGGTTTGATCTGCTCTATATCTGCACTGATCCCGAATGGAGTGATGATCCGTATTGCGACATCATGACTGAAAAAGCCGGGCGAATTACCGGGACGGAAGTTTTTGCAGAGTATGTTATCCCGACTATTACCAAAGCCTCGCCCCAACCAACACCCATCTGTGCCAAGGATGCTGAACACTGCGACAACAGCAGAATGTCCCAATGGGATCGTATCCAACAACAAACCAACGCGGCAGACGACCCTTGCCACTTTACAGCGCTAAACGGTTACGAGTGGTCGGCGACACCGGACTATAGCCATAACCACCGGAACGTTATTTTTCGGGACGAAAATGTGACACCGGATGCTATTGATTACATGCACTTTCCAAACCCGCTGGCGCTCTGGCAGGAACTGGACAATCAGTGCAAGGCTGAAGTCGGTTGCGAAGCGATTGCGATTCCACACAACACTAATATGGGGGATGGCAGGAGCTTTGATGTCGAGACAGAAACCAATGAAGTGCGAGCGTTGCGAGGCAAGTTTGAGCGTCTTGTAGAAATACATCAGGAAAAGGGTTCCAGCGAATGTCTTTACGCATTTGGCCAACCCGATGAAGACTGTAACTTCCAGCAGTACCTGACACGAAGCTCAGTCCCAGCAGAGCCTAAAGACTATTCTGAGAAAGAATGGGAGAAAATGAGAAGCAGCTACGTTAGAGCGCTGCTAACAAGAGGATTGGGAGTCTATAGTGAAACGGGAATTAACCCGCTTCAACTCGGTATTATTTCGTCAACAGACAATCATGCCGCCACAGGTGGTTTCGTCGAGGAAGACGAATGGCTTGGGTCGGTTTTTGGTATCGGCGATCTTGACAGGGCGATGGTGAGGAAAAGTTGGAATCCCGGAGGACTCGTTGCAGTCTGGGCCGAACAAAATACTCGTCACAGTATATTCGATGCCTTGAAGCGGCGGGAAGTTTACGCCACCAGTGGCCCAAGAATTCAACTAAGACTGCAGGGTTCTAAAAATACGCTTACATGCGATGCGCATGATAGTGATGGCGTTCCTATGGGCGGCAGTTTCAAGAACCTCAGAAAGGCACCGCAGTTCCGGATACAGGCCATGTATGACGAAATTCCGCTTCAATCCATCGAGATCATTAAGGGGGAGTTCAGAGATGGAGAGCTCAGGGAAACAACCATTCCTGTCTGGCAAGAAATAAAGGGCGGCTTGCATATCTGCGAGACCTGGGAAGATCCAGACTTCGATTCGAAAGCGCCAGCATTCTGGTACGTAAGAGTACTGCAAACCCCTACGCTGCGTTGGTCAGCCCATCACTGCCGAAAAGAAAACCGCTGTGACGAATTTCCCGGCGCGGAAACGACATTACAGGAACGCGCATGGACATCACCGATCTGGTATCTGCCTTAACGAGTTGGCGTATCGAGTTTGGCGCTGATTTTGTACCGACTCTGTTGCCGCTTCGAGCGTCACAGTCAAATCGAATATGACACTTCCATAACGATTCATGGCTGCACAGTCGGTGTGCGTGCTTACCGGGTTCCTTTGCAAATACAGACCGGTGCTAATAGCTCAAGGTTGGCTGCGCTGGATAGTGGCTCTATTCTGTTAGATACTCATTGTAGTTAATTTTTGCTAGTACGCGACGGTGGAAAGTCTGTGGTCCAAAGATGTGAAGGGGTGCATGCTCTTTAGTGTTATTTGGATGAGGAGTCTGAGAGAAAGCATTGGCTATTAAACTGACACGAACCATTCTGGCAGCCTATAGCGGCATCACTATTCCAATGGCGGCGATGGGTATGCCTATTGCTGTTTACCTGCCTCGGTTCTATTCCGAAGGTATGGGCCTATCACTGGTTACTGTTGGCACGGTGTTTTTCATCGCGCGCATCTGGGATGTCATCACAGATCCCATTATGGGCATCGTGATCGACAAGTTTGACTCCAGGTGGGGCCGCAGAAAACACTGGATAGCATTATCCATCCCGATTCTGCTGTTGTCGGTCTGGATGGTTTTCATGCCGAACCGAGTGAATGTCTCTGGTTTCTATCTGGCATTTTGGCTCATATTACTTTACCTGGGATACACGATGCTCGCCATCAGCCACCAGTCCTGGGGGGTAGAATTATCAAAGAGTTACGATGACCGGTCCAGGCTGTTTGGATGGCGCGAAATATTTGTCATCGGCGGTATGGCCATTGTGCTGGCTATACCGGCAGCGATGGAATTGTCCGGGCATTCCGATCAGGCGAACAAGGTGGCCAGCATGGGCTGGTTCTGTCTGATTTTGTTTCCGCTGCTCGCCATACCCACGCTTTTATGGGTGCCTGATTCGCACAACAAGCCTGGTCTAGCTATCCCCTGGCCGGAGGCGTTCAAAGTGCTGTTTGCTAATCGGTTGATGTGGCGGTTACTGGTTGCTGATCTGGCTGCGGGGTTTGGTATTGGGGTTTCTGGTGCTCTTTACATTTTTATTGCCACCGCGTATTTCGAGTTGCCAGAGCACGCGAGTATCGCGCTGCTGTTTTATTTTCTGACCGGTTTTCTGGCTATGCCTCTTTGGTTAAAGCTTGCCTATGCGGTTGGTAAGGATAACGCGATGAAGGTGGCTTTGCTCTATATGACAGTTATTAACCTTGCCTTGTTGCCGCTGGCGGAATCTGGAAATGTTGTGGTGCTCTGGGGCTTTACTATTCTTTTCGGCGCAGGATTCGGCGCTCCTCCTACGCTAATCCGATCAATGATGGCAGACATCAGCGATGAGGACGAATTGAAGACTGGTCAGCAACGGCCAGGGCTTTTCTTCGCGCTTTTGACGACCACAAACAAGCTTGGCGCCGCATTTGCGGTAGGCGCGAGTTTCACTATTCTGGAGCTGGCGTTTGATTTTGTTCCTGGAGGCGCTAACGATCCCGCGGCGCTGCAGGGCTTACTGGTAACCTATTCGGTGGGTACAGCCCTTGGGCTATTTTGTGCTTTTCTGCCGCTCATAGCTTATCCATTAAATAAATCTGAACATGATGAGATCAGGCGGCAACTTGATCTTTCCGCACAAACTTCGTGAACAGGATGTGTTTGTGACCCCGCGATCATTTGACCGCCCCTCAAGTGGTAATTGTGCGGCTCGATTCTTCACCATGTCTTTAGTAACTGCGTCCTGTTTGGGATGTTGCTGGCGTTTAATAAACTTGTAGTAGAGGTAAATTCAGATGGATATCGAAGGGAAATTGGCGGTTGTAACGGGTGCTGGTTCGGGTATCGGACGTGCGCTGGCCTGTCGGCTGGTGGATGCAGGTGCCAGATTTGTTGTCTGTGCTGATCTTGATGTCGATACCGCATTAGAAACAGCTGCTCTTATTGGTGCAAAGGCGTTTGCAGTGCATTTGGATGTTGCCGACCAGAATGCCATTGATGGTCTGGTAGAACGACTTGAAGTGGAGCAGGGTGGTGTCGATATTTTTGTCTCTAATGCAGGCTATGCGCTCGGCGGTGGCCTGAATCTAGAAACTGATCAGTGGCGAAAAATGATGGAGGTCCATCTTTGGGCACACTTGAACGCAGCGCGAGCAGTGATACCCGGAATGATAGAGCGGGGTGGCGGATACCTGCTCAATACGGCATCAGCGGCTGGTCTCTTGACGCAACTGGATTCCGGGCCTTATGCCGTTTCTAAGCATGCGGCGGTTGCGCTCGCAGAGTGGCTCGCTATTAACTACTCGGATCGTGGTATCGGCGTCTCGGTATTGTGCCCGCAGGCGGTGCGCACCAATATTCTTGGTAAGCGCCGAGGTAAAAGCGGCGGGAACAAAACGAACTCGAACCAGGCAGCCCAGGATGGCATTCTGGAACCTGAAAAGGTGGCTGATGACTGCATCCGGGCCATTCGTGAAGAGAAATTCCTGGTTCTACCGCACATGGAAGTCGCAAAGTACTTTGCCAATAAAGCAAATGACTATGAGCGATGGTTGAACGGCATGCGGCGATTCCGCGATCGCTTAAGACAGAAACGGAACTAGTTGCAGATGATACCGTTTGACAAATATAGAGCTTTAGTGTTTCTTGACAAATTGAATGTTCCGGTGACGACTCGCAATGCCTAGACCAAAACACCCCCAGAGCTACTACGATGGCATCAAAGAAAAGTTTCAGGAGGAGCGAAATCTACGATTGCTGTATCGCCCTCCTGGTACTAATCAATCCACATCGGAGTTTAGCGGTGATCTTGCAAAGTATGCGATTGATCCTTACGCAAAAGAAGTCCCCGGTAGAGAACCAATTACCGACAAGGTCGAAGTGCTGTTCATTGGGGGTGGTTTTTCTGCGCTGTTGACGTCTGCGCGTTTAAGAGAACGCGGTATCGAGAGTATTCGTATTGTCGAGCGTGGCTCTGATGTGGGGGGCACATGGTATTGGAACAGATACCCAGGCGCCGCGTGTGATGTCGTGAGCTATGATTATCTGCCGTTGCTCGATGAACTGGACTACGTGCCCGTGAATCATTATTCACGTGGCCCTGAAATTTTCGCTCACTGTCAGGCGATCGCCGACAAGTATAATCTTTACGAACTTTCCGTCTTCAATACGACCGTTACCGAGACGCGCTGGGACGAAACAGACCAGCTTTGGCACGTCAGCACTGATCGTGGCGATGTGATGCGTGCGCAATTTGTAATCTGTGCGAATGGCACTCTTGCTAAACCGAAACTGTCGACAATTAGCGGAATGACTTCCTTTAGCGGTCACTCTTTTCATACATCCAGGTGGGATTACGATTACACAGGTAAGAACCTCGAACACTTGAAGGACAAGGTTGTCGGTATTATCGGTACCGGGGCTAGTGCAGTGCAGATTGTGCCCGAGTTGGCTAAGACAGCGAAAGAAGTCTATGTGTTCCAGCGAACACCATCCTCTATTGATATTCGTGATGACTGGCCAACCGACCCTAATTGGGCGCGTAAACTTGAGCCAGGATGGCAGTCGAAACGACGATCAAAGTTGTTTGCTGCGGTTGAAAATTCACTGGAGAAACGAGCTGCTAAAGGTGCGATCTCACCCGAAGACAAACTGAAGAAGCAGGAAAATGCTAACATCGATTACATGATGCGCATCCACAGGCGAATCGATGAAATAGTGGACGACGAAACAACAGCTAATGCACTTAAGCCCTGGTACATGTTTATGTGTAAGCGGCCGTGCTTTCATAATGAGTATCTCCCGTCTTTTAATTTGCCTAATGTTCATTTGGTAGATACTGAGGGTGAAGGTATTACAGAGATCAGTCCCCAAGGGCCAGTCTTCAAGGGACTTGGGTACGAATTGGACCTGTTGATTTACGCAACGGGTTTCGAGGTCCAGCAGACCGGCATCTACAACGACATCGTTGGCGAGCGAGGCGTGAATCTTCAGGATAAGTATAGCGATGGCATTCGCACGCTACTGGGTATTCATACTGCGGGTTTCCCTAACCTGTTTATCATGGGTGGGTATCAGGCGTCGTTCCAATTCAACCTTACCGAAATGCTACAGACCCAAGGAGACCATATTGCCGAGTGCATCGATCATGTGCGCAGGAACGGGCATCACACGCTTGATGTGACTGACGAAGCAGAAGAGTGGTGGGTTCAGGAAGTCATAAAACACCGCGGCAAGACCAATCGTTCTGAGGAATGCACGCCCGGTTATTACAATTTTGAGGGCAACGAACAGCGCCGCCAGGACGGTAATTACAACGGTGGCTTTCGACAGTACTTCGAAAGTCAGGGCGAGGTGCGCGAAAAAATGGAACAAAACTTCCACCTTGCACCGAAACACAGTTGAGTCTCATTAATAACTGGAGCCGGAGATGAGCTATCCACTGGCCGGGATTAAAGTCCTTGACCTGTCTCGAGTACTGGCAGGGCCCTTCGCCGGACGTATGCTGAGTGACCTGGGCGCTGACGTTGTTAAACTTGAACCGCCTGAAGGAGATGTTACCCGGCACTGGGGCGTGAAGCGTGGTGATATTTCCGGCTACTATCATCAGCAGAACGCGGGGAAACGTAACATTGCTGTCGATCTGCGGCACCCAAAAGGTGTGGAGATCGTTAAGTCGCTTGTGAAGCAGGCGGACGTGCTTATCGAGAATTTCCGA
>JABJED010000058.1 GCA_018665025.1 Gammaproteobacteria bacterium
GCACAACTACACCTGGACTTCCTTATTTGCGTCCGCGCCATCTTCAGCAATACTTCGCCCTAGCGCCGGGAACACAGGAATGTCCTTGTCGTCAGGCATTGGCATGAATTTCTTTCTCGCTAACGCCGCTTCGATATAGGGTGCCAGTTCCTCGGTCTTCTTCGCTTCCCGCTCAGCTTCTCTTGCCTTGAATTCAGGCATTACTTCACTGGCAAAGAGTTCCAGTGACTCACAGATGTGTTCGTGCTTATTCATACCTGCCTGCTGAATAAACGTCACCTGATCCACACCGACTTCCTCAAATTTCTTGAGATGGCCTCTCATGTCATCAGGCGTTCCGATTCCTCCCCTGGCACCGGTGAGAGATTCCGTGATGTCTACAGGCATCTCTGCTAACTGTTTCTCACGAGCCTCCCTGAACTGTTTAAAGAGGTTAGTTCTACCTGGTTTATGCTCGCCAAATCCGTACAACGCACCAAGCGCGTATCCGAAGAACTCAAACCCTTCCAATCCACGGCTAATCGCTTCTTCTCTGTCCTGATGCAGAGAAAAGCTCGTCACCATCGCGATATTGGCATTCACGGTGTGGCCAATCGGCACACACTCATCGCTTTTGATAATGCTGTAGTACTCATCAACCCAGTGTTTGGCCTCCAAAGGATCAACAAAAGCGAAGGTCAGCGCGCCTATTCCCAGCCTTGCAGCCATTTTAATAGTTTCCCTGTTTGAGCAGGCAACCCAGAGTGGTGGATGGGGTCGTTGCGCGGGTTTAGGGACAATGTTTCGGCACGGCATACTAAAGTACTTGCCTTCAAATCCCGGATAAGGGTCCATTGCCAGCATGTTGCAGATTTGCTCAACTGCTTCAAGGTACTGCTCACGTTTTGATTCAACAGGAATATCAAAGCCACCAAGCTCCAAAATAGCCGATGACTCACCAGTGCCAAACTCAACCCGCCCATTGGAAACCAGATCCAGTGTCGCAATACATTCCGCCGTTCGGGCGGGGTGGTTGTAGTTGGTGATTACCTGCCTGATACCATGGCCAAGGCGAATGTTTTTTGTTCGCTGTGACGCTGCGGCCAGGAATATCTCAGGCGAAGACGAGTGCGAATACTCTTCCAAAAAGTGGTGTTCAACTTCCCAGGCGTAGTCAATGCCAAGTTTGTCCGCAAGCTCTACCTGGTCCAGTGCATCCTGGAATAGTTGCTGCTCTAGACCTTCCTTCCAGGGCTTCGGTAACTGGTGTTCATAGAAAATTCCAAATTTCATGTTTATTCTCCCTTAAGCCACAAGCGCTTCGAATTGTTTAAATAATGACTGCCCGTCTTTGAGTGCAAGAACAGTTTCCTTCAGCGTCGCAATACTGAGTGGTCGTTGAGTCTCATGCATTTCAACCGCATGCCAGTGCACCATCTTTTCCCATACCGGGTCCAGGATTTCAGCACCGGATATCTCAGACCCATCTACCGCCTTAATCGTAAAGCTTCTGAACTCCGATATTGCCGCGCGAAGCCACGCCACGTGCACAGATTCGTCGAGCCGAATTCGGTTTATCAACTCAACCGCGTGAGCCGCCTCTTTCGGTTTGTCGATGAAGGTTTCAGTTGACTCTATGACACGTTCATAGAAATCAAATGCTCGCTCTGCCCTGACTTCTATCATCAGTAAATTCATGAGGAATGAGATCAGCATCTCGTGTTCAGCCGGAAGCGCAAGCATTTCTCGTTCAGCTTTCTCACGGCCAATGCTCGCTGGCGCCTCCGGGATCGGGTATTTTTCTTTCCCAAAAACAAGATCCCGCGCCGCAAACCACATCGTATCGTGACCACCAATACCGGAATCAGGAATACCGCCTTCATCCCAACCGTGGGTTGTGAGGAGCCCTTTGTTCATGTGTGCCAGTGCCGTTGCGGAAATGTCCTCTACTATGATCGATTGAAAATCAGGCGCCTGGACCTCCGCCAGCGCTTTGCCACGCGCCTCTATCAAGCCCGTGATGGTGAGCGAATCCCAGAACGATTGTTCAATTCCATGTTTCAACAACAGAACCTGTTGCGGGACATTGGGAAAATTAGGTTCAGTCAGCAACGTCGTAGATGCTTCGACGATAGGAACGCCACGATCATCAAGCTGTTTGTGCCAGTTGTTGATCGCTTCCCATCGGTGCCTCGTGCGTGGTGATAGATAACGGCCGTCTGGATCGAAGCCGCCATGCAGCTTCTGCCCGCACTCC
>JABJED010000367.1 GCA_018665025.1 Gammaproteobacteria bacterium
CAATGTGGTGTCAAATTCTTCCCTGAGCGCTGTTCTCAATTTTCGTTCTATCAAGCTAGAACACGTCAGTAAGCGCAGCCAAAGCTTGATGGAATGGTGATCCTGTTCAATCAGTCTAGTTTCAAGGTCAGAAGATGCACCAGTATCTTTGTTACTCGTCATGGCTAATCCTGAATGATATTTTATATCTAAAATATCTGGGTTATACTCATACTTAAAACTTTAAGCCTAAACTATTTGGCGTTAGTTGACTGCACTTTTTAATGGCCCGATTTAATAGCCAGATTGTTGGAGATTTGCATGAAAATTGTGTGTCTTGGTGGAGGACCGGCGGGACTGTACCTTGCGATAGCAATGAAGCTGAAAAACGCATCCCACGAAGTGGCAGTATATGAACGTAACAAACCCAATGATACGTTTGGCTGGGGTGTGGTGTTTTCCGATCAGACGATGGAAAATTTGCAGGCGGTTGACCCGGCAAGCGCGAGCGCCATTAACGCAGAATTTATCCACTGGGACATGATCGATTGTTTTGTATCTGGAAAACTCGAACGATCAGACGGGCATGGTTTTATTGGCCTGGGTCGAAAGCGGATGCTGGAAATTCTTCACAGCCGTGCCGCAGAGCTAGGAGTGGCTTTGCATTTTGAAAGCGAATTCGAAGCCAGTGATATTGACGATCGATTTGCCGATGCCGATTTGGTGGTAGTTGCCGATGGTCTGAATTCCAAGATACGAAATGCACATCTCGATGAATTTGAATGTGATATTGATGTGCGACCTAACAAGTTTGTGTGGCTGGGTACACACCAGACTTTTCGGGATGCCTTCACCTTTATATTTGAGGAGACTCCTGCCGGTTGGATATGGGCGCACGCCTATCAGTTTGATGAGACCACATCCACGTTCATCGTTGAATGTAATCCGGATGTATACGATGCCCTGGGATTTGACAAAATGTCACATACCGAGAGCGCAGAAACCTGTCGCAAAATATTTTCAGCCTATCTGGATGGACATGAACTCATGACTAATTCAGCACATGTGCGAGGTTCTGCCTGGATCAATTTTCCTTCAGTGCTGTGCCGACAATGGGTCAAGGATGACCGTGTTGTTCTTATTGGGGATGCAGCACATACCGCTCATTTCGCGATAGGATCGGGTACCAAACTGGGTCTGGAAGATGCCATAACGCTGGCGCAACATGTTAACAGTGACCTTCCTATGGGTGAGGCCTTAAAGGCTTATCAGGATGAGCGCGAAGTAGAAGCTTTGCGGCTTCAAAATGCAGCACAGAATGCGATGATCTGGTTTGAAAACACGCCCCGGTACCTCAATGCCTTTGATGCGAAACAGTTTTACTACTCACTGCTGACACGCAGCCAGAGAGTCAGCCATGAAAACCTGCGATTGCGAGACAAGACGTGGCTTGAGGAGATGGAAAAACATCTTGCTCAAAAAGCGCTGGGTGTGGAATGTGAAGAAGCAATGCCTCCCATGTTTTTACCCTACAAGATTGGAAACATGCCACTTATGAATCGCGTGGTGGTATCTCCCATGTCGATGTACAGTGCTGAAGACGGTTTACCCTCCGATTGGCACCTGGTGCATTATGGAAGCCTCGCGAAGGGGGGCGCCGGCCTGGTGTTCACCGAAATGACCGATATATCAAGTGATGCCCGAATCACCCCCGGTTGCGCAGGCATCTGGAACGATGAACAGGAAGCGGCATGGTTAAAGATCAGCCAATTTGTGCACGCCCACACTCAGGCCAAATTTGTTATGCAATTAGGTCATGCCGGGGCCAAGGGTGCGACCAAAGTTCCGTGGGAATGGCATCCTGATCGGCTGGATGACCCTCTGGACCCTGAAGATAGATGGCCACTGGTTTCTGCCAGCCCGCTGGCTTACGACCATTATAGTGATACGCCTATGCAGTTGGACCGTGATGGCATGGACGGCATTAAAGATCAGTTCGTGGCCGCAACGCGCAGGGCGGACCGTGCTGAATTTGATATGTTGGAACTTCATGCAGCCCACGGCTATCTCATTGCTTCATTCATAACCCCAATTCTAAATCACCGTACGGATGAGTACGGTGGTAGTCTTGAAAATCGGCTACGTTTTCCATTAGAAGTTTTTAGCGCTATGCGCGCAGCATGGCCCGCCAGCAAACCGATGTCGGTACGCATTTCTGCCCACGACTGGATGGGAGATGCGGGTATTGTAGAAGACGAGGCGGTGGAAATTGCACGGGCTTTCCACGCCGCAGGCGCGGATATAATCGATGTGTCCAGCGGACAAACCTCCCACGAATCCCGGCCAAGGCCAGGTCGAATGTTTCAGACACCACTGTCAGACCAGATTCGTAACGTGTTGGGTATTGCGACATTGGCAGTTGGAAACATCTATGAAGCGGACCATGTGAACAGTATTATTGCCGCGGGACGTGCAGACTTGGTGTGTCTCGCCCGAGCGCATTTGGCAGACCCCAACTGGACTATGCGGGCCGCCGCTCAAATGGGGTATACAGGGCTTGGCGTTTCCGAACAGAAGCAATACTTTATGGGCTATCGGCAGTTGCACATTAATCTCCAGCGGGAAGCAGAAGCGACACTGGCTGATCCAAAGGCACCTGTAAACTAGAGTTGTACAGACTATGAAAAAACTTTCTCATGCAGTGGTAACTGGTGCGGGCACCGGAATAGGTGCTGCCATAACGCAGTTATTGGTGAACAATAGTATTCCTGTCACGCTGATGGGTAGACGTAAGGATGTTCTCGAGCGCACTGCGGACAAACTGGGCAAACCCGATTTAGTACAGACTATTGTCTGTGATGTTAGCAACGAAAAAAGTGTGCAGCAGGCCTTTGCTCTCGCGGCGGATGCCGAGGGTTTTGGATTAGTAGACGTGCTGGTCAACAATGCCGGTATTGCCCCTAGTGCACCGTTCCATAAATTGACCTTTGAACAGTGGAATTCAGTATTTGAGGTAAACTTACATGGTGTATTTCACTGTACTCAAGCTGTGCTGTCCGGCATGCGAGAGAAAAAATTTGGTCGCATCATTAATATTGCCAGTACCGCCGCGCAGCGCGGTTATGCCTATGTGAGTGCATATTGTGCGGCAAAACACGGCGTGCTGGGTTTAAGCCGGGCGCTGGCTCTGGAAACTGCCCGACAGGGCATCACGGTTAATGCAGTGTGTCCGGGATTTACCGATACCGAGATTATTCGTTCTTCTGTCGCCAGCATTCAGGACAAAACGGGACGTAGCGAAGCCGAGGCACTCGCTGAATTTACCAGTGTAAATCCACAGGCAAGGCTGGTGCTTCCAGAGGAAGTAGCCAACGCTGTGCTCTGGTTGTGCGCGGAGGAAAGTAGCTCAATTACTGGCCAGGCAATTTCAGTAAGCGGCGGCGAGGTTATGTAAGCCGTGCTTTCATATTTCAGGAGAAGTACATGCAAACAACACAGTTAAGCAACTATTCAGCAAAGCACTTTTTGTGGGAGGCCAGTGAGGGTGTGGCTAGTATCACGCTGAATCGACCGGAACGCAAAAACCCGCTTACCTTTGAATCGTATGCCGAACTGCGTGATCTTTTTCGGGCCCTGGTTTATGCCGATGATATTTTTTGTGTAGTGATACATGGGGCTGGAGGTAATTTCTGCTCCGGGGGTGACGTACATGAAATTATTGGCCCCCTGACAAAAATGTCGATGAAAGAGCTAATGCAATTTACCCGTATGACCGGAGATCTGGTAAAGGCGATGCGAGCGTGCCCTCAACCGGTTATCAGTGCAGTAGAGGGTATATGCGCAGGTGCCGGCGCCATTATCGCGATGAGTAGCGATTTGCGCTATGCAACGCCCGATGCAAAGGTAGCGTTTCTTTTCAACCGTGTCGGTCTGGCGGGTTGTGACATGGGCGCATGTGCAATTTTACCTCGACTCATAGGTCAGGGACGTACCAGTGAATTGTTATATACCGGCCGCGCCATGAATGCCGAAGAAGGAGAACGGTGGGGTTTCTATAATGGTCTAAGTGATGCGCCGTTGAGTGATGCCACAAAAATGGCTCAGCGCATAGCCAGTGGGCCTACCTTTGCAAATGGCATAACGAAGAACCAGTTACAGCACGAATGGAATATGGGCATAGACCAGGCCATTGAAGCTGAAGCTCAGGCGCAGGCAATATGTATGCAAACCGAAGATTTTGTGCGCGCCTACGATGCATTCGTGAACAAGGAAAAGCCGGTTTTCGAAGGTAACTAGCAAACAATAATTTATCCAGCTTTCAGCAAGTGTTCTATAGTACGTAAAGCAAGCGCATGTATGGTAAACGTTGGATTTACAGCGCCGCTACTGGGGAATACTCCGGGGCCCACGACATATAAATTATCAAGTGTGTGGCAGCGCCCATAACTGTCTGTAACAGAATTTTTGGGATTGCTACCCATTACCGTACCGCCAAGTAGATGCATACCGAAACGGGGACCCTGCCAGGCCTCCACCGCACCGGCCGCCTTGAATACCTCCAGACCTTCCTTTACAGCAAGCATGTTCATCGCATCGCCTTCTGGTCCAACGTTGTGGACGGTGTGGGCCAGGGGCATGTTGTATGCATCCAGTGTTTTACTGAGTGATACGCGGTTTTCAAACCGAGCGACGTCCTCCCCAATATTTACCATGTTGCCCATGTGCCTGGCTGCCCTGGCCATAAATGGGTGCAACGCGGCGCC
Organism: Gammaproteobacteria bacterium; assembly: GCA_018665025.1. Lineage (GTDB taxonomy): Bacteria > Pseudomonadota > Gammaproteobacteria > Pseudomonadales > Azotimanducaceae > UBA9659. The sequence goes on from JABJED010000367.1 coordinate 4,743, forward strand.
GTAGATATCAGGTCGTGTATTGACGATTCCCAATAAATCGTTGGGTTTGAGTGCATTGGCAATTAGCCATTGCCAGGATCCGAACGCGCCGTTTTCTTTTTGTTTGTTGGCGTAATTGTCCTGGTTAATAAGCTGCCCACCTGTAGGTCCCAGATGGGGACTGGTCTCTTCTTTAAACAATCCATAGATTGATGTTGAAAGGTGGGTCATAAGATAGCGGCCCACAAGGCCATGCTCGTTTGCCAGGCCATCAGGGAATTTGTCTGTGCGAGATGCAAGTAACAACCTGGCATTTTGCACCGCAAAGGCAGCAAGCACGACTGTGTCAGCAAGCACCTGATGCACGCTCCCGTTACGCGTCACATATTCGACTCCGATTACCGCTGTGCCCGGTTTGTTGTGCAGTATTTTTGTGACAGTAGCATTGTGCCGAATCTCGCAACCTGCTTTTAATGCCTGTGGCAGATAGGTAACAAGGGGATTAGCCAGTGCACCTGTCGGGCAACCTGCATCACACCAGCCATCAAACAGGCAGGCGGGTCGCTGATTTCCGGGCACACTGTTAATTGCCAGGGGTATTGGTGCAGTCTGCATGCCGCGCGCTGAAAAGCCTCTGGCGATGATTCTTCCCTGGGGGAACACCGGAAGTGCTGGCATTGGATATGCGTCCCCCGGAGGTCTCCAGGTTTCCTGGCTGGCATCCCCGCTTATACCAATCTCTTTTTGTATACGATCATAGTACGGTTGGAGTTCCGCGTATTCGAATGGCCAGTCCAGCCCTACGCCGTATGTGTCTCGTACTTTAAAATCATTGGCGTGCAGGCGCGGCCAGACTGCGAAATGGTGCAGGGCGCTGCCACCGGTTCCGTAACCTGAATTGAAGGCATGGCCAATCTTCAGGTTTCCTTCTTCCTCAACATGTGCTCCGCCCCACTTAAGTTTACGTGCCCAGATCTGGGAGCTG
>JABJED010000368.1 GCA_018665025.1 Gammaproteobacteria bacterium
ATAGTTCTCGTTCTGCTACCGGCTTGCGGCCAGAAAGCACCACTTTACCTACCACAGGATAAAGCGCCTGAAGTTTCATCCAGGGTGCAAGCAGGCAATGATCTCAAAGTAGCGAATAATTCGAACCAACCCTTAACTCACCAGGAAAAATAGTCGTGTTACACCGCATCGAAGGCGATCTTCACATGGAGCAAGTGTCGCTTCGAGAGATCGCCGAAACCCATGGCACACCCTGTTTCGTTTACTCAGAAGGTGCCATTACAGCTGCCTATCAGGCCTTTCACGATGCGTTCTCCATGCATCCACACCGAATCTGCTACGCCGTAAAAGCCAATTCGAACCTCGCCGTTCTTCAGACATTAGCTGCCCTCGGGTCTGGTTTCGACATAGTTTCCGGTGGAGAGCTCGCGCGAGTCCTGAGAGCTGGTGGTGATCCAGGTTCAGTCGTTTTTTCAGGCGTTGGCAAGCAAGACTGGGAAATTCTATTTGCCCTGGAACAACATATTAGCTGCTTCAACGTGGAGTCCGCTTCAGAGCTACGCAGAATTGCTCGGCTCGCTGCTGCCACAGACGCTATTGCGCCGATTTCAATCCGGGTCAATCCCGACGTCGATCCCAATACTCACCCCTATATTTCCACCGGTTTGAAAGAAAACAAATTTGGCGTCTCTGTTGAAGAGGCGATGACGCTATACCAGGAAGCAACAGGGCTCGACTCACTAAAGATTGTCGGTGTCGACTGTCATATTGGCTCTCAAATCACTGAGTTAACCCCCTTTCTTGATGCACTAACACGGGTACTTTCGCTGGTCGATGAACTTGAAGCGCAGGCCATCACACTGGAACACATCGATCTGGGTGGTGGCATCGGCGTTCAGTACCGAGACGAAGTCCCTATAGAAATCGGTGATTTTGCCAGTGCGATTGAGCAGGCCATGAGCGGTCGGCCGCAGTCTCTGATGTTTGAGCCCGGACGCATGATCGTCGCCAATGCCGGCGTGTTGCTGACCACAGTGAATACACTGAAAGGTAACGACCAGAAAAACTTCGCGGTAGTCGATGCCGCGATGAACGATTTGATTCGCCCTGCGCTCTACAGCGCCTGGCAGGAGGTAACCCCGGTTACGCTGAAAGATGACGGCGCTAGCCCGGAAAGACACTGGGATATCGTCGGTCCGGTCTGTGAAACAGGAGATTTCCTGGCCAAAGACCGGATGCTTTCGCTGGAAGAAGATGCCCTATTGGCCATATTGTCAGCCGGTGCCTATGGGTTTGTCATGAGTTCCAACTACAATTCCCGGCCCAGGTCCGCTGAAGTTCTGGTTTCTGGTCAAGAGCACTACTGCGTTCGCAAGCGGGAAACGATTGAAGACCTGTTCGCCCTGGAGTCCATAAAGCCCGTTTCTTAAGTTGCATTGCCGGTTTGCCAGAGTAAATTAGAAAAAATGCTACTACGATTCACCAAAATGCACGGACTTGGGAATGACTTCATGATGGTCGATCTCATCTCCCAGCCCGTCACGCTTAATCCTAAGCTGATCAAGGAGCTGTCCGATCGCCGGTTCGGCATAGGGTTCGACCAGTTACTGACTGTTCGACCACCCGCCAGGCCAGACAGCGATTTCCGCTATACCATTTATAACGCGGATGGCAGCGAGGCAGAACAATGCGGGAACGGCGCGCGATGTTTTTTGGGCTTCGTCAGAGACGAAGGTCTCACAACTAAATCTACTATCAGGCTGGAAACCAGCAACGGCAATATAACCTGCAAGCTGGGGAAAGATGGCAACGTCACTGTGGATATGGGCAAACCGGCACTGCAACCCGGCAAGGTTCCCTTCGTTGCAGACAGCCCACAGATCAACTACCAACTGTCTCTTGGGCCGGAATACCCTGATACATTTTCCATATCGGCACTGAATGTGGGAAACCCCCATGCCGTCATCACCGTACCTGCGGTGGACAGCGCACCGGTCCTGGAAGCAGGTCCGCTTGTTGAGCGCCACCCACGATTTCCAGAAGGTGTTAACGTAGGCTTTATGGAAGTCGTATCCAGAAAGAAGATAAGGCTTCGGGTGTTTGAACGAGGCGTCGGAGAAACCAGGGCTTGTGGTTCCGGTGCCTGCGCAGCTGTTGTAGCCGGAATACTACAGGGTGTACTGGACGATACTGTGGACGTGGAACTGACAGGCGGCCATCTGAGCATCAGCTGGGGTGGCGACAATGACACCATCAAGATGACCGGCCCCGCATGCAGAGTTTATGAAGGCCGATTACAAATATGAGTACCGGTAATCTATGAGCAAAGAACTGATCGATAAGGACGTCGCCGCCTATCTGCTGGCAAATCCCGATTTTTTTGTCGACAGGGATCGACTGTTGCTGAAGATCCAGGTTCCTCATAAAAGCAAAGGCACCATCTCCCTGGTGGAGAAACAGCTGGATGTCATCCGGGATCGGCAAAAGAAAACCAGGAGGCAACTCAAGGAGTTCGTTGAGAATGCAGAACGCAATAAGGAAATATTTGATAAAAGCCGCAAGCTAATTCTCAGCATGATGGCTGCGAAACGAAGTTCCGAATTCTTCGGCGCACTCGAAAAGGGACTCAAACGCGATTTTGGGTGCAAGGCGAATTCGCTGGTAGTTTTTGGAAAACCTAAGCAGATTAATCATTTCACTTCACGAATTCCTGCTGAATCTGCAAGAAAATATGTTGGTGCGCTGATGCAGAGCAAGGTGCCAACGCTTGGAACGCTCCGACCCAGAGAACAGGATTTCCTGTTTCGGGACCAGAGTGAAAAAGTTAAATCAGCCGCTGTTCTTACCATCCGTGACAAGAACAAATATCTTGGTATGCTGGCGATCGGTAGCAGTGACACCGAATACTTCACGCCAGACATGGACGCCCTCTTTATTAACTTCATTGCCGAGACTCTGGGAAAGCTCTTACCGCAACACTTGCCCAGAAACTGATGAACGCGGATATTCGGCTGCAACCGCTAATCTCAGCATTCATCGCTCATCTTTCGAATGAGCGCCAATTATCCCCACATACCGTTGATGGTTATAAGAGAGACCTAACGGCACTGAAAAAAGATCTTGCCGACCAGGATATAGCAGACTGGCGCGACGTAAGCGCACATCACCTCCGCACCTATATCGGCGCAGGAAAAAGGCAGGGGCGTTCGGGGAAGACCTTACAAAGACGCCTTTCCGCGACTCGAACCTTTTTTAACTACCTGGCACGGGAAGGCATCTGCTCGACAAACCCGGCGATGGAATTTTCCGCGCCAAGATCAGACTCACGCTTGCCTGTCACCATAGATACCGACCAGGTGAGCCGACTGCTTGAGATCGATACAACCGACTGGCACGCGCTGCGCGACAGGGCGATGTTGGAACTATTCTATTCGTCCGGGTTACGTCTTGCGGAACTGGTCGGAAGCAATACGGGTGACATCTCCTTTGATGACAATTCAATGAAGGTGCGAGGTAAGGGAAACAAAGAGAGAGTGCTACCCGTTGGCTCAAAAGCAATTGCCGCTATCAACACCTGGTTAAAAATTCGTGAGCAGCTGCCAAAAGGCAAGCTGGAGGATGAATCCGCGCTCTTTCTTAGCGAGCGCGGAAAACGAATAAGCCCCCGAAACGTTCAAGAGAGAGTCAAAAAGTGGTGCGTTCGCCTGGGTATCTCTGGTCGTGTTCACCCACACACACTCAGACATTCCTTCGCCAGCCATCTTTTGGAATCAAGTCAGGACCTTCGTGCAGTCCAGGAGTTACTTGGTCATGCCGACATCTCAACCACCCAGATTTATACTCACCTCGACTTCCAACACCTGGCTGATGTCTACGATAAAGCTCATCCCAGGTCTCAAAAGGTAACCGATAAATGATCCGAGTCATCGCCTTCGATCTGGACGACACGCTCTGGTACGTTGGTCCTGTTATTAAGCGGGCAGAATCCATCCTGGCTGACTGGCTCGAAAAAGAAGTACCCGGATATAGCTACGAACCGTCCACGCTAATGCCGATTCGCGAAACGCTGCTGAGTGAAGATCCCTCGCTGGGCCACAGACTTACAGCCTTCAGGCAACAACTCATTAAAGCATCCCTCGTATCCTATCTTGACGAACAAAGCGCTGCCTCTCACGCAGAAGGCGCAATGGAAATCTTTTTAGCAGCACGAAACGAAGTGGAGTTTTTTGAAGGTGCTCTGGATACACTCAGGGACATTGCTCGATCTTTTCAACTGGGGGCGATTACAAATGGTAACGCAGACATTTACAGGCTTGGGTTAAATGACTGTTTTAGCTTTGCTTTTTCCGCGGAACAGGTCGGCGCCCCAAAACCAGCACCAGATCTGTTCCACGCAGCGCTGGCGCATACGGGCTGTGAACCAGCCCAGATGGTTTATGTGGGTGACGATCCCATCAAAGACGTAGATGCAGCCAATGAAGTAGGTCTGCACACCATCTGGATGAAATCAAACGATAAACTGATCAAAGGTGAGTCGAACCCTGACGAGACTATAGACGATATAAGGGCGCTTCCTGATGCAATCAGGAAGCTGGTTGATCGTTAAAAGTCGAAATAAAGTCTTTCACTACACCCACCTCTCCCTCAAGCAAAGTCTTTCGCTCTGGCAGGTCTTTTAGTAACTCTAGCGTTGGGTGACTTACTTCGATATCGGGGATTGCCTGCCGAATAACTTCATCAAACTTGGCCGGGTGCGCGGTCGCCAGGCAGACCAGTGGAACTTCCGGTCGCCGTTTGGCCAGGCCAATTTCAACCCCAACTGCAGTATGCGGGTCGAGAAGGTACTCGGCCTCCTCAAAGATCCTGGCGATTGTCGCCACCGTATCTTCGTCGGAGACCCTTCCTGACGTAAAAGCAGCGTCGAAATTCAGTGTGTTGAAGCTGGTGGTAGCGATCCCTGTACTCGAAAAATCCCTCATGAATTCTTTGACCTTTTCCGGCGCCTGGCCAAATTCAAAATAGAGGTACCGTTCAAAATTACTGGCAACCTGGATGTCCATCGCCGGACTATGGGAGCAATAGACCTCGCCTCTTTCATATCTACCGGTGGTGAAAAAACGATGCAGTATGTCATTCTGGTTGGTCGCCAGGATCAGTGTATCGATAGGCAACCCCATGCGGCGGGCAATATAGCCCGCAAAGATATTTCCAAAGTTACCCGTTGGCACGGCAACCTGGAATCGCTCAGGCAACCCGAGCTGCACATAAGCTGAAAAATAGTAGACAACCTGAGCAAGAATTCGAGCCCAGTTAACAGAATTAACGGCACCAAGGTCGTAGGCATCCTTGAATGCCAGGTCATTGAAAATGGTCTTCAAGATCGACTGGCAGTCATCAAAGCTTCCCTCAATGGCCAGGTTCTGCACATTGTCGTCCAAAACAGTTGTCATCTGTTTTTCCTGGAGTGCGCTTGTCCTGCCTTCCGGGAACATGATGAAAATATTAATATTTTGCTTACCGCGGACGCCCGCTATCGCAGCGCTGCCAGTGTCTCCGCTAGTGGCGCCCAGGATATTTAGCCGGCCGCCGCGTTTATTCAGCACATATTCAAAGACATTGCCCAGAAACTGCAGCGCCACATCCTTGAAAGCCAGCGTCGGGCCATGAAACAACTCAAGGACATGAATATCGCCAACTTCGACGAGGGGCGTCACGGCTGAATCATCAAAAGTCTCATAGCTACGCTCAATGATTGAACGTAGTTCGGCCGCTGGAATGTCATCAATAAAGTGTCCCATGACATAAGCGGCCAGATCCACATAACCCTTACCGGCGAGCTGCGGCAAATCTTTACTGACATCTGGAATCGTCTCTGGTACCAACAATCCGCCATCATCAGCCAGGCCCATCATCACAGCATCACAAAAGGATAGGCCTTGAACTCCACCACGTGTACTCACATATCGCATACTGACTCCATGGGGTCATGCTAAAAGTGAGCATTATAGAGAAATTTTGCCTTTCGGGGACCCGACTAACAAAGGGATTATGGAGGAGGGTATGAACCGCCCCCATAAAACTACAAAGTAACGTGTTAGATCGCTTCAGCGCCGGTTTCGCCGGTCCTGATTCGGATAACGTCATCCAGCGTACTGATAAAGATCTTTCCATCACCAACTTTACCGGTATTGGCAGCACCTGAAATGGCCTCAATGACCGCATCAAGGCTGTCATCAGCAATAGCGACTTCAATCTTTACCTTGGGTAAAAAATCGACGACATACTCCGCCCCACGATAGAGCTCCGTATGGCCTTTTTGTCTGCCAAAACCTTTAACTTCTGTCACTGTCATGCCCTGCACAGAAATTTCTGACAGCGCCTCACGAACGTCATCAAGTTTGAAGGGCTTAATAATTGCAGAGACTAGTTTCATTAATTTTCTCCTTGCAAAGCTTCACCTAGAACTTAGG
>JABJED010000059.1 GCA_018665025.1 Gammaproteobacteria bacterium
AATAATTTGAAAAGCCACGGTAAAAGTAACGTAGCTTACAGAGAATATGAGAGTCTTGATCATGGTCTGAACGATGTTTTTGGCGAGTCCCAAATGTCACTCGTAGTGAAGGATATTGAAGCGTGGCTTAAAGGCGTTTTGAAATAACCGGTGCGTCCGTTGCCAAGCGTGCATAACTGTGTCCCGCAAAACTCCCGCACAAGGATTGGCTGTTTTCGCGCATAGATTCAGAGAGATACCTCTCTCACTTGTGCTGTGAAAGCGGATTTGGTCGCGTTTAACCACTACTCGTCATGCGGCGCCACTCTTTCATCAAACAAGCAGGCAAACGACCTAATTCTGAGTATCGAATCAGATCGGTTGCCTGCGGTTTAAATTTACTATCCTACATGGCATCTTTAAACTTTTGATGCGGCCCCGACAAATCATGGGTGTCAAACCCGGGTGTTGACATGATTGCTGTCAAGGTAAGAACCCTTTCAGGATAATTAAGGGTCATGACTTGCGCGATCATGCCACCCATCGAAGCGCCCACGACATGGGCCGCTTCCAAGTCAAGATAGTCCAGTAGTGCGCGGCCGTCTAAAGCCATATCGTTCAAGTTGTATTCCACTGGGGCTGGGTTCGCCATGTTAAAGCGACCGTCTTCATCAAAGATAAAAGAAAAGATGCCGTCAACAAATGCTTCTATCAGAAAAGTCGGCAGCACTTTAACAAAGCTTACGAGTAAGGGTTCCTCGGTCATCCAAGTACTCTTGCCGATATCACGATTGTCATAGACAATCACATAAAACCCCTCATCGACAATGCCTTGGATAACACTTTCGGGCCAAACTTTGCTGTTTGAATTTAACCCCATGACAAGTAGCACAGCAGGATGACTAGAATCACCGTAATCTTGCCACCACAGGCTGATCTGGGATCTCGTTACTCATCCCATAACTCCGAGGGTCTATTCACCTCGAGCTCTTGAGCTAGATCGTCAATCATTTCGGAAGTACTTACCGCCGACGCTTCTAGTGCCTGAGAACGGTTTATTCGTTCTAACTTTTGTTCCGCACGCTTTCGCGCCTGGTCACTGATCATGTCTCCCAATGGACGCCGGGGTACCAGCACGTATTGCAACTCACAATCCAGTGCATCAGCCAGGTTTCTCAGGCGACCCATATTAATACTATCGCCCAGCTCAGCCGCTTCAGCAGATGCAATCGCCTGGCGAGTCACTCCCAACCGGCGAGCAACTTGTTGTTGAGTCATCCCAAGGGCTTCTCTTACAGATCGCAACCAACCTTTGAGAGGTCTCTCAGGCACATCCACATGAGAAAGAGCCTTATCCAAGCGTCTGGTAATCTGCCTTCCAGTCCGTGTCAGGGAAGTTTTCGAACGCACAATGGCAACCTTTATCTTGCATAGTTAAGCAGTAAAGCAACTTATATTATGCTAAATATTAACTATAGTGCAAGAAATAAGTTGCATACCCGCAACAGTCTAGTCACACGTAAGCGTAATTCCGGTGAGATCTTCCCCGGAACCCTTAATAACTATTTAGAACATTTAGGTGGCCTGCCTATAGAAACTGAACAATATAACCAATTTTATCAATAGCTTAAGACAAGTATTGATGTTATCGGAGGCTCCATTGAAGCATTGAAAATCCCCGTGTCCCTGCAGGCGACCTGTCGTCGATACAGTTCGGGGCCTGATAAAAACCCGTAAAAATACGTGCTGTACAATTACACCCTCAGGTCGCAGCAAGGCCGAGCTGCTGAAAGCTATGTTCAGCCGCCGTAGCCAGGCCGCATCAGGCACTTGGCGGTAAATATCCTGGTAGTGTGTATACACCTTCATCGAAAGAATATCGGATACCTGATGAACCTGAATATCCGTTCCACGATAGAACGGTACGAGTGACGCGGTGTGGACGAATCTGTCTGGGTAGACGTAAGATCGGCCTCAGTAAAGTCTTTGCTGGTGAAATTGCGGGTATCCGCGAAGTCGCGGAAAGCACCTGGCTGGTTAGTTTTATGGATTATGACCTGGGTTTTTACGACGATGAAGTTGATCGTGTGGAACCAACAACGAATCCATTCTTACCAACTGGTACAGGAGAACTGTAAACCATGTACCTGGTATCAACTGTAAAGGATGTCCCCGGGCAGGACCCCAGTGAAGTTGGTAGCTACGGGTGGACTTGACGGTCCGACGTCTCGGCATTCAAATCTGTGAAACAAACTCAAAGATTGCTGGACGTACATGCGGCTGGCTACAATTTGTTCAATTTAACTCGCCATTTGGTATCGGCTGAAACATATCGATACCTTAGATCGCGATCCTTTGCGTCTTGGAAAACTGCAACGATGGTTTAAGTGCAGATTTGGATAGAAATTCGCTGATCAGAAAGTTAATTTGGCGATACCTGAATTTGGCTTTGTCGCGGCTCCAGATCTGCATCAAGATCCAAGCGGCCCTTGCGGGAACGCATCTTGGCAATGGTCGAGGCGTTCGGTAAGTATTGCAGTTGCAAGGTCAAAGTGAGCTTTACGCCAATCCACCCGGTGCTGGACTTTATAATGTTATACAACATCTTTAGATCGAATATGACGCGTTTTCGCGCGATCGACATGGTTCGTAGGGTGGTTGGACAGTGACAAGCGGTTTCTCAAATTGGAGGGGGCCCCTTTGCTATAGAGAGCAACATTCTTACCCAACCCTGGAAGATTTAGTACGTTCGGTGTACGTTGATTCTCCTGATCCTCACGCCTCGTATACAATTGCGATTCAGCAACTATTTACCCAGATATGATTGATTTCTCGATTCAAGATGTAATAGACGAAGTGGGCGCCGCTGGGTATCAACGTGGTGTTGACTACTTTTATCGGGGAAAGGTGACGCAGCTCACCACAGAAATCATAGACGAAGATTTGCTGATTTTGCGTGCAGAAGTTACGGGGAGTCGTTCGTTCAGCTACCAACAGGAAATTGCTATCGACGTCACTGGTCGCAGTGGCGCGAACATCAACGGGGAGTGTACTTGCCCTGTCGGGTTCAACTGCAAGCACGTGGCCGCAGCGTGTTTTTATTTCAAAGAATACGGTCCAATGGCCAAGGTTGATACCGACAAGAACATGGACTGGCTACATCGGCTTATCGAGGCAGGTGTTGACGAAGAAGATCCTCTTCAGAATTCGTCAACTGAAGAGTTTATTGCCTATTTGTTACAGCCGCTGGAACAATCCAACGCGCTTACCGTACAACCCGTGTTCACAAAGCAAAAAAAGAAAGGCGGCTTTACCAAAGGGAAGAAAGTGCCCAGACCCCGTTGGGGGATGTATGACATTTCTCGTTCGGCCCTAAATGCATCGGATGAGAAAATAATGAGTTTTCTCGCAGCGGCCAACAAACAACCCTACTACAACGAACCTCAATATCAACTCGTCGGTGAGATCGGCAGGCAATGTATCGCTCAGATGGTCAACTCCGGGCGTTGTTTTTGGGAAACGACTAGCAATCCGCCGCTCCGCGATGGGCAACCACGGCCTCTGCAAGTCAGCTGGGTTGAGGTTGGCAACAAGAACAAACATTTGGATATTCAGGTCCAGCCCGCCGCCCGGGTCTTAAACACCAGCCCGCCATTGTACCTGGATACGCACATGAGCACGGTGGGCGAGATCGAAGGCGCTGACTTTAATGAACGCCAATGGGAGTTGATGCTCTCCGCGCCAAGGTTGTCCAATTCGGACGCTTTGGAATTTAGCCGTAACCTTGTGTTGTCGCTACCGGGTTTGCCGATTCCATTGCCGGTGGAAGTTGACACGAAGGTCATATCAAATGAACCACCGACGCCTCACTTGCGCATGCAGAAACAGGTAGCTTCCAGTATGCAGGGTCTACCCTATGAGATGTGCTTGCGGTTTAGCTACGCTGGTTATGTGATCCCGGCGCTACCCCAGACACCTGTTTCCAACATCAGCTCGGACACTGGCATCATTAGTATCGAGAGAATCTCTGATACAGAAACTGAATACTTACAGCTGTTACGAGACGCTGGTTTCGAGGCCACTGAAGCTGAGGGTAAAGCTGGCAGCTACTGGCGCGTTAAAAGGAACCAAAAAGATATTGATGCCGTTGAGCATTGGCGGGTTTTTCTTAACGATGCAGTGCCAGTTCTCGAGCGTTCAGGCTGGATCATTGAGATTGCCGATGATTTCAATTTGTCATTCGTCTCGCCAGATGCATGGGAAGCAAATATAGCGTCTGATAGCAATTGGTTCGAATTGCGCTTCGACCTGGAGATAGGAGGTAAGAAACAACCCCTGCTGCCGTTAATCACCCAGGTGTTGTATCACTATGACCTAAACGATTTACCCTCAGTCGTCATTGTGCAAGCCACCGATGGCCAGTACATAGAGTTACCGGCAGAAAAAGTCTCGCCTATTTGTAAGATTTTGTATGAGTTATACGACGTCGAGTCATCGGTGGTCTTACAGAATGCCAACCATCTACGCTTGGGACACTTCGATGCATTGCGGTTGGCTGATCTGGACGCCACGCTCGGTGGAGATATTCATTGGCGCGGCGGTGAAGTAATGCGCAATCTCGGCCAACAGCTTGCCGATTTTAGCGGTATAAAAAAAGTATCGATACCCCGCTCGGTCAAAGCCGAGTTGCGCGACTATCAAAAACAGGGCGTGAACTGGCTGCAATTTCTTCAAGGTTTTGGGTTTAACGGCATATTGGCAGATGACATGGGCTTGGGTAAGACGCTGCAAACACTGGTACATCTGCAGATCGAAAAACAAGAAAACCGATTGGACCGCCCGTGCCTAGTCATTGCGCCCACCAGTTTAATGAGCAACTGGCGGCGTGAAGCTAATCAATTTACACCAAACCTCAGTGTTCTTGTCCTGCAAGGGCCGAACCGACAGCGCCATTTTTCAGACATCGAAAATTATGATGTTGTGCTAACGACATACCCGCTGCTGGTCAGGGATCAGGCAACGATATTGGGCTATGATTTTCACTACGTCATTCTTGATGAAGCACAAACAATCAAAAATCCCAAAACCAAAATGGGGCGGGTTGTCAGACAAATTTCAGCTCGTCATCGCCTTTGCCTGACTGGTACACCGATGGAAAACCATTTGGGTGAACTCTGGGCGTTGTTTGATTTTTTGATGCCAGGATTTTTAGGTGATAGTAAAGCCTTCACTAGCCAATTCCGTACACCCATAGAAAAACATGGCGATGTGGAACGACAGCAAAGACTCGCCAAGCGGATTGCACCGTTTATGCTGCGACGTCGAAAAAATGACGTGTTAACGGAATTGCCGGACAAAACCGAGATCATTCGATCCATACCACTGGAGGGTGATCAGGCAGCGCTCTACGAAAGTATTCGATTATCGATGGAGAAAAAGGTTCGTGAGGCAATCAAAGCGCAGGGGTTGGCGAGAAGCCACATTACGATTCTGGATGCCTTGTTGAAACTCCGCCAGACATGCTGCCACCCCAGGCTGTTGAAATTGAAACAGGCGGCATCTGTCACGTCTTCCGCTAAGACAGATTTATTAATGAGCCTCTTACCAGAAATGCTGGAGGAGGGTCGACGCATACTTATCTTCTCTCAGTTCACAACAATGCTGGGTCTTATCGAAGAAGAGCTCAACCTGAACCAGATCAATTACACCAAGCTAACCGGGCAGACCCGAAATCGAGATGCAGCGATTGAAAAATTTCGTCAGGGCGAAGCTGATGTGTTCCTGATTAGTCTCAAGGCAGGTGGATTGGGATTAAATCTTACTGAAGCTGATACGGTTATTCACTACGATCCCTGGTGGAACCCAGCAGTAGAGCGACAGGCAACGGACCGCGCCCACCGAATTGGTCAGCATAAACCTGTGTTCGTGTACAAGCTCATTACGGAGAACACGTTGGAAGAAAAGATTCTTGAGATGCAGGCGCGCAAGCAGTTGCTTGCCGATGGCGTGTATGACGATAGTGACGGTGGTGAGGAGTTAGACATTACATCAGATGATTTGCAGGCGCTGTTCTCGCCGCTGGTTGAGTAGGATGAAACGCGCGCCTGCTGGTGTCTATGACACAGCGATACTATCCCTGGTTGTGGGAGACGAGGGCAGCGTTATTGCGGTTGATTCAGAGTTAACGCACTGTGGCTGGCATGGGTTAGTCAATCGTGTCTAGGAATGCCCATCCCCCGTTAAGTGGGTAGAGCCCGCAAACGGAAGCGTTGAAAATGGGTGGTGGCCATAGCCCAGCAAGAATGGTGGCCGGAGGTGGAATCGACCGCGGGCGCCTAGCCCACCGACACGGGAATTTTCAAGACGAAAATCTAAGATTCATACTAATTAAGTCAAGAAGTTACCGGTGCGCCCGTTGCCAACTATGCACAACAGTGCACAACAGTGCACAACCGTGCATGACGGTGTCCCGCAAATCTCCCGCATGAGGTTTCGCTGTATTCGCACAGAGATTCATAGAAGAGCCTCCCTCACTTATATGGTGAATGCGTATAGTGCGGTGGTCGTTAAGGGGTAAGGCTGTTTGTCGCAACCACATAGTGACTCTCGATCTTGCCATCCAATGCATTCCAGGACGACTTCTGGCCCGTTGGCCCATTTCAGTACCAGCGCCATCAGCCAGAGAACACGCTGCTTTATCAACTGGTTAAGTCGCATTGGCCTCAGTTTGAGAGCATGCTGTCTGAGCAGGGCAGGTATCTCCCGGATTACGTTTCCAGGGAGTTTGAGGATTACCTGAAGTGTGGTCGTCTTGAGCACGGTTTTCTGCGTGTTCGATGTGAGTCATGTCACCATGAGAAGCTTGTGGCTTTTAGTTGCAAACGCCGTGGGTTCTGCCCCTCGTGTGGTGCGAGGCGTATGGCCGACAGCGCAGCATATCTGGTTGATGAAGTCTTGCCGAAGAGGCCAATCCGGCAATGGGTGCTCAGTGTGTTGAATTGCACCGAATATTGAGCCAATTGTCGCTAATATTTGCATATTGGAGTGACCCACCTCCAAGATAAAAAACACAGTGCAATTCGGCGCCTGAGACGATCCAGGCGGGTTAAATTCCTGTGCAAAACCCGGGGATGCGGACAAAATCTTGGACTACTTTGGAGGTAGTCCATGTACTCATACGAAGAACGCCTTCGGGCGGTGAGGCTGTATTTGACGCTTGGAAAGCGTTGCAAGGCGACGATTTATCAGTTGGGGTACCCAACTAAGAATGCTTTGAAGGCGTGGTATAACGAATTCGAAAGGCATGGTGATCTGCAAGTTGGGTACGCTCGCTCAAAGCCGAAGTACTCGGAAGAACAAAGGAATGTGGCGGTTGAGCATTGGGCAAATCATGGGCGCTGCTTCGCCTTCACCCTGAAGGCATTGGGCTACCCCTGCCGACAAAAGCTTACCGCATGGGTCCGCGAGCGATATCCGGAATCTCGTAAATACGTCGTTGGCAAGGCGGGCAGACCAACTGTTTCATTGTCCTCCAAGCGTGTCGCAGTCTACGAGTTGTGTACACGCACAGGCAGTGCACAGGAGGTTGCAGACAAGTTGGACGTTGACCGAGTGACGCTGTACAACTGGAAGAACCAGTTACTTGGCCGGGAGGCTCCAGCATCAATGAAACGCGAAAAACCCTCACCAGCAGCGGCGGATAGGCAGGAGCTGGAGCGGCAAGTCGAAACGCTCCGGCGCGACATCCGCAATCTGCAGCTTGAACACGACCTTCTCAAGAAGGCCAATGACTTTCTAAAAAAGGACCTGGGCGTCGACCTGCAGCTCCTAAGCAACCGGGAGAAGACGATGCTGGTTGACGCCCTGAAAGAAGAATATGGCTTAGCGGAACTTCTTAACCGGCTCGGCCTGGCTCGCAGCTCTTACTTTTATCATCGGTCGCCGATGCGGGTTGCCGACAAGTATGCGGAAGTCCGTTGCACCATAACCGAGATATTCGAAAGCAATCACCGATCCTACGGTTATCGTCGAATTCAGGCTTCGTTGGCCAGGCAGCAGGTGTTCGTCTCGGAGAAGGTCGTGCAGCGCCTCATGAAACAAGAAGGCCTTTACGCGGCAAGGCCCAAGCGGCGCAGATATCGTTCTTATATCGGAGAAATAACTCCTGCTCCAGAGAACATCATCAATCGCGATTTTCATGCCGCAGCACCCAACGAGAAGTGGCTCACGGACATCTCGGAATTCCAGATACCAGCCGGGAAGGTTTACCTGTCGCCTATGATTGATTGTTTCGATGGCATGGTCGTAAGCTGGTCGATTGGCACCAGCCCCGATGCAAAGCTTGTGAATACCATGCTAGATGTGGCCATTGAGACCGTGGCCGAGGGCAGTGAGAAGCCTATCGTCCATTCTGATCGGGGCGGCCACTACCGATGGCCTGGGTGGCTGTCCCGTGTCGCAAAGGCGAGTCTGATTCGATCCATGTCGCGCAAAGCATGCTCGCCAGACAATGCGGCCTGCGAAGGGTTCTTCGGAAGGCTAAAGACCGAGATGTTCTATCCGAGGGACTGGCGTTCTACGACTATCGCGCAGTTCATCGAAGAGCTTGATGCCTACATTCGCTGGTACAACGAAAAACGGATCAAACTGTCCCTTGGCTATCTCAGTCCCATCGAGTACCGTGAAAGCCTGGGTTTAACGACGTAAATCAGTCCAAGAAAATGTCCGCATCCCCTCGAGTACTTGTGGGTCGACAATAGCACTTTAGGCGGCGACTTATTGCGCTCCCTTTCCTCAACACAGTCCCATCAAAATGACCGGAGA
>JABJED010000369.1 GCA_018665025.1 Gammaproteobacteria bacterium
AAGAAAAAGGCTGCTGCTAAGAAGAAGCCTGCTAAGAAAAAGGCTGCTGCTAAGAAGAAGCCTGCTAAGAAAAAGGCTGCTGCTAAGAAGAAGCCTGCTAAGAAAAAGGCTGCTGCTAAGAAGAAGCCTGCTAAGAAAAAAGCTGCTGCTAAGAAGAAGCCTGCTGCTAAGAAAAAGGCTGCTGCTAAGAAGAAGCCTGCTGCTAAGAAAAAAGCCGCTAAGAAGCGTAAGTAAAATCACTGAAAAGCCCTCTTATTTGAGGGCTTTTTGTTGATGCCCGCTTTTGAAGCTTCTGTGTCGCCTCTCACCTTGGTGGGGGGCGGCGTGGCATCTTTAGCGACGCTTGGTGGTAACTTCGTATAAATTGTTATGGTTTTGAACAGTTACGCTAATTGATCGATTGTGTTGATGTTCTCAAATTCATCCGATCCGGTCTCAAAATAGACTCGATTGTGATTCATCCCCTCAAGCCATCCCTTTACTGAACGGCGACCAGTCTTCAGATAAATATCGATTTCCTCAAGTGCTGTGGTTAGCGCAAGGAAAACGAGCGGTTGTTCATTGTT
The DNA here is from genome assembly GCA_018665025.1 of Gammaproteobacteria bacterium. GTDB lineage: Bacteria > Pseudomonadota > Gammaproteobacteria > Pseudomonadales > Azotimanducaceae > UBA9659. Next base: position 567 of record JABJED010000369.1, read on the forward strand.
TCCGTCGTGTACCACGGCAACAGAAGCGTCACCGAGGCCATCGAGTAATTTCCGCATGAGATTATTGGGTAGACGAGGTGTATCGCAGGGGACGACAAGTGTCAGCGATGTTTTTACATGTCGTGCGCAGGCACTGATCCCGGATAGGGGGCCCTGTTGCTCAGTCGCTTCACCGTCATTATCATTAGCTGCAAATGCTACGTCTGCGATGCAGGGGTAGGGTAGTTCGTCGTACCTGGGATCGCTGGTGTTGTTCCTGCTGATGAGGATCATATCGACTTGTGGACTGATTGAATCAACAACATGAGATAAGAGAGGTTTCCCATGATGCAACATCCACGCCTTTTCTGCGTAATTCATCCTTGATCCCTTCCCTCCTGCTAGTACGATAGCGGTGGTATCCATAGATTATTGCTCCTCTAACGACATCATCATTTATGCACACCTTAGATTCAAACTAGTTGTATGCAAAACCTGCCAGATGTTTTTGATTCATTAGCGCGCGCCTGGCCTGAATATTCAGTACGGAAGGGGCAGCTCGAGTTAGCGATTAATATAGAATCGGTGATGGAAAGTGGAGCAGTCGGGATTTTTGAGGCGGGAACAGGCACTGGAAAAACCCTGAGTTATCTTGTTCCGGCGTTCATTGCTTCGGGTTCCGTGATTATTTCTACAGGTACAAAGAACCTTCAGGACCAGCTGTTCCAGAAAGACTTGCCCGTTATGCAGAAGATGTTTCCTGAAAAGAGAGTTGCATTGTTAAAAGGCAGGGCGAATTACCTCTGCCCGCAACGGTTAAAGACTAACATTAAGATAGATCATCGAAATGAACTCCTTGCACACCAGCTGATGGAAGTGCGCAGTTGGTCAACTCGAAGTCGCACCAATGATCTTACGGAAATTCTGGACCCAGAGGATAATGCAGCTCTTCAAAAACTGGTGACCAGCACAAGAGACAGCTGTCTGGGTAGTAGGTGTCCTGAATTTAACGAGTGCCCGTTGTACCGTGCCAGAGAAAAAGCCAGCCAGGCTGACATCGTTATTGTGAACCATCACCTTTTACTGGCCGACCTCACGCAGCGGGAGGATAACATTCGATCGCTCCTGCCTGATGTAACGGCATTGGTAATTGATGAGGCTCACCAGATTCCGGATATTGCCCGCCAGTTTTTTGGGCAACGATTATCCAGCGGACAATTTTCTGAACTATTACGCGATGTCAGAGCTGAATTGTCCCTGCTGGGTAATGATGACCCGCACAGTTCGGATTATGTTAACGCTCTTGAAAGGCAACTGGTGGCCCTGAAAAGGCTGATGCTTGCAGGTACTGATCCTTACTTTGAGCAATGGCTGGATGAAAAGTCTCGCCACCTTATTATTGCGGTTGATCAGAGCCTGGCGGAATTGGGTAATCGCCTTCTGGATGTTGCAGCTAGAAGTGACGGCCTTGCTCAATGTGCCAAACGTGCGCTGGGCATGGCGGATATCTTCGCACTACTCACGGAACAGGCTGACCCGGGGGGCGATTATGTCCACTGGATTGAGAGAACCCAGGGCAGTTATACCATCCACCTTTCTCCGCTGGAGATTAGTGATGAGTTCCAAAAGGTTGTCAGGGAATCTGAGGCCAGTTGGATATTCACTTCTGCGACCCTTTCTGTAGATGGTTCTTTCAACCATTTCAAATCAGAACTTGGTGTATCCGATGAAATTTCAGCGATCTTCGAAAGTCCGTTTGATTATCTGAAGTCTGTCAAAGCCTATGTGCCATCGGGGTTGCCTGAGCCTGGCAGCGAGGAACATACAAAGCAACTTGTTGCCCGTTGTGTCCCGCTGATTGAGAATAACAACGAAAGAACTTTTTTTCTTTTTACCAGTCATCGGGCATTGCGGCTTGCAGCGCTTGAGCTTAGGCAGATTGGAAGGCCGCTGCTTGTGCAGGGTGCGAAGTCCAAAATCCAAATGCTAACTGAGTTTCGAGAATCTCCGCGTAGTGTATTGTTAGGCACGCAGAGTTTTTGGGAAGGTGTGGATGTGAGGGGCGCAGGATTGAAACTGCTGATCATCGACAAACTACCTTTCCCGAATCCATCAGACCCAATCTATAATGCTCAGTCGATATTGATCCGTGACAATGGTGGCAACAGCTTCACAGAACTGGCATTGCCTAAGACCGTCTTGTCGCTAAAGCAGGGTTTTGGGCGATTAATGCGTGAAGCGAGTGACATGGGGTTGTTTGTGCTTGGCGATTCAAGAATCAGCAGTCGTTCATATCGAAAGTATGTCATCAACAACCTGCCCGAAATGGTCTGGCTTGATAAGCACGAAGATGCTGTCGCTTGGATGCGTAAGCTATGATGTGCGAGCTACAATGCTACCTATTTGAGAAAGTCGCCTGGTGAATCTTCTTGGAATCGATACTTCTACACGTTCTACAGTGCTGGGATTGCAGCTCGGATCAGAACTGGTGGATCGGACATCGGCAGACGTCGATACACACAGCCGGGAAATCCTTCCATCAATCGAGTCGTTGGTCAGGGAAGCCGGGATCGGTATCAAAGACCTTGATGCGATCGTTTTTGGTCAAGGCCCTGGTTCCTTTACTGGGCTGAGGATTGCCGTAGGGGTTGTACAGGGGTTGGGTTATGGATTGGGTATTCCTGTCGTTCCAGTGTCTTCAATGGCCTGCATTGCGCAGTCGGTTATTTCAGAGATCAATCCTCCGTTCGTATTTGTCGGGTTAACAGCTCGATTGGAAGAAGTTTACTACGGCGCCTATAAGTTTGAAGAAAATATTGCGGTGCCAGTCATCCCCGAGGGGGTTGTTGATGTCTCTGAACTGCCACAGCTACCTGTCGGCGATTGGCTTGGGTGTGGCAACGCAATGCCGGGATTGAGTTCAAAAATCCAAGAGGCAACGGGTGTTTCCTTTAAGAGTATTTCGAGTGAAGCTGTCCCGAGCATCCGCAACTTACTTTCTCTTGGTTCCTTTAAGTTCAATCGCGGCGAGTCGGTGAGCGCGATGCAGGCGACACCTGTCTACCTGCGTGAGCAGGTTGCCTCTCGGCCCGGCAAGAGATGAGTCGGTTCAGGGTTGGCTGTGACCAGGAAGGATATTACCTTGAAGATAGCTTTTCCCGTCAGCACCCACTTAGGGTTAATTTTTCACATCCGGAATTTCTGACCCGGCTCCGGGGAGCCGGGAAAAAAACCGAGTTGGTGGCACGTGCAGTAAAAGCGGGTGGCGGCGTCCGCGTACTGGACTGTACGGCCGGGCTGGCTCGGGACGCGTTTGTGCTGGCATCCCTCGGGTGTGAGGTGACTCTGGTAGAGCGATCAAGGGTTGTCTCTACATTGCTGCTGGATGGATTGAAGCGGGCAAGGAAGGTTCCGGAACTTTCTTTTGCTGCCAATCGAATCAAACTGACGAATGCCGACTCGCTTGTGCTGATGGCTCAGACTAGTCTGGAATATGATGTGATCTACATTGATCCGATGTTTCCCGAAAAGCCAGGTGCTGCCGCGGTACGAGGTCCGATGCAGCATCTGCAAAGATTTCTCGGGACCGACGAAGATGCGATGGCATTATTATCTGTTGCCTTGGAGGTAGGTTGTAGCCGGGTTGTGCTTAAGCGGCCACCTCAGGGTGACTGGATCTCTCCCATCCAGCCGACACATGTATTCAAAAACAAAAACAGTCGTTACGAGGTGTTTGTGAGTTAGTTGTTGAACTTTCTGACCGCCTGGAGAATGTTGTATCTGACATCGGCATCCAGAGATCGAGCAGTGGCGGATTCCAATGGAGCAAAACTTTCGTTGACAGCGAGCTCTGTATCGACAACCTGTTCACTTTTCAGCTGTCTGAGGAAAGTGGAGAAAAGAGATTTATCGAAAAACTCAGGTGAGTTGATGCCATAGATTACTGAAAGTTGTTCTGCGATTCCTGCGGATGCGGATTCAAGTGCTTTTAACGATGGCCGGTTGGATTGCTGCAGTAACGCCATGACGATATAAAACCTTTCCAGGGTTGGGTCCGTGATGCTGGCGATATCCTGAAGACTATTGTATTCAGGTGACTCAGGCGATGGGATCGCAATTTCGTTGCCGTTCATTGTAATGAGCCCAAGCTCGGACAATGATTCGACGACGGAATCCAGTACCTCCTCCAGATGAAGAATGTCCCAGGGAAGGAACATCTCTGACTTGAGGAACGGGTACAGCGGTTTTACAAATTCTGCTAACGCATTTCTGTCGGTTCTGGTTTCGGTTCGCACAAACCTCGCGACCAGTGATGGCAGCGCGTACACATGGACAACATTGTTGGCGTTGTAAGTCAGGCTTATTGACTGTTCGGGAGACGCAGAAACGATGGTCCCGAACGGGTGCTCTGTCCTGCTTAAGCCGCAAATTTCTATTGCTTGCTCAAGTATTTCTTTTGAGGTTGCGTTCGTGATTGAACATCTTGACGGACCGCATTTTCGGGCAATGGCAAGTAGTAGTTCGATTTGATCCAACAGGTATTGTTCATCAATGTTTTGTCTGGCGGTTGATAACAAAGCTACAGCAACCAGGTTTGTTGGTTTCACTGCGACAGATTCGTTGATACGGGTAACAAGGTTCTCGGCCAGGCGCAGACAGGTCTTGGATAATTGAACTGGGGGGATTTCCGTTAACTGTTGCCATCCCGGTAGCTGTTTATCCATGAACTCCTGAAGTGGCAGGGGTTCACCGAAGTTAACGGTCACTTGCCCAAATTGGCGTTTCAGGGAACGGAATATGCCTAAAATATCGAACACGGATTCTGATTGCTTATCCTTCCCGGACAATTCGGCCATATAAGTCGATGATTCAAGCACCCTCTCGTAGCCGAAGTAGACTGGCATAAACACAATGGGTTTGGAGGAGTCCTTATGGAAGCTGTTAACTGTCATGCGGAGCATCCCCGTCCTTGGTGGCAGCGTTCTTCCGGTTCGACTCCTGCCGCCTTCTATGAAGTACTCCACCGAAAATCCACGGGTAAAAACCTGGTGTAAATACTCATCAAAGACTTCTCTATACAAGCCGTCACCCTGGAAACTTCTTCGCATAAAAAAGGCTCCGGCTCTGCGCAGCAGGGGACCAATAAAGGGCAGATTGAGGTTCTTCCCTGCAGCTATATGGGGTGGGGCCAGACCATTGTTATAGAGCACGTATGACATTAGCAAATAGTCAATATGGCTTCGATGGCAGGGGGTGTAAACGATCTCGTGGGACTGCGCCATCTGCTTGACCGTGTCAATGTGGTTGACTTCAATTCCCGAGTACAATTTGTTCCAGAGCCGGGTGAGTAACACATCGAAAAATCTTATGACTCGGTATGACTGGTCCGAAGCTATCTCCTGGGCGTAGGCCATCGCCTTTTTTTCCACGGACAGGAATGTTACGTCGTTGGTTCTTGCTTCACGATCGATGGCTCCGCGGACTTCGTCACTTGCCAGAATGTTGTTGAGCAGGGTACGCCGGTGAGAGAGGTCTGGACCAATAATTGCCTGTCGCTGGTTGTTAAAATTCACTCGAAGTAATCGCAGCAGCTTCCTCACCTGTCTCGGTTGTTCAGACTCAGATGACATGAGTTCATCAAGCGCAACGGGGGCGCCGAATTGCACCAGTATGTGACCGGGATGAAACAACATGGCGAAGAATTTTTTCAGGCCGCTGGTTGCACTCCAGTGTTCTGAGAGTAAAAGCTTGAACAGGGACTTCTCTCTGTCTGGCTGGTGGCCCCAGAACAGGGAGACGGGAACAATCTTGATTGATCGGTTATCAAGAGTCTTCTGGTGTTCGAAGAGGCGCATCATCCGGGCAGATTGTTGGCGCAGTGATTTTCTACCCAGCGTTCCTTCCGGCCGACCCAGGAAAAACACGGCGCGGCCTTCGTTAATTTCCGGGATTATCGATACCGCTGAAGGTAAGCCGCTTACCTCACAGGCCATGTCCGTCACAAGGAGATCTGCGATGGACCGAAAGGGTAGCACGTAACAGATGAGGTCTGAATCGCCCAGATCGAGCGATTCATGACTACCACCCAGGAAGATCGGCTTTATCCACAGGAATAGAACTCGGCGTGACAGCTCGAATTGTGCGGTTTTGAGCTTAAGGCGAAGTGCGCTAAGTTTAGGGGATATTTCCATTAAACAGGTCCGACATGACGTTTGCGGGGTCTCGTCCTTCGATTTCAACCTCGTAGACGCTGTTGAACTTTCGCTGCGTGGCTGACGTGATGGCTGCCCGTGAATCGAGAACCGTGGGTCTCAGGAATACCAACAGGTTCTGTTTTTGAGTCGTCGTCGAAGTGCTCCGAAACAAAAAGCCGAGACCAGGGACGCTACCCAGAATAGGTACCTTTGAATTATTGGAGGTTTCCTTATCCCTGATCAATCCTCCGATGATGATCACTTCCTGGTCGTCGACGAGAATTGTCGTATCAATCGTACGTATGTTGGTTATCAGGTCAGCGCTTCCTTCGGCACCAATGACGCTAAGTGAACCAGGGTCAACCTCGGAGACTTCCTGGTGAACTTTGAGCTGCACCAGATTGCCATCATGAATATTAGGAGTGACTTCCAGTGTCAGCCCGACATCTTCGCGTTGGATTGTCGTGAATGGATTCGATGCGCCGTTACTACCACTGGTCGTTGAACCTGTTCTGAACGGCACGTTTTGACCGACTACAATTTTTGCTTCCTCGTTGTCCATCGTCGTGATGCTGGGAGTGGATAGCAGATTGACGTCTCCGTTTGTCGACAGAGCTCGAATAATGGCGGCGAAACTTGTTTTGTCTGCGCTAAGTCGACCACCGGCCAATAGCGGCGAAGTTCCCGCGTCAATGTTTAGTAGCGGTGAAGTTGCAACGCCATCTGGCGAGACAGCGCTACCCAGGGCAAGGTTTTTCAGGATCTGTGCGAGGGTCCCGGAGGGCGCTGTTAATCCAAGCGGCAAATTACTGCCGCTGACGTCTGCAATAAAGAGCTCAGAACCAAGCTGGCGAGAGAAATCCGCAGTGACTTCGACGATGGCAGCTTCTATCAGTACCTGCATTCGGCGTACGTCCAGGCTATCGATGATATCCATTATCTCGAGCATGGCCGAGGGGGCTGCACGAATGACCAACGCATTTATTGCCTCATCAGGCTGGATGCTGATTTTAACCTTGTTGGAATTACTATCTTCATCGTCAACAATCGTGTTCCTCAGAATTTCGGCCATTTCAACGGCGTCGGAATGAGCAAGTCGAATAACCTTGGTTGTCCCGGATCGGTTTGCAGGAACATCCAGTTGTGATATCAGCTGCGCCACCCTCTCTACGGTGACTTTTTGGCCCTTAATCACCATGGAATTCGTTCGTTCGCTGGCGACGATGGTCACCCTATTTGGGCCCTTTGCGCCTTTCCCGATCTGTTCAGGTGCGAGTTCTTGGAGGAGTCCAACCATATCTTCGACCCAGGCCTCTTTCAGGCCGATGATCTCAACGGTTTGGTTATCGGCGATGTCGATTCGGTTGACGATTTCGGTTAATCGGGCAATGTTTCCCGCGTGATCGCTGATAATCAGTACGTTAGGAGACGAGATACCAGCAACGTGACCGTATTGAGGAATGAGAGGTCTGAGGATCTTTACCAGATCCTCTGATGCGGAATTGCGGACCGGGATGACGGCAGTCACCAATTCCTCTGATTGTGCAGGACGCAAAAAATCCCTTGGATTACCGCTCTGTTTTGCCAGGACCTGCTGAACGATCTTGGTGATGTTCCCGGAAGGAACAGCAGCGTAGCCGTGAACCCGGAGAACCGACAGAAACAGCTCATAGATAGTGTCCTTGTCCATGGAGGTGCTCGAAATAACGGTTACGTTGCCCTTAATCCTGGGGTCCACCACAAAGCTTTTGCCTGTAATCACAGAAACCTGGGTCACGAATTCGCGGATATCGGCATTTTTTAAGTTTACCTTCCAGGTTTCCTCTGTGGTCTTTTCCTGTGCAGACGCTTCTTGAACAGGTAATACAACGGGCACGAGTAAGCAACTGACCAGGACGGCCAGCGAGATGCTTATTCGAGAATTATTTACAGTCATGAAATTTGATGCTCGATATGGTTTGAATGATATGTGACCGAGTGATTCACTCCCGGCCTATTTAGGTACGGGTACAGTCAGGAAAAAACGCCGGGTTCCCCGCTGGACCTCAACGCGAACCCGGGATGATGCCATGACCTGAGCCATAAGCGCGGAATCATATGAGGCTACGCCAACCGGATTGCCATTGATTGAAAGTATCATATCACCTGGCTGCAGGCCGGCCTGCTTGACCGCAGCCTGCGCGTCTGCGCCGACTTTGTATCCGTTTGACTCGCCGATTGAAACGGGGGTGATGCCAGCCTCACTCAAGGTGCCATGAAGGTCGTTGCGCAATTTTTCCTGATACTGGCTAAGAGTGTTGTTATTGGTTGATTTGTTGTTTGATCCATTTTTGTTACGAATGCTGTTTCTGGCATTTCCCGGCTGGGATCGGGTTGTGCCTGATATCCCTCCTCCAGACCGGGATGATGTATTTTCGGGAGCCTTGTCACTGACGAATTGAAATTTTCTATCGGAGAAGAGCAGCTTCTCCATTCTGGTGCCTCGCCGAATTAATACGTGATCTTCGAGCACGGCGGCCAGCGTAGCGTTTCCCGGTAACCTGTCTCCTATCGCAAAGAGTTCACCAGTCTTGTTTTTCTCTGCCACGATAGCAGTGGAGAATTTTGGATCTCCACTAATGAAAATGCCCTGCAGTTCCAGATTCAGCTTTGTTTCCGGCGCATCAATTGCCTGAGGCACGATATCTACGCGCTCAAGCCTGCCGAAGAGTTCGAGATTGGAAACCTTAAAGGTTGGTTGGGTGATCACGCTGGTACTTGCTGGTGTTGAATCCGGGATAATACCTGTGGAATTCATGGTTTCCATGAAGAACAGCGCCGTATTCGCAACCGTCAGGCTCATTAAGACGATCAGCAGGATGCTGGTTGCGGTAGCAATCTTCCTGCTGTGGTCATTAAATAGCTGTAGTACATTATCCACGTCGAGCGACCTGCAGGTTTCTTCAAGCGTAAAATACCATAGAACTCAGCAACTGAAGAGTAATAAAATGTCTGTAAGGGCGTATTAGAACACCTTCTCCTCCAGGACGAAGGCAGGGCCGGTTGTATCCTGGTATCCGTTTGGGAGCGGTAAACCAGCCATATCCGTCAGCATGTAAGAGACGGATGTTTGTGACCACCCGTCTGGTTTTAATGCGAGTGTCAACAAGGTGGTGGTCCCTGAGGCGACATCCAACATTGCGTTTGAGCCTTTCATCGAAAGCTGCCCCTTCAGTGCCGGTAACTTGACGCTATAAAATTGTTCCGGAGTTTCAATGTGCACGATGCCACCCGACCAGTTTGTTACACCCTTTAGCGCGGTGAGCCAACGTTGATCGAACGACGTACTGATGCCTGAAAGCTCGAAGACGCCGGTCAGGTCAAGGCCATAGCCGACGCTAACGGCGTTAATAAAGCGGCTTTCGATGGTGCCATTAATATTGTCCAGCGATCCACCGGAAGTCGAAGCCATTGCGCCCATTTCCAGTTGAAGACCGCCACCGTTGAGTTCAACCAATGTACTCAATTTTCCTTCAAGCAGTGGCAGGGCTGCCATCTTCCAGGACACTGTGACAGCTGGAAGCCGTTGGTACTGCAACTGAGTGGAACCTTGCCAGATTCGTCCCCGGGTTGCTCCGATCTTCAGCCCCGGGATATTTCGCTGAATGGCATCACCGAATAGCCCGGTCACGATGCTGGCGGGTGCCATGACAACGATGGAGATGGTGAAAGCAATGATCGCAATTGCCAGATAAAAAGCTTTGTTCATAAAGTCCAACTCACGACTGCGCTAGTGTCAGCCCGTTCAGGACTGTTTATGCTGACCCGTTCAGGACTGTTTACCATGACCCGTTCAGGACTGTTTATCATGACCCGTTCAGGACTGTTTATGTCAGCCCGTTCAGGACTGTTTATCATGACCCGTTCAGGACTGTTTACCATGGCCCGTTCAGGACTGTTTATCATGACCCGTTCAGGACTGTTTATGTCAGCCCGTTCAGGACTGTTTATGTCAGCCCGTTCAGGACTGTTTATGCTGACCCGTTCAGGACTGTTTATCATGACCCGTTCAGGACTGTTTATGTCAGCCCGTTCAGGACTGTTTA
>JABJED010000370.1 GCA_018665025.1 Gammaproteobacteria bacterium
CCGCAAAGTGGCAAACATAGCTGGCTTCTTCAAACTCCCGTTTCAGCAGGTTAATAGCTCGATCATCATCATCAACAAACAATAAGACTGGTTTTACGTCTGGGCTCTCGTTTGTCTGGTTAACTTCTTCTTGTAGGTTCATCCGCTGGTTTCTGTCTTGATTCAGGGGTTCCGTAACTTATGGACTGAATGAGTCTAATATAATAGACACCTTCCAATCTCGAAAAATAGGCGTCTTCGAACTTAGCCGGTAATACGCCACCCGCATGGCTGTGTCGCTTTAGCGGATTGTAAAACATCTCAATAAAATTAAAAATCTCACTCTAGGCTTCTTCAGCGTCGGATAGGTTTAACGACCAGGGCTGTCGATTTACCCATGAAGGTTTCACGGAAGTGCTGAAGGACAACCGCATAGAAATCAGCGTGGTGGGTAAGGGGCGATGGATGATTTCTCGAACATGACCCATGTCAAGATACAGTGTCGAACGATTGGCATCTCTACGAAGCTTTATCGACCCGTCGCGCATAAGCATTAACTAATGCTTGAAATTCAACTAATGAATAGGGTTTTCGTAATACCTGATCAACGCTCTCCCATTCCTGCAAAGAATTTCCGGACACCAAAAGCACACTAAGAGAGTCATACTTTTCTTCAACGACTTTCTTCAGCTCAATACCGCTCATTGAGCCAGGCATCACAATATCGCTTACAACTAGAACCAATTGAGAGTGATAGTTTTGTAATTTTTTCAGGGCATCGTCCGCATCCTCTGCCTCGATTACATCAAAGTTCATTGCTTTTAAATCACGGCAGGTAATTTTCCTTACCCTTGCTTCGTCATCGACCACCAATATGAGCCCCGAGCCAGCGCCCCCTTCATGAGCAACGTCAGGCAGGTCCAATGGCACAACTTTAGTAGCACCCAGCGGTAAATAAACACTCACGGTGGTGCCGATACCGACCGCACTTTCAATCGTGCAATGCCCTGAATTAGCATGGGCGAAACTAAATACAGAATTCAAGCCAAGGCCCTCGCCTCTAGACCGACCTTTAGTTGAAAAGAACGGTTCGAAAGCCCTTTCAATCACTAAATCGTCCATCCCACAACCAAGGTCTCTCACCCTGATTTTTACATATCGTTGATCTTTCAACACGGCCACATTGGGATTGGAAATGACCTCAACATCAATGAAAACACTCGAGCCAACATCGGAAGCATCTTTAGCGTTGATAACCAGATTGAGAAGGGAGTTATCAAAATCTGCCTTGTCAGCATTAATTGAGATTCCCGGGTCTACTTCAGATATCACTATGTCCAGATCTTTACCAACAACTGGTTGAACAAGCCTGACAAACTGTTCAAGGCCTTTCTTAACATTGAATGTTTCAGCAGTGTTTTTTGATTCATCACTGAAGCTACGTAATTTCTTAATAAGCGCTATAGCATCGTTAACTGCCGAATCTATGTCTTCAAGGACTTCTTTATCATCTTCATCTATTGTAATGAACCGAAGATTTCCAGAAATTATCGCCAATAGGTTGTTAAAGTCATGCGCTACAATACTGGTTAACTTTCCCAAGGACTCTAATCGCTGCAAACGGTAGCGCTCACGCTTTTGCCTGTTTACTTCGGTAATATCCTGGCCAAGCCCCCAAACCTGACTCTCTGCTGAGTCCTTGGAAGAGTGAGCAAAAAGCCTGAACAACATATCGGTTCGGTCAGATCCATTAGAGTGTATGACCTCTACCTCTGTCACACCGTCTGTTAGCAGTCGCCCAATATCAAGATTGTGGGAATCGTGGGTCTCGCCCTGGAACACTGTCTCTATTTTACTTCCTATGGCACTTTTTGCCGAAACCCCTAAGGCCACCTCAAGCTCCGAGTTCCATATTCGGATAACATTGTTAGCATCAACAGCGAAAATTGGCGCCTTGGCCGCCAAGAGGAAGTTATCTCTCTCTTCTTCGGCACTCCTTAGTTCGCCATTGATTTCCTCTAGATCGTCCACCATATTTTTTTGGGTAGACATGTAGATCTGTTGATCCATCTGCGAATCGATTTTAGGGAAATCTCCCAAGTCCAGGTTGGAATCAAAACCGTTCGCGTTAATCCATGCTAGCCAGGGCACACCGACAAAACGATAGCCGCCATCAACACTCAAAGGCAGTAACTGTCCTCGCAAACCATGCTCTCCACTATTTGAGAGCAACAGGACCAATGAAGCTCCAATACTTGCGAGATCTTTTAAACTACTTACTTCACCAGGCCTGTGAAAGCGAAAAACATCAAATAATTTTTGACCATCTTCGACGTCGCCCAAGTATCGCTGTAAACGGGGAGTTATATTGTATAGGCCGAGATCTGCAGCGATTGAAAAATTCATCGTGAAAAGTTCATCGAGAACTTTATCTGTTGATAAATCGATCATCTTAAGTAGCCACTAATTGGGGAAGTTCGAGTTCAGCACTATACCCGAACACCTATCTTGGTACTGAAAATAGGCCGGCGCCGTACTCCTTGGCAGTATGATGGGTTTGGCTCCGCCCACGCAGCGGATTCGCAGTCGCCCTGTATAAGTCATGAATTAATCATCATATTGTCTAATAAAAGGGGGTTAGTTCGCGACTTTCCCAGACGAAGCTATCTTATAGCCTGCATTTCTCACCGTGATTATCAAATTCGGCTCGCCTGCAGCCTTTAGCTTATTCCGAATCTTACCCACAAGAACGTCAATACTGCGGTCGTAAGGAGCCCAATCTCGGCCAGACAACTGGTCTAATATCTGATCTCTATTTAATACTCTGCCTTGGCTTTTAGCCAAAATAGCAACTAGTTGGAATTCGTGCGTCGTAAGGCCAATAGACCCTTCCTTATTCGTGGCTTCATAAGACTCCAGATTCAACGTGATATCACCTATCTCGATAGTATCCCGATCATCTATTGCCTCAGTTGTTGACGCCTCTACACGGCGCAACACGCTACGAATCCGAGCCAGCAGTTGCCTTTCGTCAAAAGGCTTTGAGACAAAATCGTCTGCACCTATCTCAAGGCCAACGACCTGATCAATACTATCGCCACTCCCCGTTAATATAACAATTCCAATTTTTTTATCGAGCGCCCTGACTCTCTTAGCAATGTCGAACCCATGCTCCCCTGGTAGATTTAGATCGAGAAGAAGCAAACTTGGCTGTAGATCTGCAATGATTTTTTCGATTCCCTCACCACTATAAGCAGACTTTACTTCGAACCCTTGTTTTGAGAGATACCTCTCAAGCATTCGACAAATTCTTTCATCGTCATCTACTACTAATATGATCTCTTTAGACAATTTTTTGATTCAACCCTAGGTTCGTAGATAGTATAAAAACATTTGCAATACGACGATGTCTTATAACATATCCTGGATATGCTGTCTCATCGCACATCCAGAATGCAATATTCTTGAATTGTAACTTTTTGTAACCTATTGATACCCTAAGGTAACCGTGTATATACCCTATCGGAAATGACTTGTAAGATAGTGACAACTTGTTTATTCCCACAATCGCTATTGTATCTTTATATCAGGATATTAGACGATACTCTGGTATTTTCACAAGCCAAAATTGACTTTTAAGAGCACGAAGAACTTATACGATTGGACTGGAAATGCCGGAAAATCAAAACAAAACTGAATCAAAAACGGTACTAGTCGTTGAAGATGAGCCACGGGTACGAAGATATTCGTGCCGAATTTTCGCTTCTCTCGGGTATCATATATTAGAGGCAGAAAACGCGAGCATGGCTACGGATATACTGGTGGATTGCCATGATGAGATTAATTTGGTGTTCAGCGACATCGTCATGCCCGGAGATAATAATGGAAGGGACCTGGTACAGCACGTGCAGGCAAGCTATCCACATATCGAGGTTTTGCTAACCTCGGGCTTCGAAAAGACGATGTCCAACTCAACGCAAGAAGAAGACAATCAAGTTCCCGTTCTTAAGAAACCCTATACGAAAGAAGATCTTGTAAGCGCTTTAGAGGAGCTCCCGGTTTGAAATAATCGTTAAAAGCCACTACTTTTAAAAGCCACCACTTAATATCTGACTACAAATTAGTCCGACTTTGTTAGATAATCACATCAATCAGCTCATGTAGCAGGATTTACCATTTGCTCGATGTCTTCATCACGGCTAGATCATGCAGGATTGCCGCAAAGTGGACCTATTGCCATCGGCCAATCCTTGTTACATTGGTGCCGGAAAGCTCGACGATACTCTGTGCCGCACCACTAGTTTCGTTGCCCCTGCTCCGGTCAAGATATTGAAGGCCAGAAACCTATGAGCATAAAAATTGTCGACTTGTGGCGCTCACAAATACTGACCATTATCACATGGTCGGTGCTCGGACTTGGCTCGATAGCAACTGTCGTGGGCGCAGTAGCGGCGTTTCGCAACAGTGAATGGGGCATATTACTATTCGATTTAGTTTCGTTCTGTTTGATCCTAGGCATAACTCTGGTTCCAAGTCGCTTTTTTCGCATTAAAGCCAGCGCGATCATTCTTCTGATTTACGCCGTTGGCTTTTACTTCACCTATCGATTTGGCACCGACGCCAGCGGTCCCTTTTGGCTATTTATTGTCCCAATGCTGACTGCGGTGTTCTTTGGTACTAAAAGAGCTATTTGGGCGCTTTTAGCCATCATCTCGACCATGCTGCTTTTCTTCGTTCTACTGCATCAAGGGTCACTTCTATGGAACGACTGGCAAGTCGACGCACCCCGTTGGGCCGTTATCAGTACCATTCTGGTCTTACTTACAGGGCTGCTTACTATTTCCATCGGCCTTCTGTTGACTAATGTCGAAAGAGCCCACCTCGAACAAGAAACCGCGCTATTGTCAAACGGGTATCTTGAAGAACGACTCCGTCATTCGCAAAAGATGGAAGCCGTAGGACGTTTAGCATCGGGGATTTCACATGAGTTTAATAACCTGCTGACTATTATTGACGGGTTTTCTAACTTCGCACTTAACGGCGTCAAGGACCGGCCTGAAGTAGCCGAAGACTTAGATGAAGTCATTAAAGCGACCCAAAAAGCGAAGGCGCTCACGGCACAACTTTTATCTTTCTCAAGAAAACATCCAGCTTCGCCGCAAGTGATCGACATCAACACCAGCGTCCTTGATACCACCCCTATAATCAACAACCTTCTTGGAGATACATTTAGCTTTATCTTTACGGCGTCAGACGAGCCGTGTTTTAGCCATATCGATCCAGACTCTTTAGTTCAATTATTGATCAATGTTGCGACTAACTCGAAAGATGCGATGGCCGCCGGCGGCAAACTCCACATCTCGACCGAGCATCTCCGAGCTACTGAAGTGGCAGCGGCCAGGAATGAAACTAACGAGGACGATTCCAGCTATATTCTATTGTCCATTAAGGATAATGGCGCCGGCATTAATGCTGAAAATATTGAGAAAATTTTCGAACCATTCTTCACTACAAAAGAAAACGGCAAAGGCACTGGCATAGGGCTATCAACGTGCTGGGCAATTATGCAGGATGCTAACGGATTCATTAATGTTAAGAGCGAGGTAGGCGTTGGCACTAACATCGAGCTCTATTTCCCTCTTTCTAAAGAATCGCCCACAATCAGCGTGTCTAAACCACTACTTCCCGAGCCTACCGAGCCAACCGAGCTTCCCGAGCCTACCGAGCTTCCCGAAAATACAGCGAAAGAGAATATCCTCATCACTGAGGATGAAGAAAAGATTTTATCGATACTCTCAACAGCGATACGTTCAAAAGGTTATAACGTCTACAATGCCTCTAATGCTGAAGAAGCATTAGAGATTTTTAGAGAGGCAAAAGTCCACATCGACCTTCTGGTTACTGACATCATGATGCCTGGTTTGAATGGCAAAGAGTTGGCAAACCACGCTGTTAATATAAACCCAAACCTCAAAGTGATCTATATCTCAGGATACTCAGACAATGCTCTTTTTAAGGAAGGCATAATCGCGCCCGATATTGTTCTGCTAAGGAAACCATTCTTGCCGGAAAAATTGATCAACGAAATTCGAAAAATCCTTGATCAACACTCTGATTAATTTCGGCACTATATAGACAACCAGATCACTGACTCGTCCGGTTGGCGGATTCACAAAATCGCCAGTGCAAAGTGAAGCAGTTAGCGCTCAATAAAGCGATTTCGATTACTCGGCTTCCTATCGAAGTATCAGAGAATCACCTTCCCTTCACAGGACGGATATTTTACAACTAACCGTACTCTCCGCTATTACTCCTGATCTTTCTGCTCAATTGACTCTCACAACCCAGAGTGGCTAGAGAACCCTGCTACTGTGTTAGCATTCCAGGTAAATAATAAACTGGGTCCATCTCTATGCATTATTCAATTTTGCTGCTTGCATTGCTGCTATCCGCATGTAATCAATCATCCACACAGCAAGAATCCAACCCTATTGTCACCACTACCCCTCCCCTACAAACTGAAGGATCTCAGCAGTATGCCGATATACAGGCGGCCAAAGAAGCGCTGCCCGGCAAAGCCCACTACGATCGCGCATGCAAAGCATGCCATAGTGGCGCTGTTAAAAGAGCGCCGCAGCGAGAAATGATCGGCCTGATGACCCCTGAATCCGTACTGCATACAATCACTAAGGGTGTCATGCGCGACGAAGCGCAATCGTTAACCGCTCAAGAAAAAAGAGAGGTCGCTGAGTATATTAGCGGCGTAAAACTGGGCGGCGAGCTGACGCCATTACCCGCTTGCGATAACAAAAGTGCAACACTCGCATCGAGTTCGTCGATCAACTGGGGAATACAACTCGAAAACACACGTACGATATCAACCGAAGTTGCCGGTATTTCCTCTAAAAACATCACTAAGCTAACGACCAAATGGGCAATCGCTTTTCCAGACTCGAGTAGAGTCAGGTCACAGCCTACTTTCGCTGGCAATCAAATATTTGTTGGCTCACATAGTGGCATTGTATATTCGTTAGACCGCGATGAGGGATGTGCAAGCTGGTCCTATATTGCATCCGCGGAAGTCAGGACCGGTATCACCTATTCTGCGTCAGGTCCTGATCCGATGATTTTCTTTGGCGATGTTATCGGCAATGTCTATGGCCTCAACGCCAATACCGGAGAAAAAATCTGGCGCACGCGAGCCGACGATCATCCCAACGCGACAATCACAGGCACACCTTCGCTGAACAACAATATGCTTTACGTACCTGTCTCCTCCCTGGAGGTCAGCCTACCGATCAATCCTGACTACGAATGCTGTACGTTTCGCGGCTCAGTCACTGCGTTAAACGCTATTACCGGCGAGATACAATGGAAAACCTATACCATTGAGGAAGAACCTGCCGTCACTGGCCAAAACTCTGTTGGTACCAATATTATCGGGCCGTCGGGCGCTGTCGTGTGGAATAGCCCCTCAATAGATGTGATTAACAATCAACTCTACGTTGGCACAGGAGAAAACATGTCCTCCCCCGCCAGCCTCACCAGCGATGCGATGTTGGCGATGGATTTAGACACTGGAAAACTCAATTGGGCTTTTCAGGCGACTGCTAATGATGTTTGGAACTCAGCCTGTGACACCACCACGCCCGAGAACTGTCCGGTAGAGAATGGACCAGATTTCGATTTCGGTGGTGCAACTGTCATTGTGAACACAACAAAACATGGCCGGCTCGTTATCGCTGGACAAAAATCCGGGTTCGTTCATGCACTCCACCCGAAAGACGGATCACTGGTTTGGCAAACACGGGTCGGTCGAGGTGGCATACAAGGAGGGATCCATTTCGGAATAGCTGCAAAGGGGGAAACACTATTAATACCCATCAGTGATATGACGGACGGACGCACCTACCCCAACCCGGACCGACCAGGTATGCATGCATTGGACGCTAATAGCGGGGACCTTCTGTGGTCCACACTACTTGAGGATAAATGCGTTGGGCGAGACCATTGCCACCCCGGAATTTCCCAGGTCCCAACAGTCATCGGAGATCTTGTCATCGCCGGCTCCATGGATGGGGTGGCTCGCGCCTACGCTATTGATACCGGCAAGATTGTTTGGGAGCTGGACACTTCCCAACAAGAATTCACCAGCACGCTCGGTACGCTTACGAAAGGAGGCTCGATGAGTGGCGGAGCTGGACCGGTCGCTAACAAGGGTCTGTTATTACTGAGTTCCGGTTATAGCTTATACAATCACATGCCTGGTAATCTCCTGTTGGCTCTTGAGCTGAAATCAGAATGATGCGATATCGAGCATTGTTGATTTAATCTCTGAGCCCGGGCGCGAATCAGCGTTAGATTTATATCAGCAACCTGTACGGCCCTTAAGCAATGGCGGCAATAGGGCCGCAGCAGCATTAGCGGTATTATGACGTCATGAATGATTCACTTTTAAATCGCGATCCGCTCGACCCAGCCATCACGGAATGTCCGTTTGATTATTATCACGCCCTGCGTGAAGACGGTGGTGTTTTTCAGGTTCCGGATCGGAATTTCTTTCTGGTCAGCCGCTACGACCTGGTCATACAGGTTGTTAAAGATACGGATACCTTCTCATCTAAAACCGGTGTTCAGGTCCCATCTTCCGCAGATGGTAGCCACCGACCCCGTGAAGGTATGGTGCGCACGTTGCTGACGGCTGACCCACCGGAACATCGGTTCTATAGAAACCTCGTTAACAAGGCATTTTCTCTAAAGCGGGTATCTAGCTGGGAACCCAGGGTCCGTATGATCGCTGACGAACTTATTGATGATTTTATTACCGGTGGAAACTGCGAGATGAATTATGATTTTGCTGTGCCTTTGCCGCTGATCGTGATCATTGAGGCCCTGGGTTTACCGCGCGATATGTTACGTCAGTTCAAAACCTGGTCGGATACGATTTCTCATTTAGGAGGTATGCTGTCAGAACAAGAAATGGTCAGCGTTCAGGCGCTACGACAAGATTTTTCCGCATGGGTCGATGAAATTATCGCTGACCGGAAACTAAACCTCGGCGATGACTTTATTTCAGACCTCATTCGAGCTCGCTTTAAAGACAACCGCCCACTGGATAATGCTGAACTAAATAGCATCGTCTTGCAGTTTCTGGTGGCGGGAAACGAGACAACAACCAACACGATTACTGCCGGTATGTTGTTACTACTGCAACATCCAGATCAGATGAAACTGATACTGGAAGATCGCTCGCTTATTCCCAACCTTGTCGAGGAAGTTCTCCGCGTTGAATCACCGGTTCAAACTCATTTTCGATATGCGACCAAAGCAACTGAATTAAACGGTGTGAAAATCCCGGAAGGTGCTGGGGTAGGTGTAATGTACGGATCTGCAAACAGAGATAGAACGCATTTTAGTCACGCAGAGACTTTCGACGTACAACGTAATAATGCGTCCAGACACCTGGCTTTTTCCCAGGGTGTTCATTTTTGCCCCGGGGCGCCCCTTGCGAGGCTGGAATCTGCGATTGCTTTTGAGCAACTGTTCGAACGACTCCAAAACTTTCAGCTGGATGAGTCCCGGAGCGACTTGCGGCATCTACCGAGTTTCACGCACCGCAGTCTTAGAAAAGTTCAGATCACTTTTGACAGGACAGTAACCGCTACCAATCGCTGATATCTTCTTCGGGCCGGTAGCTCACATAGCTGCGATCGGGTAACAGCGCACGCATGTTTAGCTGTGATCTCGTCAATGGGACTAATCCGGCACAACTCTCAGAAGCTTGCCACTCTCACTATCCGTCAGGATGTAAAGATACCCATCGGGTCCGGATCGCACATCGCGAATTCTCGCGCCGACCTCTGCGAATACTGATTCTTCACCGACTACCTTCCCCAAATCCATGTCGATACGTCGAACTTCCTGATCCACAAGTGCCCCAACAAAGAGGTCGCCATGCCAATCGGGAAAGGCGGTACCTTTGTAAATAGTCAAACCAGACGGTGCAATACTTGGCTGTCCGCATGCCCCTAGCCGTCAGATACAGCAAGGTCCTTCCAGGCTGTACCTGAGGCTTGTTTAGACGGCCATGCTTGGACCAATAGCGGACGTCGCAATTCATTGAGTTTTCTCACCCGCACAGACCACCCTGAAAGCTTGAAACATTTCAGCACTAACTCGAGATTGAGCTGAAGTCTGGGCTTGTGCCCTGCCGCCTAAGTTTCCATCTATAAGACTAAGGTCACTTTGACGGCGATTTTCGAGTATAATAGAATTCCTAACCCTTGGAAAAACGTAAGAATATGACAAGCAAACCCACCCGCGCGCCAGCTAAGAAGAAGCAACCGGCAGCAGTCCAAACCTCAGAATCCATTGCAGAAAAGACAAGAATCTATTTAGAGTCAGGCAAGAAAATTCAATCTATTGAGGCAGGTGTCAGCGGCCAGACAAACACTCCGGCCAAAAAGCAAATTTCGCTAGGTAACAAAGATAAAGCCACCTAGTTTCGAGCTCAAATTTTTGTTGCTCAGCCCTCGTTGCAGGGCCATAAACGTCGAACTCAGCGGTGGATTTCAGTTCGTGTTTTCAGTTCGTGTTTTCAGTTCGTGTAATGTTGTGCGGGTGCCTATTAGCTAACGCGCCTCAGTCACTATTGGACTAGCCTGCGCTGAAGCAGAGTAAGTGGCCTCAACTCGCGATTGCAAGACAGAACTCTCCGGTTAATTCTTACGGTCATGTGATGCTTCAATCGGATATTTTATCGGATCACAAAAAGTGAGATGCGCACTAAAACATTCTATAGGACAAAAAATGAAAGATTTCATACTAGCTATCGTTTTATTCAGCACCCTGATTGGCTTCGAGACTGCGATTGCAGAACCCGAATATACCCGGCTTGAGATGGAAGTTGATGTAGAAAAATCCGCCGATGAGCTTTGGGCAATCGCAGGTGGCTATTGTGACATTAGTGTGTGGGCGAGCATTGAGTGCGAAATCACCTCGGGCGACGGCAACATAGGTACCGTTCGAGTGCTACTCGGTGGTGCGATCACCGAGGTCATGGTTGCCAAGACAGATCTTTCTTATGGGTATACTCAGCCTATCAAAGAAGGACAGTTTTACGATCTTTACCACGGGTTTATGGAAGCGAAGCCCGTTAACGACAGCAGCTCCAAGCTTTTCTACACCTTGGTTTATGATGTATCAAACTTTCCTGATCAGGCCGCTAAAAATACAGACATGGCGCGACGTAGGGCTCAGTTTGATAAGTTCTTGCTGAACATCAAGATGCTGACGGAAAAGTAAACCCCTTAGTTCTGCAACTTTCGTCTGCGGTTGGCATCAACGTTTGTCATCGGGGCGCAGTGGTCTATAACGACTCGCCGAGGGGGCACTTGCAGCCCCATCGTTGAGCTTTTTTTTGATCGGCAGACTGTTCGCGTCGTCATAAGCCACGGTGTACAGCAATTGGCCTATTGGGCATCAGCTTCTGACCTCAAGCCGCGACAGCCCGTTCTGCCAGCACCAACAAATCAGCGCAGCGTCGAGCTATTCGTCGAGCTATTCGTCGAGCTATTCGTCGA
>JABJED010000371.1 GCA_018665025.1 Gammaproteobacteria bacterium
ATAATCTCTGCGCCCATATCGGCCAGCATCATCCCGCAAAATGGTCCAGGACCAATACCCTGAAGTTCAATGACACGTTTACCCTGTAGTGGTCCCATCGCGATATTCCTTTTTTATCTAGTTCAAAATTTGTCAGTAAAGCATTTTCCCACTAAAAACCTGGTTTGCGAAAGGTATTGAGGTCAAAATTTAACTGATCCCGGCAAGAGGCTGAAACCGGGTACTGAAAAATGTAGGCAGGGGCTTAGGGGAACAGCGGGTATCGGCGTTGCCGCATGTTATTGTTTCTTAGGCGCAGGATTAGCTGAGCCGGGTGACTGCCCATCAATTTGGATACGAAGAGACCAGCAATAATATGCCCTTTTATCGTCGTAAACGATTCTTTGCGCTCGGCATAGCTGCACTGCTGTTTGCGTGGCTGCAATTTCAGGTGCCCAGTAACGAGGGTCCCTGGAATCACGCACAGGTACGTACTTCGTGGGTGGAATTTGATGATCGCCGTTTAACAGTGCACAACCTGCGGGATTTTCGCTATGCCGCAGACTTGCGTGCGGTAAGCGCCGACTACGTAGATCAAGATTTCAACCTGGATAACCTGCAGCGCGTATGGTTTGGCTTGTCGCATTTTGGCCCAAGGGGTCTGGCGCACTCTTTTTTGAGTTTTGAGTTCGATACTCCAGATGGGCTCCGCTATCTCGCGCTGTCTATTGAAGCACGACTCAGGCCTGATCAAAAATATAAGCCGCTGGTCGGCATGTTTCGACGCTACACCAAGATATCAGTGTTCTCGACCGAGCAAGACGTGATTGGCTTGAGATCCCACATGCGCGGCGAGCGAGTATTGTTGTACCCAGTTGATTCAACGCGGGAGAAACTAGAAACTTTTTTTCGGGCCATGGTTAATGATGCGAATGCGCTGCATGAGGAGCCTGCGTTTTACAACACCGTGCTTGATAATTGCCTGACCAACCTTCTGAAGAACACTGCGTTAGCGGACAATCTATCCTTCGGCGATTTGCGTGTTTTATTGCCGGGCCGTTCTGACCGGATCACTTACGCGTTCGATATCACGCCGAGCGACCTGCCGTTCGACAAGGCGCGGGAACGGGCGACGATTGATCCTGCTCACGCTGAGATCAACGATGATAATTTTTCCGCATCCCTGCGCTGTGGGTGGGCTGCTGAGGCTTGTATATCTCTTAATGGCTTGTAGCGCTGTTCCAGCGCAGCTAACACCACGCCAACGCCTATACGCTCATGGTTATCTCCCACATCGCTGCGAACGTATCAACATATAAGGGGACATCAGCCGAATCCGGGTGGGTGGACAGTTTGACCACCACCACACCGGTACCTTGATTCACGTAGATGGTTTGACCATGTATACCGATGCAAACGAGGAGCCCTTTGGCCGAGTCAGCCCATACCTGGTTACGATAATGCCCGCCAGGAATCAGCCCGGCGTAGGCCCCGGCGGCGAAAAGTTCTTTGGCTTCTTCGTTGCCGCGAGCGGTATCTTCGATCCATTTTTCAGGCACGATTTGTCTGCCGTTGTAACGCCCATTTAGACCAAGCATTTCCCCGAAACGAGCCAAATCTCGCGCACAGGCATTCATGCCTGCGCCAAAATAAGGAAACCCACTAGAGTCAACTACCACCACAGCATCTTGCTCAGGACCCAGGGGTTGCCAGATTTTTTCTTCTACCAGTTTTGCCGCTGATTGATTAGTCGCACGTTCAACAGCCATGGCAATGACATTCGTGAGGACAGTGCGGTAGTGAAAGTGCTCACCGTCTAACTGCTCCGTATCCTTTAAACCGCAAGCGAATTGAAACAAAGTCTTTGGCAGGTGCTCGTCTACCAGCGCTGGTCGCCAACCAACAATGGCAGTTTCCTGCCAAAATTCCGCATGCCTGTCATCGTAATCTTCTCCGAACCTGACCGCAGCCGTCATGTCCAGCGCCTGTTGAATTGTGGTTTTTTGAAAGGCTGTTTCGGCAAACTCGGGAATATAAGTGACCAGCTTTTCGTTGGGGTCGAGCTTACCTTCCGCGGCGAGGACCCCGACCAACATGCCGAGGAAGGATTTCGATACCGAATTAAGCAGGTGGTGTGAATCGGCGCTCATGCCATTGCGATACTCTTCAGCGAGCAGCTTTCCATCTTTAGTCACCAGAAATGCGTCGGTGTAAGTGTCATCGAGCATCTGTTGAACCGTGCGCGATTCTCCATCCAACCCAGGATACGTTATCCCAGAGACGCTCTTAATACTCTGGGAGAATGGTCTGAAGGAGTCGCTTCCCCGGCTAAGCCGAATCGTTGGGCCTAACTGTTGGACCTGCTGAAAACTGGCTCGATTATGCGGGGGATAGCCCCAATTTTCTGCGTTGAAAGCTCGCTCGCTAGATCCTGATAACAAACTCATTGCATTTCTGCTCCTTTAAGTGACGAAAGGCGCGATAATGTATCCAGCCCAATGTGCGTTGCGCTCTGAAGGTGCCACGCCCAGGTGTTTGAAGGTCATTCATTACGACGCTTCAGAAATGAAATCAGGTATGGATTGTATCGCCTCGATGTCTTCAAGGAAAGGAACATGGCCGCAACCGGGTATGACTCTCATTTCAGATTTTTGCTAGTTTGTAGCGCCGCCAAAACCAGGGTCGTGAAGGAGTGGCGCCACGCAAGATATGACCGCCGCGGGGGATAAGTGTTCTCTCTGGATGCAGCCAATAGGGTGGTGCTGATTACACTATCGGAAAACTCAGGGAACGTGGGATTTGCTGAACCCGAAACCACTCAGACATTTTTATTGCAGCACGCTTGCCAGGGTATATTCCCAGAGATTCCCTCATCAGATACTTTTGCAATCTTGAGGAAATGTATTTAATAGTTCTTATTGTCAGGCAAGCCGGTCATTATTTCTGGGCGAGTCTATCGTTAGCTGCGAGCCAGAATCACCTTAAGCGCGCTATTGCGGCGCAGAGAGATCCTGTTTGGCAGCTCAACCGGCAACGTACATATTAGAAAAGAGGTAGTGAAGCATGATTACAATATGGGGTGGCGCCAGCAGTCGCTCGATGCGGGCACATTGGATGGCACACGAACTGGCTTTGGACTATGAGGCTAAGCTAATAGGGTCTCGCACCGGGGAAACACAGACCGAAGCATTTCGCCTGTTAAATCCTAAGGAAAAGATACCCGTACTGGTAGACGACAACTTAGTATTAACCGAGAGTGCAGCAATCGTCACCTATCTGGGTGACACTTACGGTCAAGACAGCTTTCTTGTGCCGCGGCCATATACGCAAGAGCGGGCTTTGTATAATCAGTGGAATTCGTTCATTCAGATGGAACTGGATGCCCACACCCTTTACGTGCTGCGTAAGCACAGAGACCTAACTCATCTATACGGCGAAGCACCCGCCGCTGTCGCGACGGCAATAGAAGGATTCCATAAGCAAGTCGCTGTCGCCGAGCACGCGCTGTCTGGCACCAATTTCTTAGTCGGTGATCACTTCACTGGTGCGGACGTGATGATGGTGACGACACTCAAATGGGCGGAGGCCTACAAGATCGAACTTGCACCCAGATTACTTGAGTACAGCAGATTGCACACCGCCCGCTCCGCCTACAGAAAAGCCGGACGACTCAATTTCAGCATCAATCCCGGTGCATAAATACGCAACACCTGCGCGCTCACATCGCGCTTTCGGCTATCGCTACTTTTAATCCTTCAAGATAACTCGCCCAGGGCACAAGTTGCGGTTCGGCAAGACTCGCCTTCATACGTTTATCGAGCTTACTATACTGTCGTTTGACCCCCCGCTTAATTCGCTTCGGGATGTCCACGCCGCCTTTGCGAATTTCTCGCTGGACAACACTCTGCAAACCCTTCAGGCATTCGGTGAGTGCCTCACGAAATTCGTCTCTCTGGGGCTCGTTCAAATCCATAGCATTGATGTGAACCAAGAGTTCCGGTTTGAGCCAAGGTGGCAGTTCAGCAGGGTCAATAGCTGCTTCAGCATGGCTCGCGCTTGAGGTGATTGCCAAAATAAGCATCAAAAATGTGCACAAAAAATGACGGCGTGTAAGCAAAGTGTTCTGCGTCAGCATATTTAGTCTCCCGAGTTTGGTGCCAGGAATACTAGCAGAGGCTGACCACCGGGTGAAAGCCGACTTGAGCGGCCCAAAAGTCTTTTCAGTGATCAATCGAGGTGTTCGTAAGCCATCAGGTCAGAACCCAATCAGACATTTGTCGCGCAGCACGCATCCCAGGATCGGTCTCCAGGGATTATCACCGAGACAACCCTTCTCTGGCAGCTCTTTTCATAAACCATATCGTTGGTCCCCCATCAGGCAACGTCGCATCGGCAATTACTTCAAAACCGTGTCGCTCATAAAGAGGATTGTTCATTACATTACTGGATTCCAGATAGGCAATCGCGCCCTGCTTATCACAAGCGGTGAGCCCTGCTTTTAGAAGCGCAGAGCCAATGCCACGTCCTTGCTGGCCAAGACTCGCCCCGACAGAACTAAGATAGAAATGCGGTTCAGCAGGATGCGCTGCCAGCGTCACCTTCTCTAATGCACCCCCCCTCGTTACCAAGCGCTTGAGCCCACCCTTGCTCACAAGATTCCAGCCAAGGGGTAACATTCTCCAATGCAGTTTAGCGGATTTTGTAGAGATCCCTGGGGGCAACCACATCGCCGCACCGGTGTGCTCTCGATTCAGGTAAATGCAGTGGTGATGCTTGTATAAGCATTCAGCATCCAAACGAAACAAATCGCTATAGATATCCGGTCGCTCACAGAGCCATTTAAGCAATGGGTCTTGGCTGAATGCACTACCCAGAATGTCGCATGCAGCCGCTATATCGTCAGCACCGGCAAGCTTAATATCGTGTTCAGCGGGTATGCCCATGGTTGCGCTACTCCTCTGCAGGATTGTGCAGTGAAAAAGTAAAGTATATTCAGGATTGACTGAATAAAGATTGGGCTAAATCGGCAGGGTTATTCTATTAACCGCGGCGATAACGCGATGCGACAAACCCAAGGCAGCCACAGTACCAAAAATCCAGTTAGAAAATAGAAATTTTGACAGGGGTGTTCGGTCGGTAAGTGGAGTATCGAAAAAGCAACACTGAATAATACTCCTTGTTAGTAAGTGAAGGGGGCAGCTCTAGCTCGCTGCTTACGTCATCGCCAGTTGATTGGGAAGCTGCAAAGAGGTCCGATTGAGAATTTGACGGCAGTGCCCGGAACCACGTTGGTCTGAATGAGGCATCGCAAACCAGAAACCGCTTACCAGCAGCCGGGCTGTTTGATCACTCGACGGTCGATGCGGGGATGCAGTCAGACTGCACCCCCGAACAGACTCAAAAATGGTAAACGAAATCTACCCCAAAGGATTCACCTTTAGCTGGGTGGATAAAGTAACCGCCGAATTCAGGGGCGGGAATGATTTCCTCAAGATATTCCTCATCCAGTACGTTGTCTCCCCAGAAGGTGAGGGACCAATTTTCTGCGTTAAGGCTGATGTTGAGGTTAACAGTATCGTAGGAATCACGTTGTCCTTTACTATAGTCACTTCGACCAAATCCTATGATGCCGCCTGGAGGAATGCCTGGGCCAGGAGGCGTTTGTGTCACGTCACCCAAAACAAAACCGATCCCCTGGTAAGTGGCTGATACATCGGTGAATGCATTCGTGGTGACATCATCCTGGACCGTACTGAACCAGGTTTCTCCGGTGTAACGCCAATCCACACGTGCCACCAGTTCGACACCACTCGAGATCTCGCTGGCCCATTCCGCCCCAATATTGGCTGTCATATCGGGAGTTAACGGCATGTCGTTACCTTCGGTATATGGACGATTAGTGTTCTTGTCGATTTCACTATCGACTACGCCGACGGAACCGAATAGTGAGAGGTTTGAATTGACCAGATACTTGGCGTCTATCTCGAAACCCTGCAAAGTGACTTCGTCAATGTTGGTGACGACCCTTAAAATGCCGAAGCCGCCAGCGAGAAAATTGAAAAACTGGCTATCCTCAACTTCAGTGTGAAATACGGCTGCATTGATTCGCAACCGATTATTCAACCATTGCGACTTCATGCCAATTTCAAAAGCGGTAGACACTTCCTTGTCGTATTCATCTCGGAGGTTTGCAGGACGAGTTGCAATCGTCGCATATTCCGATTCAACCAGCGCGGCACTACCAATATTATTGAACCCGCCGCTTCTGAATCCAACGCCATAGCTGGCATACAGTGATGCGTCATCTCTAAAAGCCCAACGCCAGCTTAGTTTAGGCTGGAATTGTTTGAATTCATCATCGCGATCTGCGATCACATCGTTGAACTGGTAGGCAGGGTTGATTGGGCCCAGGCCGCCGCCGAAGGCGGTTGCCGTTGGGACATTGGGCACATTATTGGAGACCTCGCGATCTTCGACATCGTAACGACCCGACAGCGCTATTGTGTGGTTAGTCGCGGCCTCAAATTCAACCAGGCCGAAGATGGCCCAAACGTCGGTATCAAAATCGTCCCAAAATAACAGGTCCGTTCGACCGGCGACGAAAGGTGTACGACTGAATTTTCCATCTCCAAGGTCCGCGCCATATGAAACAACCACTTCACGTTCAATTTGAGAATAATAAACACCGGCCATCCAGGTTACCGGCGCATCATCCAACGAGGCAATTTTCAACTCGAAACTCGTACTTTCCTGGTTCCTTTCCTGGTATTGATAGCCGTCACACGTGCTGGGGGTGTAGGGAGAGAGCAGGGCATTTAGACCATAAAAAGGCGCGATACCAAGATCGGCTGCCTGCCCGGGAACACTGCCGGGAAATGCAAAGAAGGGCGCATTGTTACCTGGTGCAAATCGACCGGATGCCAGCAGGTCCTGGTATGAATCGGAACAGGCAGCTTGTGCCGGGCCAACGGTCGGTCCACCCGGACTGAAAGCGCCCAGAATATCGAATGAATAAAGTCCGAAAGCGGCACTGGTGCCATCTGACAGCAGGTATTCGTCGAGTTCATCATAGGAGAAAGTCGCTGTTAACAAGGCCTTGTCCAATTCATACGCTGCCTGGAGTGAGAAAAAGGTATTTTCCTGTTCATTTTCTCCAGGCGTATTGAAGTAAAAAGAAAAGTCGTGATCGTTAACGTCTTTGAATAGAGCGGGATCACCAAATAGTCCGGCGGCATCCGATAGCGCAAAGACTGCGTTAAAGTTGATTGCCCCGGCCTC
>JABJED010000372.1 GCA_018665025.1 Gammaproteobacteria bacterium
ACCAATTTTTGGCGCACTCGGGGGAGTGCTGGCTCCCGCGCTCATCTACTTTGCCATTAACCCCAGCGGCGAGGCTTCACTTGGCTGGGGTATCCCAATGGCGACTGACATTGCATTCGCGTTAGGGATCCTTGCACTGTTTCCGGTCTCTATTTCATTAAAGGTGTTTCTTACCGCTCTCGCCATCGTCGATGACATCGGGGCGATACTGGTGGTAGCAATTTTCTACACTGATGACATTGCGCTACAGAGCCTGGCGCTTGGCGGTTGCTTCCTTCTGGTGTCTATCGCGGCAAATATGGCTGGCGCCAGAAACCCGGTCCTGTATTTTCTGATCGGCTTTGTTGTCTGGGTTGCTTTCCTGAAGTCTGGTGTTCACGCAACGCTGGCAGCCGTGCTGATGGCGTTCACCATTCCCGCCCGCACGCGTATCCATGGCAATCAGTTTGCCGAGCAGGCAGAAGCGCTCTTAAAACGTCTACGCGAAACCGGGTTACCCCAAGGCAATGCCTTGCTCTCAAGCGAACAGCACAGCATCGTTCACTCAATGGAACAGGTGACCGAAAAAGCGACGGCCCCACTTCAGGAGTTGGAACATACCTTAATGCCTTTTGTTACTTTCTTGATCATGCCGATATTCGCGCTTGCGAATGCCGGGGTCGTCATTGCAGAAGACTTTGGCGCCGTCATCACCAATTCAATCGCCGTAGGCATAGTGGCAGGCCTGGTTATCGGAAAGCCCCTCGGTATTTTCGTTTTCGCCTGGCTTTCTGTGAAATTGAAAGTGGCCGAATTACCGGAAGGAGTGACATTCACCCAAATAGGCGCAGTGGGTATGCTAGCGGGCGTTGGCTTTACTATGGCGCTTTTCATCTCGACCCTCGCCTGGGCGGATGAATCCATCATCGAAACCGCAAAGACCGGCGTCCTGATAGGCTCCCTGATATCGGCTGTCATCGGCAGCTTTTTGCTCTACCTCACCACCAGGAAGAGCTAACCCGCACAACTAATATTATGTTCAGCGCCCCACCTGTCCATAGAGTTGAAATTAACGGCGCATGCCACAATATGTGAACTTGACACCACGGCCACAAGAGAACGCACCATGACCAGAATTTTTTTGTTTATTGCGACCAACATCGCGGTCATCGCATTGATCAGCATCACCTTCCAGATCCTTGGTATCGAAGGCCTGCTGGCAGCCAATGGCGTTGACCTGAACCTCTATGCATTGCTGGTTATGTCAGCTGTCATCGGATTCGGCGGATCGTTTATTTCACTGGCGATCTCCAAATGGATGGCCAAGCGATCAATGGGTGTCCAGATCATTGAAAACCCGGCTCATCCGCAGGAACGCTGGCTCGTTGATACTGTCGCAAAGCAGGCAGAGAATGCAGGCATCGGGATGCCCGAAGTCGGTATTTTCCAGTCAGACACGGTAAACGCCTTTGCAACCGGCATGAGTCGAAACAACGCATTGGTGGCCGTCAGCACAGGCTTGCTGCAGGCAATGACCACTGATGAAGCAGAAGCAGTTCTTGGCCACGAAGTCAGTCACATTGCCAATGGAGACATGATTACCATGGGCCTCATACAGGGGGTCGTGAATACTTTTGTGATCTTCCTGTCACGTATCATCGGCTTTTTCGTGGACCGGGTTATCCTAAAGAATCAGCGCGGATTCGGAATTGGCTATTTCATCAGCTCTATCCTTGCACAGATAGTCCTTTCCTTTTTCGCCAGTATGATCGTGATGTGGTTCAGCCGACGCCGGGAATTCCGCGCCGATGAAGGCGGGGCTGATCTGGCGGGGAAGCATAAAATGATCGCCGCTCTGAAGAAGCTACAAGGGGATCAGGCAGAAGACCTGCCAGGAGAGTTCGCAGCGTTCGGTATCAACGGCGGCAGGCCTACCGGCCTGCGGGCACTTTTTATGTCGCACCCCCCGCTGGAAGAGCGAATCGCTGCATTGCAGCGATCCGCTTAAACCTCATACCGTAAAGGGGACGGAGGGAATTAAAATCTTTAACTCGCTCCGTCCCCTTTAGATTAGTCGGGCAATCCTAGTACGCGCTTTGCGATGATGTTCGCCTGAACTTCATTGGTGCCGCCGTAGATTGTCACTGCCTTGCTGGAAAGCCAGGATCTCGCTGCGCCGATTTCATCGGAAGAAAAAGAGTCCCCTTCCCAGCCTAAACCCTGTGTACCCATCAGCCGGACAATGATTTCCTGACGATCCTGCGCGAGGGTCGACCCATAGAGTTTGAACACAGATGTCGTGTCAGCGGGTGTCTTGCCATCCCTTGCCTGCTCGCCCGCGCGTTTTTGGGTTAACCGAAAGGCGGCACTTCTCATCTTCCAGCCAATCACTTCATCACGCAGCGCCGGACTGATCGCCGGGTCATTTACGTAATCTTTCAACACATCATCAACTTCAAGATCGATAGTGACGCCCACAGGTTTTGGCCTCGCCGCTGTCGGCGACAAGCCTCCCTGGCCAGAGCGCTCATGTTGCAGAAGTCGTTTACCAATCGTCCAGCCTTCATTCAGCGTGCCTACAAGGTCTCGTTTTTCCGCGATCGCATCGTCAAGAAAAGTTTCACAAAAAGGTGAGTTGCCGGATATGAGTGATATAGGTTTTACCGTGACACCTTCCTGGTCCATAGGCACCAATAGAAAACTGATGCCACTGTGCTTGGCCGCATCAAAATCCGTTCGCACCAGACAAAACATCCAATCGGCGTACTGGGCACCGGATGTCCAGACTTTTTGGCCATTGATCAGGAAGTAATCTCCCTTATCTTCGGCACGGCATCGAAGGCTTGCCAGATCGGATCCCGCGCCTGGCTCACTGTAGCCCTGGCACCAGGCAGCACCGCCTTTCGCAATCACTGTCAGGTGCCGCTGCTTCTGCTCCTCGGTACCGAATTCCAGCAATGTCGGGCCAAACATTCGCGTGCCCATATTAATCAGCGGTGGACGGGCGCCAATCTCATTCATCTCTTCAAAGAGCACGCGGGTTTGTTCAACAGTTAAGCCACCACCGCCGTATTCCTTAGGCCACGCAGGAACAGTCCACCCACGTTCGGCCATTCGTTCCATCCACAGTTGAATGTCCGGTTTAAACGTTACCTTGGTGCTGCCGGAATGCACAACACCGGGCCCCTTGGCCCCTTCAGGACAGTTTTCGATTAACCAGGCTCGTGTATCTTCGCGAAACACAGACAGATCACCCATAGCGCTCGCCTCTTTTCATTCGTTGGTTTACTTCGCCTGGCTCAACTGCACCATTACACCGTTTGCTTCTGCAGGATGAACAAAGGTACCGCCAATGACACGAACGCCTTTCCCGTCAAGCGCCGCAGCCGTTTCCTTCTGGTCATCAACCGCAAAGGCAACCGTATGAATCCCATCACCCTTTTTGGCAAGAGGTCCCGCAAGTGGCGAATCGTCTTCCGTGGGTGTAATTAATTCCAGGAATGTACCGTCGCCGAAATGATAGAACGCCTGGTCAGCCTTGAGCACATCGGAATGCTGTCGATCCGGCTCAATCCCCAGAATTTTCGTATAATTGGCAATAGCCGCATCCAGATCCCCAACTCTTACCACAATATGATCAACGCCTTTAAACGCCATGATTTATCTCCTTTTAGTTTGTAAACACTATGTCACGTTACGCTTGATATCGCGAAAAGGACCGGTATCTGATCGCTGTTCTTTTGGCATCCCGAGCACCCGCTCGGAAATAATGTTTCGTTGAATCTCATCTGTACCACCGGCGATCGAAATTGCCGGGACCGAAATCAGGGTCTCTGCAATCATGCCCTTTGCCGCAGATTCCGAACCGCTTAACATTGCATCGGAACCTGAAATCATTGTGTGCACATGAGCAGCCTGTCGGGCGATGATACTTGCACCCAATTTGCCGATTGAACCGGCGGGAATAACCTCATTACTGCCTGATTTACGCTGGGCCGCCGCACTGGCAGCAGCCAGTTTCGCACCACTCGACAGACACATCAGCCGCGCAATTTCCTGGCGCACTGCGGAATCTTTTATGGCGCCCGTCTCTTTCGCTCTTGGCAAAACAAGGTCGACCCGACCTTCACGCTGGGGATACCAGGTATAAGGCTCGTTCGCGATCTCAAGCTCGGCAGCAAGCTCCTGATAGATAAGTCCTTCTTTAGGCGTTTCGCTGACAATGGGCGTTCTGCCTCTCGCAAAACCCTGGCGCTCAATCGACAGCGTAGTCGTCGCAATCGCCCAGCCATTCCCCTCACCGCCCATCAAGTCCTCAGCGGGGACAATAGCATCCGTCATAAAGACCTCGTTAAACGAAGCATGTCCATTCATCTGCTTCAGCGGTCTTGCCTCAACTCCCGGCTGACGCATGTTGATCAGAAAATAAGACAAGCCCTGGTGTTTGGGCAAGTCCCAGTCGGTTCGCGCGACAAGAATGCCAAAGTCAGCATGATGCGCACTGGTGTTCCAGACCTTCTGGCCGTTAATCATCCACTGCCCATCCAGCAGCTCGGCTTTAGTGCTCGCACCTGCGAGGTCCGACCCACTGCCCGGCTCACTGAACAGCTGGCACCAGGCGTGCTCTCCCGTCAGGATCGGCGGCAAGTATCTCTTCTTCTGGTCATCAGACCCGTGAACAAGGATGGTTTCAGCAGCCAGTCGACGCGGCCCAACCTGCGCAGCGCCAACCGCGCCCTTTTCAGCAAATACTTCACTAACAACCGCGGCCTGCTCAGCATCATAGCCCCGCCCAAAACAATCTTCAGGCCAGTCTGGCGCAGCCCAACCACCCTCAAGGAGGATATTCCGCCACTCTATCAGCGACCTGTCCGCAGACCAGTTAGCGTCTAACCAACTACTTACCTCTTTCCTTATTTCATCAAGGTTCATGGCTGTTCTCCGTTGTCATAGCTTGAGGCTGTTTCAATCATCGTCATCATCCGCTCTCGATGCATATGGGCTGAACCCATAAATACCTCGGAACTCTTTGCCCGCTTGTACCAGAGATGAGTGTCCTCTTCCCAGGTGAATCCAATACCACCGCGAAGCTGAACACCTGCCCTGGCTGTCTCCATGTAAGTATCACTGGCCATCGCTTTTGCCATGCTTGCCGCATAGGGCTCACCATCACTAGCCGCCAGGCAGAAAGCAGCATGGTGGATCGCCGCTTTCGCAAACTCCAGTTCCATTAACAAATCCGCACAGCGATGTTTCAGGGCCTGAAAGGAACCAATAGGACGACCAAACTGGACCCTGACCTTTGTATACTCAAGAGTCGACTCGAATAGATGTTGCGCACCGCCGATCATCTCATGCGCCAGAACGCTGCATATCTGATCCCAGGTCCGATTCAACAGTTCTTCGGTCAACCAGCCTATTCGTTCAGCGCGCACCTCAGCGAATGACACCCTGGATAATTTTCGGGTAGGGTCCAGCGCTTCCTGCGGGGTAATCGACAGTCCCTGTGAACCTGCATTGACAAGGTACAAACCCAGTCCATCTGGTGTCGATGCAGCCACAATCAATAAATCGGCAATATGTGCATCAACAACTATTGATGCAATACCAGAAACAACGTGTTCTTTAGTCGCTTTTAATGCAGACCCTACTTCGCCAGGGTTGTTCAGGTTATCCAGAACGAGTGTCGCAATTTTGGCACCAGAGGCTATATCCGGGAGAATGACGGACTTGTAAGCCTCCGTCGCGCCATTTAACAGGGCATACCCGGCCATAACCGATGAGGCAAAGAAAGGTCCGCAGTAGAGGTGACGGCCCATTTCCTCAGCAACAATACCGAGCTCAACCGGGCCAAGACCAACCCCCCCGTATTCTTCGGGAATGTGCGTACCCGCCAGGCCAACTTCACCGCAAAGCTGTTGCCAGACAGCTAAATCATAGCCCTCGCTTGATGCCATCAATCGACGAACATCAACGGCTGTCGACTTCGCCTGCAGGAATCGCGATACGACCTCGCGAAGCTGTTCCTGCTCCTCTGTGTACATTGTTTGCATGCGTTAATCCTTGCGGTACAAAACCCGATCTGAATTTCTCTATCTGTTTAGATAGTATCAAGGCTTCTCAAGCCATAAGGAACAACATTCATGGATTTCGAACATCTTATTTACAACATCGATAATCTCGTGGCGACGATTACATTAAACCGCCCAGAGACGCTAAATGCACTGACGCCTTCGATGCGAAAAAACTTCGCGGCGGCGCTTGAGCTTGCGGAAAATGATGACAGTGTGCGCGTCATCGTTATCACCGGTGCTGGCAAAGGTTTCTGCTCCGGAGGAGATGTGAAAGCGATGAATGAAGCAAGAAAATCCGGTAAAGCCAGTGTACTGGACGATAGAATTGACCCGATTCGGGACAGGATAGTGCTGGCATTAAGGGATTCAACCAAACCAGTTATTGCAGCGGTTAACGGCGCGGCCGCAGGCGCGGGCATGAATATCGCTCTTGCCTGTGATATCCGTATTGCATCGGACACGGCAAAGTTTGGGGAAACCTTCGCCAAACGTGGCCTGCATCCTGACTGGGGAGGGACTTACTTCCTGCCTCGTATAGTGGGTATGGCCAAGGCGTGTGAATTGATCTGGTCGGGAAAAATGATCCAGGCAAGCGAAGCGCTGGAACTGGGTATTGTTTCGCAACTGGAAACGCCGGAGGCTCTGATGGCGACGACACTGGAGATGGCAAGCTCATTTGCAGCAGGCCCACCCATCGCTATCCGCATGGCAAAACGCGCGATGTACCGAAGTATGGATACTACCCTGCGAGAGGCACTTGAATTCGAAACCTATGCACAAAATACCTGCAGCGATACCCAGGATGCGAAAGAAGGTATCGCGGCTTTTGTCGAAAAACGTGAACCTGTGTTTACAGGCAAATAAAGAAATGATGGAACCAAATACAACAGCGATCGACTGGCAAGAATTGATTAATATTGCCTGGGAAAAAAGAAGGCCACTTTGGCAAAATTCCCACATCGATTGCTTTCGAGTCTTTCATGGCTACGAAGAAGGATCACGGGGAACTGTCATTGAAAAATTCAATGACGCGGCGGTTATCGACTATAAGACAGACATCCGAGAAGACTTACCACAATTGAGGGAAGCGCTTTTGCACATATTTCCTTTCAAAAATATTATTGCAAAAGGTCATCAATCTTTAGGGTTAAGTCTGAAAGAGCGCACTCACATCCTTCATGGCAACGACACCCTCGCAACTTGTAACGAGTACGGACTGAAATTTACGGTCAAATTGGATATCCCACATAACCCCGGTTTGTATCTGGATGCTCGAGATGCTCGCAACTGGATAACGGGCAACAGTTCCAATCGCCGAGTCTTAAATCTATTCGCCTTCACCGGAAGTCTAGGCCTTAGTTCTGCTTACGGTAAAGCGGCTGAGGTTATAC
The DNA here is from genome assembly GCA_018665025.1 of Gammaproteobacteria bacterium. Classification (GTDB taxonomy): domain Bacteria; phylum Pseudomonadota; class Gammaproteobacteria; order Pseudomonadales; family Azotimanducaceae; genus UBA9659. The sequence goes on from JABJED010000372.1 coordinate 7,445, forward strand.
ACCTTGATCGATCAAAGGAGTTATTACCCAGAATCCAAGAAAACTACCGGATCAACAATATTAAATTTGAAACCAGAAATTTTCTCCGGGGAGATATTTATAAACATCTCCCAAGGGCCATAAAGGCAGGTAAAAAGTTTGACGGCATAATATTGGACCCACCCCCCAAGGTCTACCAATCACCCCATGCAAAGCATAAAACCAATGGTCAGGATTTTCCCGCGCTGATCAAATACTGCACCCAGCTATTAAATCCGGGTGGTTGGGTTTTAGGTATGCTCCATCGCTTTGATTTTTCTTGTGATGATTTTGAGGACCAGGTGACCGACGCATCAGGCGGCCTCCTTCTGCCTCAATCTCGCTTAACTAGTGGAATTGATTTCCCCGAAAGCATGCCGGATAAAAAATTACGGGTGTCAATTTTTGTCGCGCACAGCGACCCTGGCCCCTAAAGCAAGACGGCCAGTTTCACGTTGCAAGAAGTGTCAGGGTAATCCTGCTCGGAAACAGGAACGTTGAAAATGCCAGCAAGAAGTTAGGCCGCAGATCACTCGCTAACGATAAGTCTTGATTCTCTTTCTGAAACCATAAAAGCATGGCCTGAACATCAACCACAGCCAAGACTCTTTCCTTTTGAAATATCTCCCGCGGTGCTTGCTTCTATTGGCGCTGCGGGATTTCAAAGAGCAAGTATTATTCAAGCGTCGTTCCGCACGATTTGAATAATTAATCTCAAAAGCCAATATTTTGATATCCGTGGGAAATGCACTTCATCGCTCCGCTTCCAGAACGACTGCTATAGCGGCGCTAAATGGTGCCAGGACGTGCGATGTTGACTGCCACCGGAGCGTCATCAGCCAGTAAAAGCTAGCCAAAATGCTGATCCTTGCTCCATTCACACGCTGGTGTGAAGAGTTTCAGGACAAGATCCCACGTGCATTGCCTATTGCTACTCTACCGGACCACGCCCTTATTTGAATCTACGGGCGTGACAGAAATCTGTCAGTAAGCGTCAAATATTGCATGACGAGGAACAAAAAAAACATAACACACTGATATAGCTAACCATTATTTATGGCGCGGAAATTGCGTCCAGATGTAATTACCAAGCGTTACTAATGGTTACAAACGGTTACAAACGGTTACTTGTTGTTCCTGCTGCACTTACATTGGCTTTTTATAGTACTTACATGATTTGTCAAACCACATATGTTTATAGGTTTGAACGAATAAGTCATTAACCACTTTAATAACACTAAAGAAATCCGAAGAAGCGCCGTTAAGTTACGTAACGCGAGTAATCAATCTCGCGGACATCGGCGAACCGTTAAAGATTTGGCGTTTTCTAACAACGATTATATTTATCTAGGCAGTGAGTACCACTAATTCAATTGGAGAGTGATTCCTATGCGATGGTTCATCACTTTCATCTTAATTCTGACCACGTCAATTGTTGGCTTATCCGGCTCAGACCCAGCTTATATTGTCGGCAGATTAATCTCGAACGACCCACTAGACGCGGATGATGAACGCGTCATCTTCACAGGTACACCTTTGTCGGACGGCGGCACGGTCGTTGCTGGCTGGAGAAAGGACCAATTTATGGGCTGGGTTCGTCCCAGTGTCTGGAAACTAAACCCCGATGGGACTCCGGATACTTCATTTAACGCTGGGTTGGGCTTTTACGAATTCGACTATGGTGGCACGGTATGGGACGTACACGAACACACCGATGGTGGACTGACTATTTCAGGTTATACCGGTTGGTTCAATGGCGTTCCCAAGAAGACGAACGGCGAGATTACCATTTCTAAGTTGACCGCAGATGGAACCCCGGACAACACATTTTCTTCCGATGGCACTGCTGTATTTGACCTGGCAGGCGGCGATGATGATGCGTTGGCACATCATGTGCTTGAAGATGGGAACATCCTCGTTGTGGGAGAGTCAAGACAAGGCGAAAAAGACGACACTTTTATCTTGAAGGCCTCCTCGACCGGCCAACTGGATTTATCTTTTGGGTCTGGCTCAGGGTCAGTCATTCACGATTTCTCACCGGGAGAAGACGACGCAGCCATATCTGTCAATGTCGATGCAGGGGGCAGGATCTATATTCTAGGGTGGGCCCAAAGCAACGTTTCAGAAAGTGAATACTACTATCTGGCACGCTTTCGCAGCGATGGCACCCTGGATACATCGTATGGCGACGGAGATGGCTGGGTTGACCTGACGACATTAACGGATGAGGACGAGTTCTGGCCGTCTCATCACCTGTTTGTTGCTGAAGACGGCACCGCATGGCCTGGTTTATCGGGCACCCAATTGAACGGGGGATGGAGAAATCAGTTCTTTTCTTTGACGCCAGAGGGACATCTTGACCGGACCTTTGCTGACAATGGCCTGATGGCCCATATTTCACCGCAATCGCCGGACGTTGAAGCCTACATCACGGCATTCACCATCGCCGGCCAGAACCTTTACGCTGTCGAAACCTTGTCTTCAGAAGACGTAGATAGTGAGAGTAGCAACGTTCTGTCTTTTGATTTAGCGACCGGAAAAATGGATCGCCATTTTGGCACCAATGGAACCCTCAAAACTGCTGCAGAAATCCAGGTTATTTTAGGCCGTAATGATGGCATGGTCTTCGCTACGGGCTCGACACCGTCATTGAACGGAAACGTGCCTATCATCGATATTCATGCGGCTCCTGCGACAATCAACGCAGTCATAACGACAGACGTGCGCTACGACGGGTAAGGAAACTCTTTTTCTCAACGCGTCAAAAACAGGTAAAAATTGGCAACGATGCTACACTTTGTTTTTAGCGGCACAGTGCGTGTCGTTGCTGCCATCCCTGACCCTGACCAAGAATACTTGAACACTAGCGCGCGCAATCACCCGCCCTAAAGACACTGAAAGCCATCCGTTGCTATACAGACAACCTTGAACTCGTCTGCTGGAGGATAAGAATAGCTTCCTGAGCCCTGCATCGTTAACATCATTCGTAAAACGACGCTATTTAATGATTTTTCCCTGGTACGATTCGCACTGGCACTCTGCTTATCAGGCCGTATTCGGCTTCCTTCAGACGGAATACCCAACGCGGGTAGACGACTTTGTTAACGCCCTTTTGCCCTTGCACACCCGTAAAGATTTCAAACCTATCATCGCGCACGACATCCTGAGCACGGCAACATTGTCTGAAGCCAATGCGGTGATCGCAGGCATTGGGATAGGTGACTGGGAAGTTCATGAAGTCGAGAGTTTCGGCAGGTTAGTGTTACATGACCACCCCTACTTTAGTGATCTACAGCAACGCTTGACGGAGCAAGTCTCGGACATGGTTAATGAGGAGGTCGTCCCCTCTTATAGCTTCCTGTCGATCTACAATGGCCGGGGTGTTTGCGAGCCACACTTGGATAACCCAGTCGCGAAGTGGACGCTCGATATCCCGCTGGACGCCAGCGCAGTGTGGCCGATTTATATTAGCTCGGTATCCGAATGGCCCACCGAAGATGCCTGCACTGAGGACTGGCAGTCAAGCATCAAATCGAGCTTTTCCTTTGATGCTTTTGAGTTAGCATCAGGCAGTGGTCTGGTTTTTTCAGGCAGTAGCCAATGGCACTACCGCAATCCGGCGCCGATTGAACCAAATTTCTATAACCACCTTATATTTTTCCACTATGTTCCCACCGCGATGCAAGGACTCGTGGATCCCCTCGCGTGGAGCGACTATTTTGGTATCGCTGAGATTGGCGAGATAATCAGGGTATTCCAAGAATGACCGTTAGGGCATTGCCATGAGCATCATCATAGCCATGATCATTTCCATAGTCCGCATATTACTGCCCCCGGCTGTCCGGCTCGCGATGCTACCATGTGTCTCGAGTTTTGGTGCTGAATACGGCAGCTTTTTCTGGGGTTTTGACGGGGCTTCCAAGGCTTTAGTCCGCTTTAGCTTTAGCTTTGATAATACCACTACAGCCTGACTTTGTAATATGAGACTGCCAAGAAATCAGGCAGAAAGTACCCCATTGCTCCATAAGGTCATTTGAACTTTTCCTCACCTTGAACCCATAGGGCCGCAACAGGTCGCCACTTGACTCAATGGTTGAACCAAGGAGCTGTTGCTGCTCAGCTACCCAGCTAAGGATAAATTCCCCACCATTATCATCCGCAGAGGTTCTCCAGGCCACTTCCGGCGGCAAATATCGCGCGGCCACCCGTCTCATCAGATACTTCGACCATCCCTGGGATCCTGACTGCTTTCCGGGTATCGCCAGTGAAAACTCGACCAGCCGCTTATCTAACAGCGGATGTCGCGCTTCGACACCGCAACTTGCGGCTACCCTGTCATACCTTTCCAACGCCGCTACCAATCCGGGATGATGAATGTGAGCCACCCGCTGTTCTTTCAGGGAAGTTCCCTTTGGCAGATAATTGGTGTTTTCTTTCTCGATGCGTGCACGCAGCCCCGTATTGATCGCGACCGATGGGTCGATACCATACTCGCACATGACCTCCCGAAATTGGCGGTCAGTGCTGCTACCGCCTATTTTTTGTTTTATCTGGCGCACGACTCTCGGCGTAAACATAAGCCTCGCATATTGAAGGCAAATCGCAGCGAGACTCTCGTCGGGCTTGTACCAGCGACGCCAAATCCAATATACCTCGGTGAACGCAGCAACCACGCCGTCATGTTTCGCGATCCATTTCGGATAGGAGGAAGGTAAGGTGTGAGCTAAATCGCCATCAATACCATCCAGCACATAGTCACAGCCATCTTCAGCTGCTCGCAGATACATAAGGTAGCTTTGAAGCATACTCACATCGAACGGTTCACCAATTCTTTCGAGCAGTTTGTTGAGTTGCGGGTGGTACTTACTTTGCGCTGTGGTTTCAAGAGACCTATCGATTACATTAAGTTTTCCCAGCAACAATCGTACACATTCCGAGTCATTATCTTTCGCGCTCCTCGGTAATATGCCTGAATACGCCGGCAAACGCGCATCCTGAAGATCGGCCGCGATCGCTGAAACCAGCGATGAATCAACACCACCGCTCAACATAACACCACCTGTTCCGATATTCGTTCGGCATTGGACGGCTTGGCGAGCTAACTCATCAAAAGCATTTTGATAATCATCATCACTGGGAAAATAGACCTCTCGATGCGCGTCAAGCTCCCAGTAGGTATGCTCATGGTGACTATTGGCATTAACGATCAGTATACTTGCTGGCGGCAGTCGATGAACTTCGTTAAAAAATGTACACCGCTTATCAACAGACTCGAGCCAGTCAACGCGGAAATCAATAAGTCTAGCGGGGTTGATTGTGCACTCGAAGGCTGGAATAACGCCAATAATGTTAGCCTCCGAGGCGAAAACAAATTGTTCGCCATCAAGCAGATAGTAAAACGGCTTTACACCAAGGTGGTCTCTGGCGCAGATCATGGTTTGTCGGCTTTCGTCCCATAGTGCAAAGGAAAAATCGCCAATCAGCTTGCCCACAAAGGCCTTACCCCATCGCCGATAAGCAGTAATCACGATCGTTGATTCGCTGGTCGTGGTATCAGTGCTTAGCCCCAGTTGACGGCAAAGCTCTACCCGATTGTCGAGTCGAATGTCCGCCGTCAGAAGGAATTCGCTGCTTCCCGGCTCCGCGACGCCCATACCGACTTGATCGTGCGCCAGGTTGACTAGTTTTTCCGCTCTATGCTTTGACTGATACGATAGTTGGTTCAGCAGAACATCAGTGGAACGGCCGCCTTGACGAAAAAACAGGCCATAAAGTCCACTCATCGTTAATCCAATTTCCGTTTAGTTCGCAACATGGGATTCGGAAACCAGCCCGGCACTAATGAGTTCGGCGACCAAGAGCTCGACGTCCCTTCTCAATTGATTGCCCTCCACCTCATACTGATCGAGCAGACCGATGATAGCCAAAGAGAGGTTGCTGTCAGATTCAAGTAGCCGCCATAGCTTACTTCCTACTTCATTTAGGCTGAAATACTGTTCACTCTCCATGTCCAAAATGACCATTTCACCGTGCACCTCCTGGCAGATGGCTTTTGGGGATAACGCAATGTGGCGAGTTACAGTCATGGCAAGATCATAATCTGCCATCGCTGCCTGAACAATCCTTATCGCAAGCGTTCGACAAGCGCTTCCGCAAGCACTGGAAGCACCTCATAATCGTGCGGGTAGGAGACCGAGAAACAGGGTAAGGGGCTCGCTAACAAACGGCGTCCGTCTTGTAACCTGCGAGAAGCAGCTTCGATATCACCCGGGTTAAACGCAAACGTCTGCTTAATCACCTCCAGAAGCACATCGGCCCCCCTTTGCTCTTTAAGCCCAAAACTCGCCGCACGTGGATTCAGAAAAACAATCGCACTTAACAGTCTTTCGGCTGGCTGCGTTGATGATTGAAGACTGCGTCGTTTTCTAAAGGTTTGCACGATGGGGGTTTGGCTGGAACCTTCTGAGTTCAAACGTTCGTTGCTATCCGGGAGCAGCTTCAGCCCGGGGTACGCGCCGCAGGCACTGACGCGATTATCAGAGACGATAACTTTCAGACAATCATCGGTCATAACGCTCCAACCTGCCTGCTGAAAATAAGCGGCGATTGTTGACTTGCCAGCACCACTGTTACCGATGAAAGCAAGCGTTTTCCCGGCTTTTGTCACACAACTGGCATGCATCACCAAAGGACTGTAATTCGACATAACTCTTGGCAACAACTGGTCAAGGAGTTGCTCCCTGAGTAACGATTTGTCATCACACAAAGGCATTACCGTGAGCTGGCTCGCCTTGAAGTCAATTATGGCAGAAACGACGCCGGGTACGGTCAATTGGTAACCGAACTCGCTACCACAGAGTTCCAAGTCTACTTCCCCTTCTGGATCGATCCACCGGTGAAGCAACGCGGATTCCAACCCCTTCTGAGGCTTTCCTAACCGTATCTCAATGGCAAGAGATGCCCGGCTACTATGCCCAGGCAAAAGCTCTGGCAGAGGCAACTCACTCTGCAGCACTCCATCGAAGTACGCGTAGCTATTCACCAAAGCTCGCTGCGATCCCTTGAACGAACCTCACCGCAGCCGGCTCATCAGCAAACAGCTCAGGAAAACCAGCTTGTAATTCTGACGCTATTTCTGACACCGTTGACTGCTTGCCAAACTTACTCAAGACAAACTGACCAGCGCGTCCCTCCGCCGACAGTGCTGGTCTATAGCGTTCGGAACGGCGCCGCAATTCCGTCACTGTCGTCGGGACAGAAAGAAAACTCGAATACTGCTGTGACCCCTGAGCCGTTGTAAAGCACCAGTGCCACTCACCAAACTCCGACCGATCAATACGGAGGCTGACATTCGCGCCGGCATCCAAATTCGACCTGTTAACCGGCATAAAGACTTGAGACCAATGTGTTTTAGGTGCCTCGGGCGAGGTACTAAGCCATTCATCACCCATACGAGCGTCAAACCAGCAAAGAAAACCATCTATTTGTGCCTCCTTGCGTATCTGAAAACTGACCTCTTCGTGGCAATCAGCGAAGGATGCTGTGTGAAAATCTAACGAGCGAATTTTTTCCGGGGGTGTAAGCGGCGTAAAATCAGCGGCCCTGAAACTGTCGAAGTAAAGACTATTCCTTGCCAGTGGAAGCATTGCTCCATGCTTGATTCCTTGAGACCCCTCGGCCCACCGGTTGATATGCTTATCGTAAAAATCGTTCATGGCAACAGGGACAACCACCATAACAGCGCGATCAGGGATCAGTGAACCTGCTGGTTTCAAAAACCGGTCTCTTGCCAGAAAAAGCGAAGGAAGCAGGTCTTCTTCCAGCAAAAAGTTACCCGTAAAAACCGACGTTATGACGTCCACCTTAACCCCGGAGAGGAGTTGCTCCGCGGTTGACGCAATAAATTCAACTTTGTGTTCTAAACCATTTTCCGCAGCTATCTGTCTCGCCGCTTCTTGGTTGGTTTTTGGCTCGACCATCAGCACCTTTTTGGCACCAAGCGAGGCAGCAATAAACCCCAATATACCCAGGCCCGCGCCCAGATCCATCACCACCGAGTCAGGACCAATCACTTGTTCAAGCGCGCGACGATAGAAACCGTTTCGGTGGTCGTCGAGCACCATGGAGCGCTGTTCTAGTGGTAGCTCGTAGCTCATCGAGGTGGGTAGGCAGCAGAAGGTAAAGAATTACAGCACCCACACATCCGTTTTACAAGCGACTCAAGGCATCGCAAGCTTTGCTTTAAGTGCCCGCAGTGCCTGTTTGTTCGCATTCTTAATCGCCTCCATCTCCGGCGCAGTCTCGCTGATATCCCCAAGTTCCTTTAGCACCACATGGACATCATCATGACCTTCAACCTGGGTCATATCGTGCAACCATCTAACGACATTAGGAAACGGGGTCAGATCGAAGACATTGGTGAATTGCGGCTGCAGCTGCCCAATCTCTACATAAGCGGCAAGGTCCGCCAGCGTCACTGAATCTCCCATCAGGAATTTGTTGTCAGCCAGGAAGCCATGCTCAAGCGTATTGAGCGCACCCGTCAGATTGCGTTTCGCGGACATCTGAATTTGCTCAGGAATATCCAGGTCCTTCCTGATCTTGGGAGCCACCAGACCGATTGAGGCTTCCCTGATATTCCTGTGATGGTAATGAAGATAGGCATCAATTTTTGCCCTGACTCTTTCGTCATCTGGATAAACATCAGTCCAGCCATTCGTTCGAGCCAGGTAAGTCATGATCGCGTGCGCTTCGCCCAGCGTGAACCCTGACTCCGGTTCCTCTATACACGGAATCGTGCCGCTCGGATTCTTGGC